>NZ_JBIDDG010000024.1:0-101969 GCF_043205005.1 Micromonospora sp. NPDC047620 | reverse complement strand
GCCGATGGTACTGCACTCGGGAGGGTGTGGGAGAGTAGGACACCGCCGGACAATCTTTCGTTCAGGGCCACCCCAATCGGGGTGGCCCTGAACGCGTTTGAGAGCGCGTTGAATAACCAGGTCAGCTGGTGTTGAGTGCGGCCTGGAGTCGGCCGGTCTTGTGGTATCGGGCGAGGCGTCGGGTCATGATGATGACCATGGCCCACTGGACCATAGCGGCGTGCTGTTCGGGGTGGCGTTCGTATGGACCTGTTCGCAGGCCAGCGTGCAACCGGGTGAGGTTCCGTCGCGGGTCCAGGTGCGGAAGTAGTGGTAGACGGTGCGCCAGGACGGGAAGTCGACCACACGCAACTGTGTCGAGGTAGCGGATGGCGTCGACGATGTCGCGGCGCGGGTAGGTTACCGGCGCCGCCGCGTTCGCGGCAGTCACCGGCAGGCAGGTACGCGGTCCAAGCGGCGGCCACCACTATCTCGTAAGGAGCGCTGTAGCATAGCGGTCATGACAGCACCTACCGCCCTGCCGGCGGGTTATCGGTTGGTCGATGGACCACCGACGGTCGGAGACTACCTAATCCTTCGCAAACGATCTGGGCTCTCACCGCGTCGACCCGATCAGGCTGCCGCCGCGGTGCAGGGTGGCTGGGCTGCGGTGCACGTATTGCACGAGGAGAGCGGCACGACGGTAGGGATGGGTCGGGTGCTCGGCGATGGCGGGTGGTACTTCCACGTGGTCGACATGGCTGTATTGCCAGAGCACCAGCGCCGGGGCATAGGTGACGCGGTACTGACTGCGTTACTGGAGACAATCCGTCGGGAAGCGCCGCCCGGTGCGTTCGTGAACTTGCTCGCCGATCCGCCGGGTCGCCGCCTCTACGAGCGGCACGGTTTCCGCCAAACGGGGCCGAACTCTGTCGGGATGGCCCGGACCCTTGACTGACAACGCAACTGGCCCCAGGTCACAAGACCGGCCGACTCCTCAACACCAGTTGACCTGGTTATTCAACGCGCTCTGAGGGTTGTCCGCCGACGTGAAGGGCGTTCCGGCGGGCACGGTGAAGGCACCCGCAGACCAGAAAGACACCCGCGGACCAGAAAGACACCCGCGGACCGGAAAGACTCATCCTGCGGACATGGGAAAGGGCGCTATCGCGGACCCCGCAATATGGGCGCGAACGCGGGCCGGGAAGGCGCGGGCGGCGGCTGACCTCGACGGGGGTGGGGGGGGGGGGGGGGGGGCCGGGGGGGGACACCCCCCCCCCCCCCGGGGGCGGGGCCCGCCCCGCCCCCACCCCCCACCCGACACCGCAACAAACGCTCAGGCAGCACCCCACCCCCCCCCACCCGACACCGCAACAAACGGGAACGAGCTCAGGCAGAGGTCCCCACCCCACCACCTCAGCTACCAACGACCGGACAAGGAGGCGGGGCGGGCGTCACTTGCGGGTCTGTATCTCCTCGCGCATCTCGCGGAACAGCCCGCCGGCGTCGTCGACGGAGCGGCCGGGGAACATCGCCATCACGACACTGCCGTGGTCGGCCCACCCGCAGACGGCGAAGTCGCCGCCGTCGCCGCTGGTGGTGCCGCACTTCATCACGCCGCCCAGCCGGCCCGCAGGCACCTCCCGCAGCCCCGTCACCTTGCCGGTCTCATCGGTCAGCAGGCCGAACAGGCTGTCCAGGTCCCGCTCCGGCTGCCAGAGCAGCGTCGTGCCGCCGAAGACGAGCACCGAGCGCTTGTCGTTTGCCGGGTCCCGGTAGACGGTGCCGAAGCTGCTGTCCAGGTCGATGTCGGCGGCGAAGCCGCTGCGCAGGTAGTCCGACGTGCTGCGGGCCCGTTCGCTGTCGTCCCGGACCAGTCCCGCCACCCGGTCCGGGGTGGTCAGGTCCGCGTCCTTCTGCTGGGCCACCCGCCACCCGGCCGTACCGATGGTGGCGGCGCCCGCGAGCCCGACCAGCGCCGCCACGGCCCAGGCCACCCGCCGGCGCCGCGACCGCCCCGCCCGCGGCCCGGTGGCGTGGTCCGGGTCCCGGTTGCTGAGGTGGATGGGCTCGTCGGTCAGGTCGATCGGCTCGGAGCCGTCGTTGACCGGCCGCTCGGTGAGATGTGCGTCGGACATAGCCGACACCGTACGCGAACGGCAGGTGGCGCACGTCGGGTCCGGAGAAGCCCTCCGTAGACTTTCAGGGTGACCGAGAGACTGGATGCCCGACGCCCCGACGCCCCGACCCTGCCCGGCCAGTACCAGCCGGGCGAGGTAGAGCAGCGACGGTACGAGCACTGGGTAGCCGCCGGCCACTTCCGGGCGTCGGCGCAGAGCGACAAGCCCCCCTTCACCATCGTCATCCCGCCGCCGAACGTCACCGGCTCCCTGCACATGGGCCACGCCCTCGACCACACGGTGCAGGACGCGCTGGTGCGGCGTAAGCGGATGCAGGGCTACGAGGCGCTCTGGCTGCCGGGCATGGACCACGCCGGCATCGCCACGCAGAACGTGGTGGAGCGGCGGCTCGCCGGCCAGGGCCTGTCCCGGCACGACCTGGGGCGGGAGCAGTTCGTCGAGCGGGTCTGGCAGTGGAAGGCCGAGTCCGGCGGCGCCATCCTGGGTCAGATGCGCCGTCTCGGCGACTCCGTCGACTGGGACCGCGAGCGCTTCACGATGGACGAGGGGCTGTCGCGCGCCGTACAGACGATCTTCAAGAAGTTGTACGACGACGGCCTGATCTACCGGGCCAACCGGATCATCAACTGGTGTCCCCGGTGCCTGACCGCCCTGTCGGACATCGAGGTGGAGCACACCGACGACGACGGCGAGCTGGTCTCGATCCGCTACAGCGACGAGGTGGTCGTCGCCACCACCCGGGCGGAGACGATGCTCGGCGACACGGCGGTGGCGGTGCACCCGGACGACGAGCGCTACCAGCACCTGATCGGCACCGAGGTCGAGCTGCCGCTGACCGGGCGGCGCATCCCGATCGTGGCCGACGCGCACGTCGACCCGTCCTTCGGCACCGGCATGGTGAAGGTGACCCCGGCGCACGACCCGAACGACTTCGAGATCGGCCAGCGCCACGACCTGCCCGCGCTCACCGTGATGGACGAGCGCGGCGTGATCACCGTGCCGGGGCCGTTCGAGGGCCTGGACCGCTTCGAGGCGCGCCCCGCGATCGTCGCGGCCCTGCGCGAGCAGGGCCGGATCGTCTCGGAGAAGCGCCCGTACGTGCACGCGGTGGGCCACTGCTCGCGCTGCCGTACGACGGTCGAGCCGCGGCTGTCGCTGCAGTGGTTCGTGAACACCTCACCGCTGGCCAAGGCAGCCGGCGACGCCGTGCGCGACGGGCGGGTGCGGATCGAGCCCGCCGAGCTGGCCAAGCGGTACTTCGCCTGGGTCGACAACATGCACGACTGGTGCATCTCCCGGCAGCTGTGGTGGGGCCACCGCATCCCCGTCTGGTACGGCCCCGACGGCGAGGTCGTCTGTGTCGGCCCGGACGAGCCGCCGCCCGCCGGGGACGGCTGGCGTCAGGACGAGGACGTCCTGGACACCTGGTTCTCCAGCGCCCTCTGGCCGTTCTCCACG
Organism: Micromonospora sp. NPDC047620; assembly: GCF_043205005.1. Taxonomy (NCBI): domain Bacteria; kingdom Bacillati; phylum Actinomycetota; class Actinomycetes; order Micromonosporales; family Micromonosporaceae; genus Micromonospora; species Micromonospora sp. NPDC047620. Next base: position 98,391 of record NZ_JBIDDG010000024.1, on the reverse strand, counting down.
CTCGGCTGGCCCGAGCAGACGCCTGACCTGGCGAAGTTCTATCCGACGAGCGTCCTGGTCACCGGCTACGACATCCTCTTCTTCTGGGTCGCCCGGATGATGATGTTCGGCCTGTACGCGATGGACGGCCGGCAGCCGTTCGACGTGGTGGCCCTGCACGGCATGGTCCGCGACCAGTTCGGCAAGAAGATGTCGAAGTCGTTCGGCAACGTGGTCGATCCGCTGGACTGGATCGACCGCTTCGGCGCCGACGCCACCCGGTTCACCCTGGCCCGGGGCGGCAACCCCGGGCAGGACGTGCCGGTGAGCGAGGAGTGGTGCCAGGGCTCCCGCAACTTCTGCAACAAGCTCTGGAACGCCACCCGCTTCGCGCTGATGAACGGCGCGCACACCGACGGCCCGCTGCCGGCCGCCGAGCAGCTCTCGACCGTCGACCGGTGGATCCTGTCCCGGCTGGCGCACGTCACCGCCGAGGTGGACGAGCAGTTCGAGGCGTACGAGTTCGCGAAGGTGTGCGACCTGCTGTACCACTTCGCCTGGGACGACGTCTGCGACTGGTACGTGGAGCTGACCAAGCCGGTGCTCGCCGAGGGGGGCGCGGCCGCCGAGGCCACCCGCCGGGTGCTCGGGCACGTGCTGGACCAGCTGCTGCGGCTGCTGCACCCGATCATCCCGTTCGTCACCGAGGAACTGTGGATCGCGCTCACGGGGGGCGAGACGGTGATGACGGCCGCCTGGCCGGCGGCCGACCGTACCCTCGTCGACGACGTCGCGGAGGCCGAGGTCGGCACCGTCCAGCGGGTGGTGACCGAGATCCGGCGGTTCCGCTCGGACCAGGGGCTGCGCCCGACGCAGCGGGTCGCCGCCCGGCTCGACGGCCTGGCCGCCGCGGGCATCGCCGCGCACGAGCCGCTCATCCGGTCGCTGGTGCGGCTGGACCCGGCCGGCGACGGCTTCCAGGCCAGCGCGACCCTCGCCATGCCGGGCGAGGTGAGCGTGGCCCTGGACACCCGGGGGTCGATCGACGTGGCCGCCGAGCGGGCCCGGCTCACCAAGGACCGGGCGGCCGCCGAGAAGGAGGCCGCGCAGGCCCGGGCGAAGCTCGACAACCCCGCGTTCGTCGGCAAGGCGCCGGAACCGGTGGTCGCCAAGATCCGCGACCGCCTCGCCGTCGCCGAGGCCGACCTGGTCCGCATCGACGCCGCTCTGGAGGCGCTGTCCTCGTGACCGACCGCACCGATTTCGCCGCCGTCGAGGCCGAGCTGGCGGGCCGCGGGTTCACCCGCATGGCCTTCGAGCTGGACAAGATCGAGTCGCTGCTGGACCTGCTCGGCAGCCCGCAGCGGGCGTACCCGTCGATCCACCTGACCGGCACCAACGGCAAGACCTCGACGGCCCGGATGATCGACTCGCTGTTGCGGGCGTTCGGGCTGCACACCGGCCGCTACACCAGCCCGCACCTGGAGACCGTCCGGGAGCGGATCAGCCTGGACGGCGAGCCGGTGGGCGAGGAGCGGTTCACCGCCACGTACCGGGAGGTCGAGCCGCTGGCCCGGCTGATGGACGAGCGCTCGGCGGAGCCGCTGACGTACTTCGACATGACCACCGCGCTGGCGTTCGCGACGTTCGCCGACGCCCCGGTGGACGTGGCGGTGGTCGAGGTGGGCCTGGGCGGCGCCGAGGACGCGACCAACGTGATCCAGGCCGGGGTGTGCGTGCTCACCCCGATCGGGCTGGACCACACCGAGTGGCTGGGCGACACGATCCAGGACATCGCGCTGGCCAAGGCGGGCATCGTCCACTCCGGCGCGACGGTCATCTCCGCCGCGCAGGAGGAGGAGGCGGCCCGGCCGATCCTGGAACGCTGCGCCGAGGTCGGCGCGACGATCGCCCGGGAGGGCTCCGAGTTCGGGGTGCTCCGGCGGGCGGTCGCCGTCGGCGGGCAGGTGCTCACCCTGCAGGGCCTCGGCGGCGTCTACGAGGAGGTCTTCATCCCGCTGCACGGCGCCCACCAGGCGCAGAACGCGGCGATGGCGTTGGCGGCGGTGGAGGCGTTCCTCGGCGCGGGCGCGAAGCGGCAGCTCGACGTCGAGACCGTCCGGGAGGGGTTCGCCACGGCCACCTCGCCCGGCCGCCTGGAGCGGGTACGCAGCGCGCCGACCATCCTGCTCGACGGCGCGCACAACCCGCACGGCATGGCCGCCACGGTGACCGCGCTACAGGAGGAGTTCGCGTTCAGCAAGCTGGTGGCGGTCGTCGGCGTCCTCGGCGACAAGGACGCGGCCAGCCTGCTGGAACTGCTGGAGCCGGTGGTCGACCAGGTCGTGGTGACCCGGAACAGCTCGCCCCGGGCGATGCCGGCCCGGGAACTCGCCGCGCTGGCCGCCGAGGTCTTCGGCCCCGACCGGGTCGAGGTCGCCGAGGAGATGCCGGACGCGATCGAGACGGCGGTGGCGATGGCCGAGGAGGACGTACCGGGGGAGCTGAGCGGGGTCGGGGTGTTGGTCACCGGATCGGTGGTGACCGTGGCCGACGCCCGCCGGCTGCTGAAGCGATGACCGGCCCGGTGCGGGGCACCGCGGGCGACGACCGCCCGGAGGGTACGGCCGCCGGGGGCGACCCGGGCCGTCCGCCGGCGGGTGGGCCGCGACGGTCCGGGCTGCGGAACCCGGAGCGGGCGGTGCGCGGGCTGGGGGCCGGCACGCTGATCCTGGAGGCGCTGGTGCTGGTCCTGGCCATCCAGCCGATCCGCATGGTCGGCGGCGACCTGGGCGGCGCGGCGATCGGCGCGGTCCTGGCGCTGGCCGTGGCGGCGGTGCTGCTGGCCGGCATGATGCGCCGGCCGTGGGCCTGGCACGCCGGCACCGTCCTGCAGGGACTGCTGATGCTGGCCGGCCTGCTGCACTGGTCGCTGCTCGCGCTGGGCGTCGTCTTCGCCCTGGTCTGGGTCTACGCCCTGCACGTCCGCCGGGTCATCCTCGGCTGACGGGCTGACGGGCTGACGGGCTGGCCCGCCATCGTCAGCCCGTCGGCGGGGTCAGGCGTCGGCGCGTTCGCGCCACTGGGTGAGGGCGATGCCGTGGCCGTCCGGGTCGCGGAACGCGGCCGCCCACACCTCCAGCTTCGTGCCCCGGTTGACCACCCGGGGGGCGTACGTGAACCGGACGCCGGACCCGCGCAACCGCTCGTACGCGGAGTCGATGTCGTCCACCTCGAGGTTGACGTGCACCAGGCGGCGGCTGATCGGCGCCGCCTCGGTCACCTCCCGCAGCACCAGCCGGGTCGTCCCGGAGGCGAGGACGGCGTTGCCGGAGCCCCGGTCGACCTCGGTGAAGCCCAGGTCCCGGTAGAAGGCCAGCGAGCGTGGCAGGTCGGTGACCAGCAGCGTCAGGCCCACCCCGGCGATCGGCGCGCCGAGGTCGTCCTCGTCCTCCGCGACCCCGGCGGTCCTGTCGTCGGCGCCGGTGGTCGCCTCGGGGCCGAAGATCGCCTCGTCCAGTTCCTCCGGGCTGATCCGCTCCTCCCGCGCCCGGTCCCGGCGCGGGATCGGGTCGTCCAGGGGCAGGTCGAGTGGGTCGAGCGGCTCCGCCGGCGCGGGCGGGTCGGTGCGCCCGCCGGCCGGGGCCGGCGGGTCGAACCGCTCCTCGGCCGGCGGGCGGGGTGTCGGGGTGGCCCGGCGTGGCAGGGTGCCGGTCGTGGACTGCTCGACGAGGGTGCCCTCCAGCACGACCGGCCCGCCGGGGCGCTGGTGCACCACGACGGGCTCGCGCTCCTCCGGGCGCCTGACGGGCTCCCCACCGAGTGGATCGCCGAGTGGATCGCCCAGCGGGTCGACCAGCGGCTCGCGGAAGTCGTCCCGGAGGTCGTCGTCCGGCGCACGGTCGGCCCACGGCGGCGCCTCCTGCTGGAGCAGCACGTCGTCCAGCGGATCCGGGCCCGCGTACTCGGGTGGGAGGTCGGCGGCGACGGCGGCGGCGGACTCGGCGTGGGTGGGCACCTCGTCCCAGAGCACCCGGACGTGCCGCTGGTCGTCCAGGGCCACCCGGATCGGCAGCGTCTGCCCCAGCGACGGCCACTTCGCCACCGGCACCCGCGGCTCGATGATCTTCTTGGACCGGGGCGGCAGCCCCGGCGCGTCGATCACCAGTTGCAGCTCGCATCGGCCGAAGGCGTACTGGGTGGGCGGCTCGGAGGCGCTGTGCACGTGGCCCACGCCGACCACCCACGTGCGCCCGCCGCCGCGCACGGTGGCCAGCGCGATGGCCAGCACCAGCAGGGCGACCCCGAGCGCCACGATCGCCCAGCTGGTCATGCCCAGCCCGAAGAGGATCACGAAGGTGGCCACGGTGCCGAGCACCGCGGCGATCAGCTTGCGTACCGGCGCGATGGGCCGGTTCCCGCCATTCGCCACTGTGGACCTCCCGGGGGTCAAGGGCCAGGCTAGGCCGGATCGGCCGCCGGGGGAAAGACCGGCCGCCGCGCCGGCGCCGGGACCGGGTCGCTAGGCTGACCGTACCCAGCCCGACCGCCTTCCGCGCACAGGAGGATCCCAGCGTGTCCAACAGCAGCCCCGATGAGCGCACCCTCGTACTGATCAAGCCCGACGCGGTCCGCCGCGGGCTGGTCGGCGAGGTGATCTCCCGCTTCGAGCGCAAGGGGTTGCGGATCGACGCGATGGTGTCCCGGACCATGGACGCCGCGCTGGCCGACGAGCACTACGCCGAGCACGTGGACAAGGCGTTCTACCCGCCGCTGAAGGACTTCATGACCGGCGGCCCGCTGGTGGCGCTGGTGCTCTCCGGCGACCAGGTCATCGACGTGGTGCGCGGGCTGGTCGGGTCGACCGACGGGCGCAAGGCGGCGGCCGGCACGATCCGCGGCGACCTCTCGCTGTCCAACCGCGAGAACCTGGTGCACGCCTCCGACTCGCCGGACAGCGCGAAGCGCGAGATCGCGCTCTGGTTCCCCGAGCTGGGCTGACGGCCGACCGACGCCGCGAGCAGCGGTCGTGCCGGACCCGGCACGACCGTCCGGTCAGGGCGCCCGTCGCAACGGGTCCAGGCCGTCGACCGGCACGACTGTCCGGTCAGGGCGCCCGTCGCAACGGGTCCAGGCTGTCGACCGGCACGACCGTCCGGTCAGGGCGTCCACGGCAGCTTGTCGGGGTTGCCGACCACGTAGAACCCGGTGATCCGGCCGCCGGACGCGCCCAGGGTCAGCGCGTACCTGCCGCCGTCGGGGCGGATGATCAGGGCGGCCGGCTGGCCGTTGAGTTCCAGCCGGCGCGCGGTGAAGTGCCGGCCCGGGCCGTACAGGCCGGCGAAGAAGCGGGCGACCCGGTCGGCGCCGGTGACGGGGTTGCGCGCCGCTTTGACCCGGCCGCCGCCGTCGGTCCAGGCGGTGGCGTCCCTCGCCACCAGCCCGGTCAGCGTGGCCAGGTCACCGTCGCGGGCGGCGGCGAGGAAGGCGTCCAGCAGCCGTTCCTGCTCGGCCCGGCCGGCGGTGAACCGCCGCCGGTCCTGCCCGATCCGGGCCACCGCCCGGTGGTGCAGCTGCCGGCAGTCCGCCACCGACCGGTCCAGGATCTCCGCGATCTCGGCGTACGGCAGGTCGAAGGCGGTGTGCAGCACGTAGACCGCGCGCTCCGGCGGGGTGAGGCGTTCCAGCAGGTGCAGCAGGGCGGTGGAGAGCGAGTCGCGCAGCTCGACGGAGTCCAGCGGCCCGAACGGTGACGGCACGGTCGGCACCGGCTCGGGCAGCCACGGCCCGACGTACGTCTCCCGGGCGGCCCGGCGGGCGCGCAGCCGGTCCAGCGCCAGGTGGGTGACCACCCGGGACAGGTAGCGGCGCGGCTCGATGACCGCCGCCCGGTCCGCCCCCAGCCAGCGCAGGTACGCCTCCTGGAGCACGTCCTCCGCGTCGTGCCGGCTGCCGAGCAGGCGGTACGCCAGGCCGAGCAGCATCGGCCGGTGCGCCTCGAGCGCACCGGCCGCCTGCGTCGCGTCGGTGATCGTCACACGTCCGTCGGGAGCTCGTTCCGGCAGGTCACGGCGATGCGGTTCCACACGTTGATTGTCGCGATGGCCATCAGCAGGTCGACCAGCTCCTTCTCGGGCCACACCTTCGCCGCCGCGTCCCAGACCTCGTCGGGCACCCCGTGCTCGCCGAGGCGGGTCACCGCGTCGGTGAGCGCCAGCGCGGTCCGCTCCCGCTCGTCGAAGAAGGGCGCCTCCCGCCAGGTGGAGACCGCGAAGAGCCGCCGGCTCGACTCGCCCTCGGCGAGCGCGTCCCGGCTGTGCATGTCGGCGCAGAACGCGCAGCCGTTCAGCATCGACGCCCGGAGCTTCACCAGGTGGAGCACGGTGTGGTCGACGTTGGCCCGGACGTACTTCTCCAGCCCCAGCACGGCGTGGTACGCCTCCGGCGCCACCTCGGCCGCGTTGATCCGCTGCATGACAACCTCCCTGATCCGTGGTGGTAACACCGACACGACGACACGGCGGGGGTCCGGCGTGACGGTCCGGGCCTGTGACGCCGGTCATGCCGGCCGGACCACCCCGGACAACCGGAGTTCCGGCCCCGGTCACCCGGCACGCCGCCGCCGGTCATCTCCGCCCGGTAGACCCACGGGGGCAGTCCCCGATCCGGGAGGAACGATGACCGAACTTGACCGACGTACGTTGCTGCGCGCCAGCCTGATCGCAGGTGCCGGTGTCGCGGGCGGCGCCCTGCTCGGCGCGCCCGCCGCGCCCGCCGCACCGGCCTGGCGGCCGGCCGGCCGACCGGTGCTCACCCACGGCGTGCAGAGCGGTGACGTGACCGCGGACTCGGCGCTGGTCTGGACCCGCGCCGACCGCCCCGGTCGGATGCTGGTGGAGGTGAGCCGCCGGCCGGACTTCCGCGGTGCCCGGCGGGTACGCGGACCGGTGCTCGACCCGACCGGCGACTTCACCGGCAAGGTGCGGCTGCGCGGGTTGCCCGGTGGCGAGCGGCTGCACTACCGGGTCCGGGTGGAGAGCCTGGACCGGCCGGGGCTGGTCAGCGAACCGGTGACCGGCGCGCTGACCACCGCTCCCGGCCGGCACGACCGTCGGGACGTCCGGTTCGTCTGGACCGGTGACATCGCCGGGCAGGGCTGGGGAATCGCCCCGGACTTCGGCGGCATGTCGATCTTCCGGGCCATGCGGGCCACCCGGCCCGACTTCTTCCTGTGCAGCGGCGACACCGTCTACGCCGACGGCCCGCTCGCCGAGACGGTGACCCTGCCCGACGGGCGGGTCTGGCGCAACCTGGTCACCCCGGAGAAGAGCAAGGTCGCCGAGACGTTGGCCGAGTACCGGGGGCAGTTCGCGTACAACCTGCTCGACGAGCACCTGCGCGCGTTCGTCGCGGAGGTGCCGCAGATCAACCAGTGGGACGACCACGAGGTGACCAACAACTGGTACCCGGGGGAGATCCTGACCGACGCGCGGTACACCGAGCGCCGCGTCGACGTGCTCGCCGCCCGGGCCCGGCAGGCGTTCGACGAGTGGCTGCCGGCGCCGGTCGACGGGCCGCGGTACCGGCGGATGTCGTACGGGTCGCGGCTGGACGTCTTCGTGCTGGACATGCGGACCTGGAAGGACCCCAACGACGGCAACACCTACGCCGACCCGGCGCGCGGGCTGCTCGGCCGGGAACAGCGGGAGTGGCTGGTCCGGGAACTGACCCGGTCCCGGGCCACCTGGAAGGTGATCGCCGCCGACCTGCCGATCGGGCTGGTGGTGCCGGACGGCGCCGCCGCCCAGGAGGGCGTCGCGCAGGGTGACCCGGGCGCGCCGGCCGGGCGCGAGTTGGAGTTCGCGCAGGTGCTCGGCGCGGCGCACCGGGCCGGGGTGACCGGGATCGTCTTCCTCACCGCCGACGTGCACTACACCGCCGCGCACCACTACGACCCGGCCCGGGCGTCGGTCGCCGAGTTCACCCCGTTCTGGGAGTTCGTCTCGGGGCCGGCGCACGCCGGCGCGTTCGGCCCGAACGCCCTGGACGGCACGTTCGGCCCGAAGGCGGTCTTCGTCAACGCCCCGCCGCGGGCCAACACCTCCCCGGCCGAGGGCTTCCAACACTTCGGCGAGGTCGCCGTCGACGGCGCGTCCGGCGCCTTCACCGTCCACCTGCGCGACCGCGACGGGGTCTCCCTCTGGACGACCACCCTGCCCGCCCCGACCCGCTGACCTCGCCGTCCGTCGGTCGACCATGAGGCGGTCGCCACCACCCGCCTGGGGTACCGCGACAGCCTCATGGTCGACGCGGGTGGGATCAGAGGGTGTCGAGGGAGGCCCGGCGGCTCTCGGCCTCGAAGACCTTCAGCAGCACGGCGGCGAGCACCGCGTACCCGGCGCCGACCGCCAGTTCGGCGGCGAGCGGCGGCGCCACGAGCCGCCGCCGTTACTCGGCGGCGATCCCGGCGGGCGGTCGGGTAACCTTGACGGCTGTAAGGCGATGACCCGGCCATCACCGGCGAGCCTCCGGAAGAACAGCCGGGTGACCGGCCCAGTAGAACCGGACGGGTCCGGCCCGTCACAGCCGGCCAACGAGCGGGCGGTCGATCCTGACCGCCAAGCGGGGTGGTACCGCGGGCCACCCGGGGCGCCGGCACGGCGTACCGGATCGGCTCGTCCTCGCAGACCCACGACCGTGAGCTGCGCGAGGAGAGCGACCCCCGATGGCCTATCCGTTGCACGACCCGACCGCCGCCGTCCCGGCGAGCCCGGACCTGCCCGCGGTCGAACGCCGGGTCCTGGAGCACTGGACGGCCGACAAGACCTTCGAGGCCAGCGTCGAGGCCCGTCCTGCCGGCACGGACGGCAAGAACGAGTACGTCTTCTACGACGGCCCGCCGTTCGCCAACGGCCTGCCGCACTACGGCCACCTCTTCACCGGCTACGTCAAGGACGTGGTGCCGCGCTACCAGACGATGCGCGGGCGCCGGGTGGAGCGGCGCTTCGGCTGGGACTGCCACGGCCTGCCCGCCGAGGTGGTCGCCGAGAAGCAGCTCGGCATCACCAGCAAGGCGGAGATCCTCGACCTGGGCGTGGCCCGGTTCAACGAGGCGTGCCGCACCTCGGTGCTGGAGTTCACCCAGGACTGGGAGCGCTACGTCACGCGGCAGGCCCGCTGGGTCGACTTCGCCGACGACTACAAGACCCTCGACCTGGACTACATGGAAAGCGTCATGTGGGCCTTCAAGACCCTGCACGACAAGGGTCTGGTCTACGAGGGCTTCCGGGTGCTGGCGTACTGCTGGCGCTGCGAGACGCCGCTGTCGAACACCGAGACCCGGATGGACGACGTTTACCGGGACCGGCACGACCCGACGCTGTCGGTGTGGTTCGGGTTGACCCCCGACGAGAGCGCGCCGGAGCTGGTGCGCGGGCCGGTGCGGCTCGGCGTCTGGACCACCACGCCGTGGACCCTGCCGTCCAACCTCGCGCTCGCCGTCGGCCCCGACATCGAGTACGCGGTGCTGGAGCGCGACGGGCAGCGGTACGTCGTCGGGGCGGCCCGGCTGGCCGCGTACGCCAAGGAGCTGGAGGGGTACGCGCAGGTCGGCACCGTCTCCGGCCGCGACCTCGTCGGCCGCCGCTACACCCCGCTGTTCGACTTCCTCGTCGAGCAGGCGGGCCCGAACGCCTACCAGGTGCTCGGCGCGGAGTTCGTCACCACCGAGGACGGCACCGGGATCGTGCACCTGGCCCCGGCCTTCGGCGAGGACGACCAGAACACCTGCAACGCCGCCGGCATCCCGACCATCGTCACGGTGGACGACCACACCCGCTTCACCGCGCTGGTCCCGCCGTACCAGGGCGAGCAGGTCTTCGACGTCAACAAGCCGGTGATCCGGGAGCTGAAGGAGCGGGGGGTGGTGCTCAAGCAGGACACCTACACCCACTCCTACCCGCACTGCTGGCGCTGCGACACCCCGCTGGTCTACAAGGCGGTGTCGTCGTGGTTCGTCGCGGTGACGCAGTTCAAGGACCGGATGGTCGAGCTGAACCAGCAGATCAACTGGACCCCGGGGCACATCAAGGACGGCTCGTTCGGCAAGTGGCTGGCCAACGCCCGCGACTGGTCGATCAGCCGGAACCGGTTCTGGGGTTCGCCGATCCCGGTCTGGAAGTCCGACGACCCGAACCACCCGCGGCTGGACGTCTACGGCTCGCTGGAGGAGATCGAGCGGGACTTCGGCGTACGCCTGACCGACCTGCACCGGCCGGCGGTGGACGAGCTGGTCCGCCCCAACCCGGACGACCCGACGGGGAAGTCCATGATGCGCCGGGTGCCGGAGGTGCTGGACTGCTGGTTCGAGTCCGGCTCGATGCCGTTCGCCCAGGTGCACTACCCGTTCGAGAACCGCGACTGGTTCGAGCACCACTACCCGGGCGACTTCATCGTCGAGTACATCGGGCAGACCCGCGGCTGGTTCTACACCATGCACGTGCTGGCCACCGCGCTGTTCGACCGGCCGGCGTTCCGCAACTGCCTCAGCCACGGCATCCTGCTCGGCTCCGACGGGCGCAAGATGTCCAAGAGCCTGCGCAACTACCCGGACGTCTACCACGTCTTCGACTCGTACGGCTCGGACGCGATGCGCTGGATGCTGATGTCCTCGCCGGTGCTGCGCGGCGGTGACATGGCGGTCACCGAGGCGGGCATCCGGGACGCCGTCCGGCAGGTGCTGCTGCCGCTGTGGAACGTCTGGTACTTCTTCTCGCTCTACGCCAACGCGGACGGGCACCGGGCGCAGCGGCGCACCGACAGCACCCACCTACTCGACCGGTACGTGCTGGCGAAGACGAACGAGCTGGTGTCGACCGTCGGCGCGCAGATGGACGCGTACGACATCTCCGGCGCCTGCGCCACCGTGCGGTCCTTCCTGGACGCGCTGACCAACTGGTACGTGCGGCGCTCCCGGGACCGGTTCTGGTCCGGTGACGTGGACGCGTTCGACACGCTCTGGACGGTGCTGGAGACGCTGTGCCGGGTGGTGGCGCCGCTGGCGCCGCTGACCGCGGAGGAGATCTGGCGCGGGCTGACCGGCGAGCGGTCGGTGCACCTGACCGACTGGCCGGACGCGGCGCTGTTCCCCGCCGACCACGAGCTGGTCGCCGCGATGGACGCCACCCGGGCGGTCGCCTCGGCGGCGCTGTCGCTGCGCAAGGCCAAGGGGCTGCGGGTGCGGCTGCCGCTGTCGAAGCTGACCGTCGCATCCCCGGCGGCGGAGCAGCTGCGGCCCTTCGCCGACCTGGTCGCCGACGAGGTCAACGTGAAGGCGGTGGAGTTCACCGGCGAGGTGTCCGCGTACTGCCAGCAGGTGCTGACGGTGGTGCCGCGCGCGCTCGGCCCCCGGGTCGGCAAGCAGGTCCAGCAGGTCATCAAGGCGGTCAAGGCGGGCGAGTGGGAGCTGGTCGACGGCGCCCCGGTGGCCGCCGGCGTCACCCTCGCCGAGGGCGAGTACGAGCTGCGCCTGGTCGCCGCCGACGCCGAACACTCCGCGCCGCTGCCCGGCGGCGAGGGCGTGGTCGTGCTGGACACGGAGGTCACCCCCGAGCTGGCCGCCGAGGGGCTGGCGCGGGACGTCGTCCGGGTGGTGCAGCAGGCCCGCCGGGACGCCGACCTGGACGTCTCCGACCGGATCGCGCTGCTGCTGTCGGCCTCCGAGGAGGTGCGCGCGGCGGTGGCCGAGTACACCGACTTCGTCGCCCGGGAGGTGCTGGCCGACACCGTCGACTTCGCCGACGGGGTGGCGGGCTTCACCGGCGAGGTCGGCGAGGGCGACCGGGTGACGGTCGCCGTCCGGCGGGTATGAGGCATTGAGACGGTGGCGGTCCGGCGTGCTCCGCCGGGCCGCCGCCACCCGCCCCGCCCGCGCCCGACAGGCCCGCTCACCAGCCGGTCGGCCCCGCCTCCCGCGCGGGGCCACGTGGACCCGTCCGCTACGGTGACACCGCCTGCCCGCACACGATCCGCCGGAGGACCAGTGCCCCTGCTCTACACCATCGGCAAGCTCACCGTGGCGCCCGCGCTCCGGTTGGCCTTCCGTCCGACCGTGGAGGGGTTGGAGCACATCCCGGAGACCGGTGGTGCGATCTTCGCGGGCAACCACCTCTCCGTCGCCGACGAGCTCTTCCTCGGCACGGTCGTGCCCCGGCACCTGGCGTTCTGGGCCAAGTCGGAGTACTTCAAGGGCACCGGCCCGAAGGGCGCCTTCTCCAAGTTCGTGCTCACCGGCCTGGGGGCCATCCCGGTCGAGCGGGCCGGCGGCCGGGCGGCGCTGGCCGCGTTCGACGCCGCCATCCCGGTGCTCAAGGCCGGCGACCTGGTCGCCGTCTATCCCGAGGGGACCCGCTCGCCGGACGGCCGGCTCTACCGGGGGCGCACCGGCGCGGCCCGGCTGGCGGTGGCGGCCGGCGTGCCGGTCATCCCGGTCGGCATGATCGGCACCGACAAGGCCCAGCCCATCGGCACCCGGGTGCCCCGTCCCGGCCGCGCCAAGATCACCGTACGGTTCGGCAAGCCGCTGGACTTCACCGGCCGGCCGGACGACCGCACATCGCTGCGGGAGATCACCGACGAGATCATGACCGAGATCCAGAAGCTCACCGGCCAGGAGTACGTGCCCCGCTACGCCCCGCCCCGCGCGCAGCCGCCGCTCGCCGGCGAGCCGGGCGCCGGCTGAGCTGTGACGGTGCGGCGTCGCCGCGCCGCTTCTCCTGGCGCACGACGTCGTCCACGTCGCCGAGCCTGCCGAGCTGGGCGATGGCGCGGGCCATCCGCGCGTTGGGCGGGATCCGGTCGCGGCTGCGGGCCAGGAAGGCCCAGTAGCCGGCGGTGTACGGGCACGCCTGCTCGCCGAGCCGCTTCTTCGGGTCGTACCGGCAGCCGCCGCAGTAGTCGCTCATCCGGTTGACGTACGCGCCGCCGGAGACGTACGGCTTCGTGCTCATCCGGCCGAGGTCGGCGTACTGGCTCATGCCGACGACGTTGACCGTCATCACCCAGACGTAGCCGTCGACGAAGCTGCGGTGGAAGAAGTCCACCATCGCGGCCGGGCGCCAGCCGCGCCGCAGCCCGTAGTTGCCGAGCACCATCAGCCGCGGGATGTGGTGCACCCAGCCGTGGTCGCGCAGGTCGGCCAGGACGTCCGACAGGCAGTGCGCCTGCACCGCGTCGGCGTCTCCAGGCGTTCGGTCCCCTTCGGCGGCGGCCGCCGGTTCTCGACGTCCAGGCTCCACCGGCCGCCGACCGGATCGTCGGAGTCGACCAGCACCCGGTGGTGCTCGCGGGCGAACCGGTAGAACGCCTCCATCCGCAGCGCGCCCCGCTTCGCGTCCGCCCACCGCGCGAAGTCGTCCAGGGCGGTCACGAAGCCGCGCGGCGGCAGCACGGTGACCCGGTCCAGGCCGCGGACGAACTCCAGGGCGGCGCGCGAGGTCGGGTGACACACGTCCAGCGGCTCGCGTACCTTGCGCAGCCCCTCCCGGTAGGTCTCGGTGCGCAGGAAGATCGCCTGGTCGCCCAGCTCCGCCGCCCGGTGACGCAGGGCGGAGAGGATCAGGTGCGCCTTCTGCCGGTGGAACGCGCGGCGCCGGAAGACCGCCTTCGACTCGATCAGCAGCACCGGCTGGCGGCGGTCGTCGACGAATGCGGCCCCAGCTGATCGGCGAAGAGCCAACGCCGTGACATGCCCGGATTGTCCCCCGGGAACCGGCTATCCGGGGGGAAGAAGGCCCTGCTCAGCCCTGCTTGGGGGTGACGATCCGCTCCCGCAGGGTGCCGAGCAGGGCGGCGCTGTCGTCGACGGAGAGCCGGGTGAAGACCGCGGTGGCGATGCTGCCGTGGTCGACGGAGGTGCAGACCACCACGTCGTCGCCGTCGACGCGGCCCACCGCGCAGCGCTCGTGCCGGCCGCGTACGCCGGTGTCGACCTCCTGCGCCTCGCCGAGGGAGTACTGCTCGGTGAGCCGGGTGATCTCGTCCTGCGCGTCCGACTCGGGGGTGAACCGGAAACCGGTGCCGCCGAAGACCGTCACCCGCTTGCCGCCGGGCGTGCCGTAGACGCCGGCGAAGGTGTCCTCGGCCAGCCAGTGCGCCTTGCGTACCTCCGCCTCCAGCTGCCTGGCGGTCTCCTTGCTGCGGCTGTCGTCGCGCAGCCGCAGGTCGGCCACCTCGGCGGGCAGGGCGGCGCTGGCCGGGTACTGCGTGACCATCGGCGTCCCGTAGTAGGCCGGGCAGCCGCAGCAGCAGGCCAGGGTGAGCAGCAGCACCCACGGCCAGCGGCGACGCTTGCGGACGGCGACCGGGACGTACCCCTTGGGGGCCTGGAAGCCGGGCGGCGGCCCGGCCGGCGCCGTATTCGCCCGCCGCTGCCTCGGCGGCGGGGGCGGCGGGGGCGGTGCAGGCGCCGGCCGCACCGGGACGGGTGCCCGGGAGACCGGCGGCGGGGACGGGTGCGCGACCGGCGGCGGCGACACCGGGTAGGCGACCGGCGGCGGGGACGGGTGCGCGACCGGCGGCGGCGACACCGGGTAGGCGACCGGCGGCGGGGCGGAACGCGGCGGGGGCGGCGGCGCAGGGGAGCGGACGGGCGGTGCCGGCGGCGCGGGGTGTGACCGGGCCGGCGGCGCGGCCGGGTACGGCAGCGTCGGTGGCAGCGGCGGCAGTTCGGCCGCCGGCAGGTCCCACCCGCCGGTGTCCGCGCCGGCCCACGGGTCCACCGGGGTGCGGTGCTCGGGCGGCTCCGCCGGGCTCGGCGGCACCGGCGTGGGCTCGGCCGACTCGCCCCAGGCCCGCTTGCGCGGCGGCGGAGGAGGGACGGGCGCGGAGCCGCTCCACCGGGGTGTGGGCGGCGCGGCCGGCTGCTCGTCGGCGGGGAGCATGCGGGTGCCCTGCGGTCCGGCCGTCGGGCGGTCGGTCGGTGGTTCGTCGGCGGGGAGCATCCGGGTGCCCTGCGGCCCGGCCGTCGGGCGGTCCGTCGCGGGCCGGTCGGCGGGGAGCGGGCGGGTGCCCTCCGGACCGGCGACAGCGGTGCCCTCCGCTCCGGCGGCGTCGGGTCCCTCCGGCCCGCTGGCGAGGGCGCCGTCCGGGGCGGTGGCGGTGCCCCGGGGAGCGGCGGCGTCCGGCGGGGCGGTGGCTGCGTCCGGCGGGGTGGCGGCGTCCGGCGGGGCGGTGGCTGCGTCCGGCGGGGCGGCTTCGTCGGCGTCGGCGCGGTCGGTCGCGGCCGCCTCCGACCCCTCGACGGGCAGCTCACGGGTGCCCTCCGGGCCCGTGGGGCCGGCGGTGGCGGCGGCTGCGGGGGAGGACGTGTGCTCCTCGGTGACCGCCGGATCCCGGCCCTGGTCCGGGCCCGGGATGCTCCCGTCGGCCGGCCGGTCCGGGCCCGGCTGCGGCTGCGGCATCGCGGCAATCTCCTCTCGCGCCGGTCCGAGGTTAGTACCGACGCGCCAGCGCGGCGATCCCGGCCACCGCTCGGGCGGCAGGGGCGGGGCCGACGTCCGGTCGGAAGCCGTGGCGACCGACCGGCGCGCGGCGTCCGCGCGGTCGCCGCCGGCGGGGCGCGTACCCTTGGGCATCATGAGCGTCCCGTCCACCACGCCGCGTCCCGTCGCGGCCAATTCCGTCTGGCCCCGGCTGGAGCCGCTGCTGCCCCAGGTGACCAAGCCCATCCAGTACGTCGGTGGCGAGCTGGGTGCGGTGGTCAAGGACTGGGACACCGCGGCCGTGCGCTGGGCGCTGATGTATCCCGACGCCTACGAGGTCGGCCTGCCCAACCAGGGCGTGCAGATCCTCTACGAGGTGCTCAACGAGCTGCCCGACGTGCTCGCCGAGCGGACGTACGCGGTCTGGCCGGACCTGGAGAAGCTGATGCGCGCCCACGGCGTGCCGCAGTTCACGGTCGACGCGCACCGCTCGGTGCGCGACTTCGACGTGTTCGGCATCTCCTTCTCCACCGAGCTGGGCTACACCAACCTGCTCAGCGCGATCGACCTGGCCGGCATCCCGATGCTCGCCGCCGAACGCACCGACGCCGACCCGGTGATCGTGGCCGGCGGGCACGCGGCGTTCAACCCGGAGCCCATCGCCGACTTCGTCGACGCCGCCGTGCTCGGCGACGGCGAGGAGGCCGTCCTGGAGATCACCGCGATCGTCCGGGAGTGGAAGGCGGAGGGCTCCCCGGGCGGGCGCGACGAACTGCTGCTGCGCCTGGCCCGCACCGAGAGCGTCTACGTGCCGCGCTTCTACGACGTGGACTACCTGCCCGACGGCCGGATCCAGCGGGTCGTGCCGAACCGGGCGGACGTGCCGTTCCGGGTGCACAAGCGCACGACCATGGACCTGGACGCCTGGCCGTACCCGAAGAAGCCCCTGGTGCCGCTCGCCGAGACGGTGCACGAGCGGTACGCGGTGGAGATCTTCCGGGGCTGTACCCGGGGCTGCCGGTTCTGCCAGGCCGGCATGATCACCCGGCCGGTGCGCGAGCGCTCCATCACCACGGTGGGGCAGATGGTGCAGCAGGGGCTGGAGTTCTCCGGCTTCCACGAGGTGGGCCTGCTGTCGCTGTCGTCCGCCGACCACTCCGAGATCGGCGACATGTGCTCGGGCCTCGCCCAGCAGTACGAGGGCACCAACGTCTCGCTCTCGCTGCCGTCGACCAGGGTCGACGCGTTCAACATCGACCTCGCGCAGGAGCTGTCCCGCAACGGGCGGCGCACCGGCCTGACCTTCGCGCCGGAGGGCGGGTCGGAGCGGATCCGCAAGGTCATCAACAAGATGGTGTCGAAGGAAGACCTGATCCGCACCGTCGTCACCGCGTACACGAACGGCTGGCGGCAGGTGAAGCTCTACTTCATGTGCGGCCTGCCCACGGAGACCGACGAGGACGTCCTCGAGATCGCGGACATGGCGCACGAGGTGATCAGGGCGGGTCGGGCGGCCACCGGGTCCAAGGACATCCGCTGCACCGTCTCCATCGGCGGTTTCGTGCCGAAGCCGCACACCCCGTTCCAGTGGGCGTCCATGGAGCGGCCGGAGGTCATCGACGGGCGGCTCAAGCTGCTCAAGCAGGCGATCAACTCGGACCGCTCGCTGGGCCGGGCGATCGGCTTCCGCTACCACGACGGCGAGCCCTCGTTGATCGAGGGCCTGCTCAGCCGGGGCGACCGCCGGGTCGGCGCGGTGATCCGCAAGGTCTGGGAGAACGGCGGCCGGTTCGACGGCTGGAGCGAGCACTTCTCCTACCAGCGCTGGGTGGAGGCTGCGGCCGAGGTGCTGCCGCAGTTCGGGGTCGACCTCGACTGGTACACCACCCGCGAGCGTGACGAGTTGGAGGTCCTGCCCTGGGACCACCTGGACTCGGGCCTGGACAAGGACTGGCTCTGGCAGGACTGGCAGGATTCGCTCAGCGAGTACGAGCAGGACGACTGCCGGTGGACCCCGTGTTTCGACTGCGGCGTCTGCCCCGCCATGGACACCGAGATCCAGATCGGCCCGACCGGGAAGAAACTCCTCCCGCTCACCCCGATCAACGGCCTGAAGCTCCCCACCGGCGCCCAGCAGTAGCCCGCGCGCGGCGGGTGGCGCCCTCGTGCCGCCCGCCGCGCACCGGGTTGATCATGCGGCTGTCGTCAGCGGCACGCGCGTTGTCGCGCGGGTGCCTTCACGATCAGCCGGTCTCTGACACCGAGGAGCACGACGATCAGTAGGAAACCACAGCCAGAGGGCGGCCAGGCCCCGGTCGTCCAGCGCGTCCGGATCCGGTACGCCAAGCGCGGTCCGCTGCGCTTCACGTCGCACCGGGACTTCGCCCGGGCGTTCGAGCGGGCGCTGCGCCGGGCCGGCGTGCCGATCGCCTTCTCCCAGGGCTTCACCCCGCACCCCAAGATCTCGTACGCCAGCGCGGCCCCCACCGGCGTCGCGAGCGAGGCGGAATACCTGGAGATCGGCCTCCGCGAGCCGGTCGACCCGCAGGAGCTGCGCGCCGCGCTGGACGCCGCGCTCTCGCCGGGGCTCGACGTGCTCGACGCCGTCGTGGCCGGCGGCGGGAGTCTTGCCGACCGGATCGAGGCGTCGCACTGGCGGATCGAGCTGCCCGAGGTCGACCCCGCCGTCCTGGAACGGGCGGTTTCCGCCTTCACGGCCGCGGACGAGGTGCTCGTCGAGCGGATGACCAAACAGGGCCGGCGCACCTTCGACGCCCGATCGGCAGTGATTCGCATCGATGTTGCGGCGTTGACGGAGACGCCTTCCGGGGTCCCGGCCGTACCGTGTGCGATACTCGAACTGGTCGTGCGGCAGGTCACCCCCGCAGTGCGGCCCGATGACGTCCTTTCCGGCCTCCGCGTGGTGGCCGACCTGGAGCCGCCGGTCTCCCCGAGGGTGATCCGGCTGGCACAGGGCACGTTGACCGCGCAGGGTGCGATCGCGGATCCGTTGGACGCGGACCGCGACGGGGCAACCATCGGTGAACGCTGACCGACGGTCGGCGTTCAGGCAGGCAGACTTCGGCGGTCGCGCACCCTGCGCGCCCGGCGGAAACACTTTTGCGGCAACCCTGCGTGGCAGCGCTCACCCGCGCCCGGGGCAGCCAGAACTGGAGAACGTCCATGCTCGAGAACGAGCCCGAGGGCGGCGAACGGACCGGTTCACAGCCGGCCGACGAGACCGCTGACAACAGCACCACCGAGAACGCCACCGGCGCGAGCAGCGCCACCGAGGCGGGGAGCACCGCCGGGGCGGAGAACGCCGCCGTCGGCATGGCGGACGCCGGAGCCACCGAGGCGGGACAGGCCCCGGTCGCGCCCGCCCGACGCCGTACCACCCGGCGCCGCGCCGCGCCCCTGAACCAGCCCGAGCAGACCGACGCGCCGGTGGAGGCGTCGACCGAGGCCGTGCCGGGCAGCGCCGAGGCGCCCCAGGCCGAGGTGCTCGCCCCGGTCTCCGGCGACCTCGACGCCGCCCCGAAGGCGACGCGCCGCCGCCGCAAGGCCACCACCGCCAAGGCCGCCGGGGAGTCCGCGGCGCCGGCCGAGGAGCCCACGGCACAGGCCGCCGGGGAGCCCGCGGTCCCGGTAGAGGAGTCCCCCGCCGAGGCGGCGAAGCCGGTCAAGGCCACCCGTGCCCGCCGGAAGAAGGCCGCCCCCGCGGCGGCCGAGCCGGCCGCGGAGACCCCGGCCGGCGCCGCCGAGCCGGCCGCCGGTGACGAGGCCGCCCAGGCCGCGCCCGGCGGGGCCGAGCAGCCCGCAGGGGCCGAGCCGAAGGCCGGCACCGAGTTCGGCGCCGCCGCCCCGCCCGTCACGGTCGGCGGCGCGGAGACCCGCGCCGGCGAGGTGCCGCCGGGTGCCGCGCCCGCAGCGGAACCGGCCGCCGAGGAGGAGCCCGCCGCCGAGCCGGAGCCGCGCACCCGCCGCCGGCGGGCCGCGCTCTCCGCGCCCACCGTGCTCTTCATGGCCCCGCAGCCAGAGGAGATCCCGCTGGCCCGGGTCGTCACGCCCGCCCCGGCCGCCGTGGAGCCCGCCGCCGAGGAGGAGCCGGCCGAGCCGACCCGCCGCCGCCGGCGCGGCCGCCGCGACGTCGAGGTGGCCGAGGCCGTCGAGGCCGAGGAGGAGCCGACCGAGGAGGCCGAGGAGGCCGCCGAGGACGAGGAAGAGGACGAGGACGAGGAGACCGCCGCCCGCCGTCGCCGCCGTCGGGGCCGCCGGGGCCGCGGCCGGGGCAAGGGCGGCGCGGAGGACATCGAGGACGAGGAGGCCGAGGAGGCCGCGCAGGCCGAGGCGGAAGAGGCCGAAGGCGAGGAGGACGAGGAGGCCGAGGGCGGCGACGCGCTGACCCGCCGTCGCCGGCGTCGCCGTCGCCGGGGCGCTGGCGACGTCGAGGCCGGTGCCGACGACGGCGTGCCGACCGTCGTCAAGATCCGCGAGCCGCGCAAGACCGTCGACGAGGTGCAGGGCGTCTCCGGCTCGACCCGCCTGGAGGCCAAGCGCCAGCGCCGCCGCGACGGCCGCGAGCAGCGCCGGACCCGGCCGCCGATCCTCAGCGAGTCGGAGTTCCTGGCCCGCCGGGAGGCCGTCGACCGGGTGATGGCGGTACGCCAGCGCGGCGACCGGACCCAGATCGCCGTCCTCGAGGACGGGGTGCTGGTCGAGCACTACGTCACCCGCAACTCCTCCGGCACCATGGCCGGCAACGTCTACCTCGGCAAGGTGCAGAACGTCCTGCCCAGCATGGAGGCGGCCTTCGTCGACATCGGGCGCGGCCGCAACGCCGTGCTGTACGCCGGCGAGGTGAACTGGGACACCACCGGCCTGGAGGGCCGGGCCCGCTCGATCGAGCAGGCGCTCAAGTCCGGCGACTCGGTGCTCGTGCAGGTCACCAAGGATCCGATCGGCCACAAGGGCGCGCGGCTGACCAGCCACATCGCGCTCTCCGGCCGGCACCTGGTCTACGTGCCGCACGGCAACGCCTCCGGCATCAGCCGGAAGCTGCCCGACACCGAGCGCAAGCGGCTGCGGGACGTGCTGAAGAAGCTGGTGCCGGACGGCGCGGGCGTGATCGTCCGGACCGCCGCCGAGGGTGCCAGCGAGGACGAACTGGCCCGCGACGTCAAGCGGTTGCAGGCGCAGTGGGAGGACATCCAGGCCAAGGCGGCCGAGGGCGGTGCCCCGGTGCTGCTCTACGAGGAGCCCGACCTGGTCATCCGGGTCGTCCGGGACCTGTTCAACGAGGACTTCCGCGAGCTGGTGATCGAGGGCGAGCAGTCGTACGACGTGGTCGAGTCGTACCTGTCGCACGTCTCGCCGGACCTGGTCGCCCGGCTGCGCCGGCACGTCGGCACCGCCGACGTCTTCGCCGAGTACCGGATCGACGAGCAGATCATCAAGGGGCTGGACCGCAAGGTCTTCCTTCCTTCGGGCGGGTCGCTTGTCATCGACCGCACCGAGGCGATGACCGTCATCGACGTCAACACCGGCAAGTACACCGGCTCCGGGGGCAACCTGGAGGAGACGGTCACCCGGAACAACCTGGAGGCGGCCGAGGAGATCGTCCGCCAGCTCCGGCTGCGCGACCTCGGTGGCATCGTGGTGATCGACTTCATCGACATGGTGCTGGAGTCGAACCGCGAGCTGGTGCTGCGCCGGCTGACCGAGTGCCTGGGGCGGGACCGCACCAAGCACCAGGTCACCGAGATCACCTCGCTCGGCCTGGTGCAGATGACCCGCAAGCGGATCGGCGCGGGCCTGCTGGAGGCGTTCAGCGAGACCTGCGAGTGCTGCAAGGGCCGGGGCCTGATCATCCACACCGAGCCGGTGCCGGAGAAGCCGCGCTCCGGCGGCGGCGCGGGGGAGAAGGTCAAGGCGGTCGCCTCGGCCGTCGCCGCCCCGGCCACCGAGCAGGGCGGCGGCGCGTCCCGGAAGCGGGCCCGCAAGAGCGCCCCGGCCGAGCGGACCGTGGCCGAGGTCACCGAGCCCGACACCGCGACCCCGGACGCCGACTACCACGACACCATGGGCTACGACCTGTCCCGCTACGAGACGGACACCCCCGCCGCGCCCGTGGTCGCCGACAGCCAGACGGGCGAGTCCGCCCGGCTGGCCGCCCCGGACGACCCGGACGCGCTGGCCGACACCGACGGCGACGAGCCGGAGGGCGGCTCCGGCCGGCGCCGGTCCCGGCGCAGCGGCGCGCGGCGGCGCACCCGGCCGTGATCGGCTGACCAGCCTGACGTTTGGCAGGGCCCCTTCCCCGGCAATGTCCCGGGGAGGGGGCCCTGTCGTATGGTCGATCCCCGGCCACGATCGGCCACCCTCCCGGTCAGGAGAAGAACGATGCGCCGTCTGCTCGCCGTCACCACGGTCACCGCTGTCCTTCTCGCCGGCGCCGGGTGCGCGGCCGAGCGGCCGGAGCCGGCCGCCTCGGGCACCGCGTCGAGCGGGCCCACCGGCGGTCCGGGCGGCGGGGCGACGGGCACCGGGCCGGGTGGCGGGCCGGGGGCCGGCAGCGGGGCGGCGGGCGGCAACGCCCCCGAGGTGTGCGCCGCCGCGCAGGCGGCCGGGGACACCGCCGTGCGGACGTACGTCGAGGAACTCGGCAAGATGGTCGCGGCGGTCGGGGCGAACGACGGCACCGCGGCCGAAACCGCCCGCAAGCGCATCTCCGCGGCGCTGACCGACTGGCGGGCCGCCCTGCGGCGGGAGTCGGGCCGGGCCGACGACGCCCAGCTCAAGACGCTGCTCGCGGACATGGCGGCCGAGGTCGGCACGCTGGGCACCGACGTCGACGCGATCGACGAGACCGAGCTGGACCGGCTCCGGCAGCGGCTCGACCAGCTCTGCGCCCGCTGACCTGCGGGGCCGGTTTGGGCGTCGGCCCTCCCATGGCGTACGCTAGCCTGCGGCGCACTTTGGTGTGCCGAGTTCCCGTGCGCCCGCGCCGCCGTGCTTCTGCTACCCGGCGAGCCGCCGTGGGAACACCCGCCAGCAGCCTCAACGACAGGGAGTCCGCCTCCGATGTACGCGATCGTCAAGACCGGCGGCAAGCAGTACAAGGTCGCCGAGGGCGACGTGATCGAGGTCGAGAAGCTCGCCGGTGCCCCCGGCGACGCGGTGAAGCTCACCGCGGTGCTCCTCGTCGACGGTGACGACCTGGTGACCGACGCGGCGAAGCTTGCCGAGGTCGCGGTGTCCGGCGAGATCGCCGCGCACACCAAGGGCCCGAAGATCCGGATCCACAAGTTCAAGAACAAGACCGGCTACCACAAGCGCCAGGGTCACCGTCAGCCGCTGACCCAGGTCAAGGTGACCGGCATCTCCAGCGGGAAGTAGGTCGTCCTCAGATGGCTCACAAAAAGGGTGCGTCCAGCTCGCGCAACGGTCGTGACTCCGCGGCCCAGCGGCTCGGCGTGAAGCGCTTCGGTGGTCAGGTCGTCAGCGCGGGTGAGATCCTCATCCGTCAGCGTGGCACCAAGTTCCACCCCGGTGACCTGGTCGGCCGTGGCGGAGACGACACGCTCTTCGCGCTGGCCGCCGGTTCGGTCCAGTTCGGCACCAAGCGCGGTCGCAAGACCGTCAGCATCGTGCCGCAGCAGTAGTTTCTCCGGCGCAGCGGGCCGCGGACCTCGTGTCCCGGCCCGCTTCGCCTTTTCTCGTGCGGGGAGTCGACCTCGCTGGAAGGATTGACGCCCGTGGCGACGTTCGTTGACCGGGTCGTCCTGCACCTGCAGGCCGGCGATGGCGGGCACGGTTGTGTCTCGATCCACCGGGAGAAGTTCAAGCCCTTCGGCGGCCCCGACGGCGGCAACGGCGGACACGGCGGCAGCGTGTCCCTCGTGGTCGACCCGCAGGTGACGACGCTGCTCGACTTCCACTTCCGCCCGCACGTCAAGGCCGAGAACGGCAAGGGCGGCGCCGGGTCGAACCGGGACGGCGCGAACGGCCACAACCTCGTGCTGAAGGTGCCGAACGGCACCGTCGTGCAGGCCCTCGACGGCACCGTGCTGGCCGACATGGTCGGTGCCGGCACGACCTTCGAGGTCGCCCGGGGCGGGCGCGGCGGCCGGGGCAACGCGTCGCTGGCCAACGCCCGGCGCAAGGCCCCCGGCTTCGCCGAGCTGGGCGAACCCGGCGAGCAGCTCGACGTGGTGCTGGAGCTCAAGAGCGTCGCCGACGTCGGCCTGGTGGGCTTCCCGTCGGCCGGCAAGTCGTCGCTGATCTCGGTGATCTCCGCCGCCAAGCCGAAGATCGCCGACTACCCGTTCACCACCCTGGTGCCCAACCTGGGCGTGGTCCGGGTGGACAACCACACCTTCACGGTCGCCGACGTGCCGGGCCTGATCCCGGGGGCGGCCACCGGCAAGGGCCTCGGCCTGGAATTCCTCCGGCACATCGAGCGCTGCTCGGTGCTGGTGCACGTCATCGACACCGCCACCCTGGAGCCCGGCCGGGACCCGGTGGCCGACATCGACACCATCGAGGCCGAGCTGACCGAGTACGGCGGCCTGGCCGACCGGCCCCGGCTGGTGGCGCTGAACAAGGTCGACGTGCCGGACGGCCGGGACCTGGCCGAGATCGTCCGCCCCGACCTGGAGGAGCGCGGCTTCCGGGTGTTCGAGGTCTCGGCGGCCACCCGGGAGGGGCTGAAGGAGCTGACGTACGCCATGGCGGAGCTGGTGGAGCAGGCGCGCAGCGCCGCGCCGCCGGCCGAGCCGACCCGGATCGTGATCCGGCCGAGGGCGGTCGACGACGCCGGCTTCACGATCGAGGCCGCGCCGGACGGCGGCTGGCTCGTGCGCGGCGTCCGTCCCGAGCGGTGGGTGCGGCAGACGAACTTCGACAACGACGAGGCGGTGGGCTACCTGGCCGACCGGCTGGCGCGCCTGGGCGTCGAGGAGAAGCTCGGGAAGGCCGGCGCGGAGCCGGGCGACCTCGTCCGGATCGGCGACCGCGAGTTCGACTGGCAGCCGACCCTCTACGCCGGCGCCGACTTCGTCCCGGGCAACCGGGGCACGGACGTCCGGCTGGAGGAGAAGTCGACCCGCGCCTCCGCGGCGGAGCGGCTGGCGGCCCGCAAGGCCCGCCGGCAGCGCCCGGCCGACGAGGTCGAGGCCGGCCCGTCGGACGAGGTCGGCCCGTACGACGGGGTCGGGGAGGGCGACGCCGAATAGCTCGTCGCGCTCCGTGAGCGGGTCGACTGCCGGAAACCTGCCCGAAATCCGCGCCGCCTAGCGTGGCCTGATGCTGATCGAGTCCCGCCCCGCCACGGATCCGGAGATCGACGCCCTGGTCACCGCCCAGCAGCGCGAGCTGCGCGAGGCGGACGGCGGGTTGGACGGCCAGGCGACCGTGACCCACGACCACATCCGCTACCTCGTGGTGGTGGCCGACGGGCGGGCGATCGCCTGCGGCGGGATCCAGGCGCTCGACGACGGCACCGGCGAGCTGAAGCGGATGTACGTCCGTCCGGCGTACCGGGGGCGGGGCATCGCCCGGCAGTTGCTGGCCGCGCTGGAGGAGTTGGCCTTCCGGCAGGGGTACGCGGTGGTCTGCCTGGAGACCGGCACGTACCTGCCGGTCGCGATCGGGCTCTACACCTCCTGCGGGTACGAGCCGATCCCGGTGTACGGCGAGTACGTGAGCAACCCGTACAGCGTCTGCTTCGCCAAGCGGCTGCGCGTGCCGGCCTGACGGCGCCCCCGCCCGGCGCCGGACGGCCGGTCAGTCGCCGGTGTGCGAGTGCGCGGCGGTGACCGGCTTCGACTCCGGCGACGCGTGCTGACGCAGGAATACGCTCAGCACGATCAGCATCCCGACCGCGAGGAACTCGCTCTGCCAGTTCTGCATCGACTGGTACCAGAACTCGCTGGTGCCGAGGAACTCCCGGACGCCGATCGGTGGCGCGCCGGCCAGCAGCGCCTGCTCCTCGTTGTAGGTGGCCGTGCCGCCGACCAGGTGGCCGAGGACAGCGCGTGGTCCCGTAGCCGGCGGAGCATGACGACCTCCTTGTCGCGCTCCCGGGGCGCTGCGGTCAGGGGCGGTCGAAGGGCCTGTCCAGACGGCCGCCGGTGCCGACCTGGTTGGACAGCAGCAGCCCCAGGGCGAGCATGCCGAAGCCGAGGGCCAGGTGTAGCCAGTTGTCGGCGTCGTTGACCGGGATGAAGTTCAACACGCTCTCCCGGTCGATCGCGAAGCCGTACAGCCACAGGCCGAGGTAGAGCGCGCCGCCGCCGGCGAGGAAGACCCGGGCCCCGGCGACGGTGCGGGCCAGCACCAGCCCGGCCAGCCCGAAGCCCAGGTGCAGCGCGTTGTGCAGGATCGACACCTGGAACAGGCCGAGCAGTCGGGCCTCGGAGTGGTGACCGGCGAACGTCATGTCGCCGTAGCCGGTGGTGATGCCGGGGATGAACCCGAGCACCCCGACCAGGGCGAAGATCCCGGCCGCGGCCACGGCGGCGAACTGCACCAGGGGCTTCGGTCCCGGCGGGGCGCCGCGTGCGTTCCGTGCCATCGATGTCACCTCCGTGGACCCGCGGAACGCCCTGCCCGCGGCGCGGGTCGCGGCGACCGGCCGTCACTGTCCGTGATGGCATCGGCACCCGGCCCGACGATCCTCCATTTTGTAGTCCGCACCCGACGGGCCGCAGGAGAAGTCACGAACGAGGTATGGAGGCGGCGACGGAGGGTAGGTCAGAGGAGGCGACGGCAGCAACGGCCGGTCGCATTCCCCCAGCACAACCGCGACGACTTTCCGAGCGGAAGGGACATCATGACTTACGATCTGTCACCCACGACTTCCACGTACGGGCAGGAGTCGACCAACGGCGGCGGCGTCCGCGAGCAGGCCCGCCAGGTCGGGTCGGAGGCGAAGCAGGCCGGCGGCGCCGTCGCCGGGGCGGCCAAGGAACAGGGCAGGGAGGTCGTCGGCGAAGCGACCCGCCAGGCGCGCAACCTCTACGGCGAGGCCCGCAGACAGGTGGCCAGCCAGGCCGGTGAGCAGCAGCGGCGCGCCGCCGGCGGGCTCCGCTCGCTGGCCGACGAGATGCGCTCGATGGCCGAGCAGGGCGGCCAGGCCGGGCCGGTGAGCGAGATCGCCCGCCAGGCCGCCGACCGGGTGCACGGCGTGGCCGGCTGGCTGGAGCAGCGGGAGCCCGGCGACATCATCGCCGAGGTGCGTGACTACGCCCGCCGCAACCCGGGCACCTTCCTCGTCGGCGCTGCCGTGCTGGGCGTGCTCGCCGGCCGGCTGACCAGGAACATCTCCGCCGCCGGCGACGGCCAGGGCGGCAACGGCCACTCCGCGTACGGCTCGGGTGCCGGCTACGACCCGGACCGGACGGCGGTCATCCCGACGACGCCGGCCTCGCGTGCGGTGCCGGACGCCGTGCCGCCGGGTGGCTACCTGGACCCGGCCCCCGGCGCGTACGCCGATCCGCAGACCACCACCAGCTACGCCGACCCGGCGGGTGGCGTCGGCCAGCCGCTGCCGCCGGTGACCCGGACCGACCCGCTGCCGGGCGTGCCGTCGAGCGGGACCACCCGTCCGTGAGCCCACGAGTCATCCGAAGGGAGGCGGCGGCATGAGCGTGCCGACGCAGGGGCCGGGGCTGAACTCCGGTGACAACCCCCACGACGCGGACGAGGTCCGGGGCAGCTCGATCGGTGAGCTGATGCGTCAGGTCACCACCGACCTGTCGACCCTGATGCGGCAGGAGGTCGAACTCGCCAAGGCCGAGATCCGCCAGGAGGGCAGGAAGGTGGGCAAGGCCGCCGGCTTTTTCGGCGGCGCCGGCTTCGGCGGTTACATGGTGGCCCTGTTCCTGTCGCTGGCCCTCTGGGCCGGGCTGTCCAACGTGATGGACGCCGGCTGGGCGGCGCTGATCGTGGCCGTCGTCTGGGGCGCGATCGCCGCGGTCCTCTACTCCATGGCCAAGAAGAACGCCGAGCGGATTCGCGGCCTCAAGCAGACCAACGAGAGCGTGCAGCGGATTCCCGACGCGCTCAAGCCCCACCCGCAGGAGGTCACCCGATGAGCACCGACCCGGACCAGATCCGCCGGGAGATCGAAGCCACCCGGAGCAACCTGAGTTCCGACGTGGACGCGTTGGCGTACAAGGTCAGCCCCGCCCGCATCGTCGACGACCGCAAGCAGCGGGCCCGCAACGCACTGCAGAATGTGAGGGACAAGGTGATGGGAACCGCTTCCGACCTGGGTCACAGCACCAAGCACGGCGCCCACTCGGTGGGCGACCGCGCCTCGTCGGCGGCGTCCGCCGTCAGCGACGGGGCGCACTCGGCCGCCTCGACGGTCGGCGACGGGGCGCACTCGGCCGCCTCGACGGTCGGCGACGGGGCGCACTCGGCCGCCTCGACGGTCAGCGACGCCGCGCACCGCGCCCCGCACGCGATCCGGCAGAAGTCCGAGGGCAACCCGCTGGCCGCCGGCCTGATTGCCTTCGGCGTCGGCTGGCTCGCCTCCTCGCTGATCCCGGCCACCCGTCGTGAGCAGCAGGTGGCGACGCAGGTCAAGGAGAAGGCCGGCGAGCATGCCGGGGTGGTGAAGGAGAAGCTGGGCGAGGTCGCCGGCGAGCTGAAGGTGGAGCTGCGTGAGCCGGCGCAGCACGCCACCGAGTCGGTGAGGTCCACCGCGCAGGAGGCCGTGCATGCCGTCAAGGACGACACCCGCTCCGCCGCCCAGGACGTGAAGGACCAGGCGCAGCAGTCGCGCGAACAGGTGCGGCACTGACCGACCCCGGCCAGCGCACGCCGCAGCTCGCGGCCACTCCCGAGCGGCCGCGAGCTGCCGTGTGCACGGCCCCCCGCGCCCCCCTGCACGGCCGCCGCGATCTTGCAGTTTGTGCCCACCTTTCGCGGCTTTGTGGCCGGCTTATCCGGGCAGGAAGTGCAAGATCGCGTGGGCGTAGGCGTGGCGCGGGAGAGGTGTTGGGCGGGTCAGCGGCGGCGGGGGCGGAGGCGTCGGCGGAGGGTGCGGTCGAAGTGGGCGGCGCGCCGGACCCGGCCGCCGGCGTAGCGGACCCCGCCGAAGAGGAGCCGCCGGCCGAGGGCGAGCCAGCTGCACGCGCCGCGTTCCAGCACCCAGAACGGGGCCGCCAGGGCGGCGGTCGGCGGGAAGACCGCGCTGCCGCCGGCCCGGCGCCGGCCCGCCTCGGCCAGCACCACGGTGGTCCCGGCCGCGCCGAGCAGCAGCCCCGGTCGCCGGGCCGCGACCGCCGCGGCCAGCGCCGGCAGGACCGCGAGCGAGGCCACCAGGCGGGCCGGCTGGGCCAGGTCGTCGTACGCCTGGCGCACCCGCTGGCCGAGGAAGTGGGCGGTGTCGGGCGGCAGCCGGCGTACGTGCAGCCAGGCGGGTGCAGCCTCGGTGCCCCCGTACGCGCGCACGGTGCGGATCAGCTCCAGGTTCTCGAAGAGCACGTCCGGGTCGTAGCCGCCCATGGCGAGAAAGGTGCTCCGGCGCACCGCCAGGGTGCCGGGGTAGTCCGCGCCGAGCGCCCGGTTGAGCAGGGTCCGCCCGGTGTCCCACCACGCGTGCCAGGGCAGCGGGTCGAAGTAGTTCTGCGGCCGGACCAGGTCCACCCGGTCGAGCAGCCGGTGCACGGCGCGCAGCCCCGCCTCGTCGTACCGGACGTCGTCGTCGGCGATCACCACGTGCTCGTGCCGGGCCGCGGCGACGCCGGTGAGCACGCCGGTCACCTTCCCGTTGACGCCCCGTACGGCGGGATCGGGTGGCAGGTGCCGGACCAGCCCCCGCCAGGCCACCCGGTGCCGGGCGAACAGCTCCGGCGGCGACCCGTCCACCACGGTCACGTCGACCCGCGAGCCGAGCCAGCGCAGGTAGCCGGTCAGCTCGGGCAGCCCGGCGTCGTCGGTCCAGCGCAGCGGCAGGACGTACGCGATCGGCAGCCCGCGGTCGTCGGCGGCCCCGGCCGTCGGCGTCGGTGTGGCGCGATGGTCGCCGGTGGTCCCGGCCGCGCGGTGGTGGTCCGGGCCGGGCGCGTCGCCCGCCGGGCGGGCGGGGGCGGTCACGGCCGCTCCGGGCGGCGGTAGACCGACACGTGGTCGCGACTGTCGTCGGTGAACGGCCGCCCGGTCCAGTCCTCCCACCGGTGTTCCCGGCGCATGCCGGCCAGCTCGGCCATCAGGTCCAGCTCGGCGGGCCAGGCGTAGCGGTGGTTGGCCGGCAGCAACCGCACCCCGGCGTTGCTGAACCGGACCTTCGTCGTGGTCATCCGCTGCTCGGCCGGGTGCAGCAGGGCCACCTCCAGCAGCACCGCGTCCTCGGCCACCCGCACCGGGCGCAGCGCGCCGCCGGCCCGGAAGGCCCCGGGATCGGGCACCCAGGCCTCGACCACGAACCGGCCGCCGGGACGCAGGTGGGCGGCGGCGTTGCGGAAGCAGGCCACCTGGGCGGCCTGGTCCGGCAGCGCGAAGATCGTGTTGAACGCCAGCACCACCAGGGCGAACTCGCCGGGCATCCGGGTCTGCGCGAAGTCGCCGACGGCCATCTCGACCGCGTCGCCGCCTGGCTTCGCCCGCAACCCCGCGACCATCTCGGGGGAGCCCTCGATGCCGGCGACGGTCAGCCCCCGGGCGACCAGCGGCAGCGCGAGCCGGCCGGTGCCGACGCCGAACTCGCACACGGGGCCGCCGTCCGCCAGCGCGGCCAGCCGCTCCACCGCGGCGTCCGGTGCGAGGTGGGCGTACGTCTCGTCGTAGACCTCGGCCACGTACCGGCCGTACTCGCTGGCGTCGAAGGACAACGGTGTCTCCCGGTGACGGTGGGTGCCCGCAGCAGGTGCCCGCATATCGGCCGGTCAAACCGGTTCGCCGATTCCGTCGGGCGGTCACGGGCGGCGCACTGGGAGCGGGCGGCCCGTGCCCGGGCACCGGTTGCCGACCGGCCAGACCGGCCGGGGGTGGTGCGCTCAGGCGGTGCGGCGGACGTTCGTGACCACGAAGCCGCTGGGCGGCAGCGCCGGCATCCGACTCAGGCTCAGCGCCAGGTCCTGCGGGGGCACGTCGTAGCGCATGGCCGTGGTCAGGTTCGTCACCGCCCGCCTCATCAGCTCGATGGTGATCCACTCACCGGCGCAGCGGTGGCCGGACAGATGGTTCCCGCCGCCCTGTGGGACGAAGCGGAACGGGTCACCCCGCCAGCCGGTGAAGCGCTCCGGGTGGAACCGCTCCGGCTCGGGCCAGAGCTCCGGGTGGTGGTCGGTGCCGTACAGGTCGAGCAGCACGCGCCGGCCACGCGGGAAGTGGTAACCCTGCCAGTCGAAGGAGCGACGGACCCGGGCGGCGGCCACCGGGAATAACGGATAGAAGCGGCGTACCTCCTGCACGAAGCTCTCGGTGGCCTCCTCGCTCTCGCGGGCCCGCTGCCGCCAGGACGGGTGGTCGTGCAGCGCGAGCGCGGCGAACACGACGAACCGGTCGACGGCGACGGTGGGGCGCAGCACGTTGAGCAGTTCGACGGCGGCGATCCGGCGGGGGAGCAGCCGCCCGTGGGCGTCGCGGTGCTCGGCGATCACCCGCAGCGCGCTGCCCTCGGGCGCCGGGAGCGTGCCGACGCGCGCGCGGTCGATGACGCCGCCGATCCAGCGCTCGCCCCGGCGGCGGCCCAGCAGGCCGCGCCAGTGCCGGGAGCCGAGCGCCGTCGGTCCCTCGATCATCGCGTGCAGGTCGGCGGTGCGCCGGTCGACCTCGGAGGCCGCCAGTGGTACGCCCGCCCAGGCGCAGACCGCGCGCGTCAGCATCCGGCCGACCTCGTCGTACAGCACGACGGGCCCGCCCGCCTCCCAGGCCGGGATGCGGGCCCGCCACTCGTCGTCGAAGAGCTGGCCGAGGTGCCGGACCGCGGTCGGCGTCATGATCGACATGATCATGGCCTTGCGGTCGCGGTGGTCGGCGCCGTCCAGGCCCTGAACGCCGCCCCGGCCGGTCAGGGTGCGCTGCGCCCGCATCGGCGTGGCACCCGCGCGGACGAACCGCTCGGTGTCGTAGAACAGCTCGGCCGCCGGGCGGCCGCGCAGGCAGATGGTGCGCTCCAGCAGCAGCCGGGCCTGGAAGATGTCGCTGCCGTGGCGGTCGCAGCGGCGGCCGACGAAGCGGTAGCCGTCGCGCAGGAACGCCACCGAGCTCTCCGGGCTGCGCTCCGTCGGGATGGTCGCCATCGGGCCTCCTGCAGCGGGCGGCGGCCGTTGCCGGCCGGCCGGTCTCGTCGATGCCTCTGCGTCTACCCAGGCCGGCGTGGCGCAATCCCGCGCAGCCCGGCGTGCGGCCGTTGCCGGGCGGCGGTCTGGCCGGCTGGCCGGTGTGCGGCCGGTGCCGGGTGGTGGGCGGCTGGCTGGCTGGCGTCCGGGGCGGCGGGCGGTCGGGGACCCGTCCCGCCGGGCTGGTCCGGCGCGGACCCGGTGCCGCCCGGGACTCGCACGCGGTTCCCGGTCGCCGGCCACGTCCGGCCGGATGGCGGAACGTGAGGGGAGGGGGCCAGCGCACGGCGCGCCCGCTGGCCCCTCCCAGCGGAGCGAAAAGCTGGTTGGCTCGGGGGAGCGGTCCGGTCGGGCCGCCGACGGCGTGCCGACGGCAGGCAGCCGGGCCGGAACCCGGGCGGGTCACCTGGGGGAGGGCCGCGCCCACGATCGCCACGGGAGGACCCATGCGGGACAACAGGCCGCCGTACTGGCGGCAGCGGCAGGCGCTGGGGGCGCTCGGCGCGGCACGGGACGCGGCCGGCGCCCCGTTGATCGCACCGCCTCGCCGCCCGGCCCGGCCGGGCCGGTTCTTCACCGTGCACCTCGGCTTCACCGCGCCCGACCTGGAGTCGGCCCGGGAGGTCGCCGTCGGATACGCGGAGGCGCTGAGCCTGCTGCGACCCGAGCTGGCCCTGGGCGCGTCGGCGCTGTCGCCGGCCGAGGCGTGGCAGCACGCCGAGCGGCTGTTCTGCGGCGCATCCGGGCCGGACGGCGAGCGCTGCGTCGACGTGGCCGGCCACCCCGGCTTCCACCACGCCCCCGGCCCGGGCGGACTGGGCTGGGGCGACGGCGACTAGGGCGCGCGGCCCACGGGACGCCCCGGCCCGCCCGCCGCGCGGGGGCGGGCCGGGAGCCGACGGCGGTGCAGCCGACCGATCCGACCGCGTCCTCGGCTCAGTCCAGGTCGAACTCGCCGTCCTGGGCACCGGCGACGAAGGCGTCCCACTCGGCCTGGGTGAAGACCAGCACCGGGCCGTCCGGCTCGGCCGAGTTGCGCATGCCGATCAGGTCGTCGACGAAGGCCACCTCGACGGCGCTCTCGGAGGTGTCGCCCTCGGCCCGCTGCCAGACCGCCCGGGAGAGGTCGAAGTCGCCCTTGGGGTGCGAAGCCATGGTTCAGTCCTCCAGTGCCACGGGGTCATGGGAAACACGTGCGGATCCCATCGGGCAGGATAAGCGGATGCCGAGCCTGACCCGTGTAGAGGCGACCGCGCGTGGCGCGGCGATCACCGTCGAGTCCTACCAGGTGGACCTCGACCTGACCGGCGACGGTGAGCGGTTCCGATCGACCGCCATCATCCGGTTCCGGGCCGCCGCCGGGGCGCAGACCTTCGTCGAGGTCAAGCCTGCGAAGCTGCTGACGGTACGCCTCAACGACCGGGACCTCGACCCGGCCGCGCTGGCCGACGGCCGGTTCCCGCTGGCCGACCTGGCGGCGGAGAACGCGCTCACCGTCACCGCCGAGATGGCGTACTCGAACACCGGCGAGGGGATGCACCGTTTCGTCGACCCGGCCGACGGCGAGACGTACCTGTACGCGATGTCCTTCCTGGACGAGGCGCCGCGCATCTTCGCCGCCTTCGACCAGCCGGACCTGAAGGCCCCGGTGACGCTCTCGGTCACCGCCCCGGCGGAGTGGACGGTCGCCGCCAACGGGGCACTCGCCGCGAACCCCCGGCCGGGGCGCTGGGAGTTCGCCCCCACCGCCCCGCTGGCCACGTACTTCTTCTCGGTGGTCGCCGGCCCCTGGCACGTCCGCCGCGACTCCCACGACGGCATCCCGCTCGGCGTGTACTGCCGCCGTTCCCTCGCCGCCCACCTGGACGCCGACCTCGACGAGATCCTCACCGTCACGAAGCAGTGCCTCGACCGCTTCCACCAACTCTTCGCCGATCGCTACCCGTTCGGCAAGTACGACCAGGCGTTCGTGCCCGAGTTCAACGCCGGCGCGATGGAGAACCCCGGCCTGGTCACCTTCCGGGACGACTACGTGTTCCGCTCGGCGGTCACCGACAGCCAGCGCGAGGTGCGCGCCACCACCATCGCGCACGAGATGGCGCACATGTGGTTCGGCGACCTGGTCACCATGCGCTGGTGGGACGACCTCTGGCTGAACGAGTCCTTCGCCGAGTACCTGGGCACCCGGGTGACCGCCGAGGCGACCCGCTTCGACCGGGCCTGGACGACCTTCGCGATCCGCCGCAAGTCCTGGGGGTACACCGCCGACCAGCGGCCGTCGACCCACCCCGTCGCCCCGGCCGAGGTCGCCGACGCCGCCGAGGCCCTGCTCAACTTCGACGGCATCTCGTACGCCAAGGGGGCCAGCGTGCTGCGGCAGCTCGTCGCCTGGCTGGGCGACGAGGCGTTCCTCGCCGGGCTGAACGCGCACTTCGCGAAGCACCGGTTCGGCAACGCCACGCTGACCGACCTGCTGGCCGCCCTCGGCGACGCCGGCGGGCGGGACCTGGGCGCCTGGGCCGACCGGTGGCTGCGCAGCGCGCAGGTCAACACGCTGCGCATCGAGAGCTCGGTCGATGCCGACGGGCGCTGGCGGGACGCGGCGATCGTGCAGACCGCCCCCGCGTCGCACCCGGTGCTGCGCCCACACCGCGTCGGCCTGGGCCGGTACGCCGACGGCACGGCGAGCCGATTCGAGGTCGACCTGGACCCGGACGCCGACGGCGGGCGGACCACGCTGACGCCGCTGCTCGGCGAGCCGGCCACCGGGCTGCTGCTGCCGAACGACGGCGACCTGACCTTCGCCAAGATCCGCCTCGACCCGGCTTCGGCCGACGCGGTGCCCATGGTGCTGCCGGGGCTCGCCGACCCGCTGGCCCGGGCCCTGCTCTGGGGTGAGGCGCTCGACGCGGCCACCGACGGGGAGCGCCCGGTCACCTCGCTGGTCGCCCTGGTCGCCGCGGCGCTGCCCGCCGAGACGGAGGTGACGATCGCCGAGGAGGTGCTCACCCTGAGCCGCCGGCTGATCGACCGCTACCTGGACCCGCTCGCCCGGGACGCCGCCCTGCTCCGGGTCGCCGGGGCGTGCGCGGCGCTGCTCGCCGGGGCGCCGGCCGGGGGCTCGTTGCAGCTCGCCGCCGCCCGCGGCCTGATCGCGGCCACCACCGACACCGGGCTGCTCGCCGGGTGGCTGGCCGGTGACGGCGTGCCGGAGGGCCTGGCCGTCGACGCCGACCTGCGCTGGGCGCTGCTGCTGCGCCTGGTGGTGCTGGGCGCGGCCGGCGAGGCGGAGATCGCCGCCGAGGCGGCCGCGGACCGTAGCGCCACCGGGGCGGAGCGGGCCGCCTGCTGCCGGGCGGCGCTGCCCGACGGGGAGGCCAAGCGGGTCGCCTGGGCAATCGTGGTGCGCAACACCGAGCTGTCCAACCGCCTCGTGGAGGCGACCGCCGAGGGCTTCTGGCAGCCGGAGCAGGCCGAGCTGACCGCACCGTACGTCGAGCGGTACTTCGCCGACATGCCGGCGGCGGCGAAGCTGCGTACCCCCTGGGTGGCCGACGAGGTCACCGTGCGGGCCTTCCCCCGGTACGCCGTGGCGCAGCCCACCCGGGAGCTGGCCGCGGCCCTGCTGTCCCGGGACGACCTCACGCCCGGCCTGCGGCGCTGGGTCACCGACCTGGACGACGACCTGCGCCGCGCGCTGGTGGCGCGGACGGCGGTGGCCGCCGCGTCGGCCTGAGCGGACCGGTGGCCGGGACGGCCGGCGGCCCGGGACAGGCGCCGGCCGTGCCCGGCCTACGATCATCGGATGGAGGAGGACATCCGGCGGATCGGCATCATGGGCGGGACCTTCGATCCGATCCACCACGGGCACCTCGTCGCGGCCAGCGAGGTGGCGGACCGGTTCGGCCTGGACGAGGTGGTCTTCGTCCCCACCGGCCAGCCGTGGCAGAAGGAGGACCAGCCGGTCACCCCGGCCGAGGACCGCTACCTGATGACGGTGATCGCCACCGCCTCCAACCCCCGCTTCCAGGTCAGCCGGGTCGACATCGACCGGGGCGGGCCGACCTACACGGTCGACACGCTGCGTGACCTGCACGCCGAGTACGGCCCGAAGGTGCAGCTCTTCTTCATCACCGGCGCCGACGCGCTGGAGCGGATCCTCTCCTGGAAGGACCTGGACGAGATCTTCGAGCTGGCCCACTTCATCGGGGTGACCCGGCCCGGCTTCGAGCTCACCGACGCGCACCTGCCCGCCGACACGGTGAGCCTGGTGCAGGTACCGGCGATGGCCATCTCGTCCACGAACTGCCGGGAGCGGGTCGCCCGCGGGGAGCCGGTCTGGTACCTCGTGCCGGACGGTGTGGTGCAGTACATCGCCAAACGGCGCCTCTACCGGCAGTGATTCGCCCGGTATCGGGTGGTTCGGCCGGGTAACGCGTCAGAACTGGCGAGTCGGGATTACGCCGTGTGTGAGACGCTTGGAGGATCGCACGGTTGATCGAAGGAGAAC
This sequence comes from Micromonospora sp. NPDC047620, assembly GCF_043205005.1. NCBI lineage: Bacteria > Bacillati > Actinomycetota > Actinomycetes > Micromonosporales > Micromonosporaceae > Micromonospora > Micromonospora sp. NPDC047620. The sequence goes on along the minus strand of NZ_JBIDDG010000024.1, from coordinate 62,128 downwards.
GGTGACAGTTTCCGAACGCGCTCACGAGTTGGCGATCGCCGCCGCCCAGGCCGCGGCCGACAAGAAGGCGCAGGACATCGTCATCATCGACGTGGGCGACCAGCTCGCCATCACCGACGCGTTCCTGCTCGCCGCCGCCCCGAACGAGCGTCAGGTGCTCGCCATCGTCGACGCCATCGAGGAGCGCCTGCTCCAGCTTCCGGAGAAGGCCAAGCCGGTCCGGCGCGAGGGCGAGCGGGGCGGCCGGTGGGTGCTGCTGGACTACGTCGACATCGTGGTGCACGTCCAGCACACCGAGGAGCGCGAGTTCTACGCCCTCGACCGGCTCTGGAAGGACTGCCCGACGATCCCGTTCGTCGACCGGGACCTGGTCGACGCCGAGTCCGGCACCGGCTCCGCCGCCGCGGAATGACCCGCCTGATCATCTGGCGGCACGGCAACACGGACTGGAACGCCGCCAGCCGGGTCCAGGGGCAGACCGACGTGCCGCTGAACGACCTCGGCCGCGAGCAGGCCCGCGCCGCCGCGCCTCTGCTCGCCGGGCTGCGGCCGGACGCCATCGTCGCCAGCGACCTGAGCCGCGCGGCGGACACCGCCGCCGCGCTCGCGGCGCTGACCGGGTTGCCGGTGCGCACCGACCCGCGGCTGCGGGAGCGGCACTTCGGGCTCTGGCAGGGGCTCGTGCTCACCGAGGCGGCCGAGCGACACCCCGCCGAGTTCGCCCGCTGGCGGGCCGGTGACCCGGATCCGGGCTCCGGCATCGAGACCCTCGACGACCTCGGCAAGCGGATCGGCGCGGCGTTCCAGGACGCCGCCGACCTGGCCCCCGGCGGCACCGTCGTGGTGACCACCCACGGCGGCGGCGCCCGGCAGGGCCTCGGCCAGCTGCTCGGCTGGGAGCACGCGGTGCTGCGCACCGTGGGGTCGCTGTCCAACTGCCACTGGACGGAGCTGCGGCACGACGACGCCCGAGGCTGGCACCTGCGCGCCCACAATGTCGGCCTGATCACTGTGCCGGCCACCACCGAGGCCGTCTGACTCCGGCGTTCCCCGCCGCGATCGGCTAGCGTGCCGGGCATGCCCGTCGCGGTCGTCACCGACTCCACCGCCTACCTCCCGCCCGAGCTGCTGCACGCCCGCCGGCTGACAGTGGTGCCGTTGACCGTCGTGCTCAACGGCGCGGAAGGGCTGGAGGGGGTGGAGGTCACCCCGGTCGACGCCACCCGGGCGCTCGGCGGGCGGCGGTTCACGGTGAGCACCTCCCGCCCCGCCCCCGAGCAGTTCGCGCGGACGTACCGGGACCTGTTCGACGCCGGCGCCGACGGGATCGTCTCGGTGCACCTGTCGGCCGAGCTCTCCGGCACGGTGGAGGCCGCTCGGCTGGCCGCCGCCGAGTTCGACGACCGGGTCGCCGTGGTCGACAGCCGTTCGACCGGCATGGGCCTGGGCTTCCCGGCCGTCGTCGCCGCCACGGCGGCCGAGCGGGGCGGGGACCTTCCGGGCGTACGCGACGCCGCGCTGGCGGCGGTCGACCGCACCAGCATCTGGTTCTACGTCGACACGCTGGAGTTCCTGCGCCGGGGCGGCCGGATCGGCGCCGCGGAGGCGCTGCTCGGCACCGCGCTGTCGGTCAAGCCGATCATGCACATGCCGGACGGGGCGATCGTCGTCAGGGACAAGGTGCGCACCGCCAGCCGGGGCGTGGCCCGGCTCGTCGACCTGGCCGTCGAGGCGGCCGGCGACGACGACGTCGACCTGGCCGTGCACCACCTGGCCGCGCCCCAGCGGGCCGAGGCGCTGCTGGAGACACTGACCGCCCGGCTGGGCGACCGCCTGCACCACGCGTACGTCTCGGAGGCGGGCGCGGTGGTCGCCGCGCACGCCGGGCCGGGCCTGGCCTGCGTGGTCGTGCACCGCCGGCCGCCCGCCACCGACTAACGTCGATCCCGCGACGGCCATGCCCCGCCGACGCTGTCGAGCTGCCCCACCGGACGGGGCAGCGCGGCCGGCCGGCGCGCGGGCCCTGCACCGTCAATGCCGCCAAGGGCCGGGAGGCCCGGCGCCGCCGCCGGCGGGATCGGGGAGGATGCGATGTCCTGTGTGGTGACCGGTGGCGGGCGCGGGGTGGGCCGGGCCGTCGTGGAGCGCCTCCTCGGAGCGGGGGACGCGGTCGTGGTCGTGGAGCACGATCCCGACGCGGTGGCCTGGCTGACCGCGCACCCGGCCGCCGACCGGCTGGCGGCGGTCGTCGGTGACGCCGGCGATGAGCAGGTCGCCGCCCGGGCCGCCGACCTCGCCGAGGAGACCGGGCCGCTGACCGGCTGGGTCAACAACGCGGCGGTGTTCCGGGACGCCTCGCTGCACGCCGATCCGGTCGGCGAGGTGCTCGACCTGATCGGGCGCAACCTGCGTCCCGCCGTGGTCGGTGCGGCGACGGCGGTGCGCCGTTACCTGGCGGCCGGCACGGGCGGAGCCATCGTGAACGTCTCCTCCCACCAGGCTCGGCGGCCGGTGCCCGGCTGCCTGCCGTACGCGACCGCGAAGGCCGCCGTCGAGGGGCTGACCCGGTCGCTGGCCGTCGAGTACGGCCCACGGGGCATCCGGACCAACACCGTGGCGTTGGGCTCGATCGCCACCGAACGGCACGCCGCCTTCCTGGCCGGGCAGGAGCCGGCCGCGGCGGAGTGGATCGACGCCGAGCTGACCCGGCTGCACCCGGTCGGCCGGATCGGCCGGCCGGAGGAGGTGGCGGAGGCCGTCGCGTACCTGCTGTCGCCGGTGGCGGGCTTCGTCAACGGGGTGACCCTGCCGGTCGACGGGGGACGGTCGGTCTTCGGTCCGGATCCGGAGGCGTGCTGACCTGCGGCTTTCCGGGGCCTAGCACAGCTTGGGCATGATCAGGCGGTTGTCCACAGGGGGCCGCGCCGTCCACAGCCGGCCTCGCGACCCCCTCCGGACGGCCACCGCGGTCCTAGCCTCGCGTCGTGTCAGACGACGAGGAGACGGTGGTCCGGGAACGGCTGCGCCGGCTGGTGACGGGCCCGCCCTCGGCGGGTACGCCGGCGCGCGAGGCCCGGTTCGCCGGGCACACCGGATGGTCTCCGCCGGCACCGGCCGGCCCGGACCTGGAGTCGTGGCCGGGGTCGGGTCCCGGCACCGTTGAAGCGTTCCGGTCGGCGCCGGCCCTCGCCCCGACCCCGGTCCCGGCCGGGCGGACGGCGCCGCCGGAACCCGATCCGCCGCCCGAGACCACGGCGGCCACGGTCGAGGCGGCGACGTCCTCCCGGTTGCCGGGGCCGGGCGCGTTCGACCCCGGGCGGCGGGGTGTGCGGGCGCTGGCCGTCGTCGCCGTGCTGGTGGTGCTCGGGGCCGGCTTCTGGGCCTGGCGGTCCCGACCGCAGGCCGAGCCGGTCCGGCCGGTGGCCACCGCCGAGCCGCCCGTGGTGTCGGCGACCGGGCCGGTGGAGCCGGGGGCGTCCCCCGCCAGCGAGCTGGTGGTCGCGGTCGCCGGCAAGGTGCGCCGTCCCGGGCTGGTCCGGGTGCCGGCCGGCGCGCGGGTCGCCGACGTGGTCGAGGCGGCTGGCGGGGCGCTGCCCGGAGTGGACGTGGCCCTGCTCAACCCGGCCCGCAAGGTCACCGACGGGGAGCTGATCCTGGTCGGCGTCGCCGCCGCGCCGGGCGCGGCACCACCGCCCGGCGCGGCGCCCGGCGGGGCGCCGGGAGCGGCGCCCGGCGCGGGCGGCCGGCTCAACCTGAACACCGCGACGCTCGCGCAGCTCGACGCCCTGCCCGGAGTGGGTCCGGTGCTCGCCCAGCGCATCCTCGCCCACCGCGACCAGCAGGGCGGCTTCCGCTCGGTCGGCGACCTGCGCCAGGTCGACGGCATCGGCGACGCCCGGTACGAGCAGCTCAAGGACCTGGTGACGGTGTGACGGCGGGCGGACCGCCGGCGCGGGCCGAGGGACCGTCGCCGGTGACGGCTGCCGTCGGCGGCACGCCGGGTGCCGCGGGGCGCCGGCCGGCGGAGGAGCCGGACCTGCGGCTGGCCGGCCTGGCCGTGGCGGCCTGGCTCGCCGCGCTGGCCGGGCTGCACCTGACCGCCGGCGTGACGCTGTTGCTGGCGGCGGTGGCCGCCGGGGTGGCGGGCCTGGCCGGGCTCCACCTCGTCGGCGTCCTCGGCCGGCCGTCCGCCCCCGTCCGGCGCTACGGCTGGATCGCCGTCGCGGTGCTGATCGGCGTGGTCTGTGGCGCGACGGCGACCGCCGCCCGGGTGTCCCTCCGCGACGCCGGGCCGGTACGCGCACTGGTCGAGGAGCGTGCCGTCGTCACCGCCGAACTGGTCGTCCGCGACGACCCCCGCCCCGTACGCGGTGTCGCCGGACGGCCGGCCACCATGCTCGTGCCGAGCGAGCTGACCGGGGTCACCGGCCCGGACGGGCGGCGGGTCGTCGCGCCGGTGCGCGTGCTGGTCCTCGCCGCCGACCCGGGCTGGAAGGGGCTGCTGCCCGGGCAGCGGCTGACCGCCGAGGGGAGGCTGGCCGTCCCGCGCGGCGGGGACCTGACGGCCGCCGTGCTGAGCGCGGCGGGCCCGCCGGAGCGGCACGGTGCGGCGCCGACGTCGCAGCGGGCGGCCGGGGCGCTCCGTGCCGGCCTGCAACGCGCCTGCGCGCCGCTCCCCGACGAGCAGGGCGGCCTGCTGCCCGGCCTGGTCGTGGGCGACACGAGCCGGTTGCCGCCCACGGTGGAGGAGGACTTCCTCGCCACCGGCATGACCCACCTGAACGCCGTCTCCGGCTCCAACGTGGCTATCGTCGTCGGCGCCGTGCTGCTGCTGGCCCGTTGGGCGCGGGCCGGCCCCTGGCTGGCCGCCGGGCTCTGCGGGCTGGCCCTGGTGGGGTTCGTCGTCCTGGTCCGCCCCTCGCCGAGCGTGGTGCGGGCCGCCACGATGGGCGCGATCGGGCTGGCCGCGCTGGCGGCCGGGCGTCCCCGGGCGGCCCTGCCCGCGCTGTCCGCCGGCGTGGCCGTGCTGTTGCTGTTCGACCCGGAACTGGCCGGTGACGCCGGCTTCGCGCTCTCCGTGCTGGCCACCGGCGGCCTGCTGCTGCTCGCTCCGAGGTGGCGCGACGGGCTGCGCCGGCGCGGCGTGCCGGCCGGGTTCGCCGAGGCACTGGCGGTGCCGGCCGCCGCGCAGCTCGCCTGCGCCCCGGTGGTGGCCGGGATCTCGGGCACGGTGAGCCTGGTCGCTGTGCCGGCGAACCTGCTCGCGGTGCCGGCGATCGCGCCCGCCACGGTGCTCGGCGTGCTGGCGGCGGCGGTGTCGCCCGTCTGGCCCGTCGGGGCGGAGTTCCTCGCGTGGCTGGCCAGTTGGCCGGCCTGGTGGCTGGTCACGGTGGCGCGGCACGGGGCGCGGCTGCCGGCCGGGACGCTGCCGTGGCCGGGCGGGGTTCCTGGGGCCCTCCTGCTGACCGGGCTGACCGTCGCGCTGCTGGTGGCCGCCCGACGCCCGGTGGTCCGCCGGTTGGTGGCGGTGGTCGTCGTCGCGGTGGTGGCCGGCGCGCTGCCGGTGCGGCTGGCGGCCCCCGGCTGGCCCCCGGCGAACTGGGTGGTCGCCGCCTGCGCGGTCGGCCAGGGCGACACCGTCGTGCTGCCGGTCGCTCCGGGCCGGGCGGTGGTGGTCGACGCCGGGCCGGATCCGGCGGCGGCGGACGGCTGTCTACGCCGGCTCGGCGTACGCGAGGTCGCGCTGCTGGTGTTCAGCCACTTCCACGTCGACCACTCGGGCGGTGTGGCGGGCGTGTTCCGGGGACGGCCGGTGGACGCTGTGCTCGCTCCGCAGTGGGCGGAGCCGGCGGCCGGGCGGGACCTCGTCCGCGCCGAGGCGGCGGCGCACTCGACCGAGGTGGTCGCCGGCCGGGCCGGTTGGCGGTACCGGGAGGGCGTGCTCGACCTGGTCGTCGTCGGTCCGCCACATCCGCTTCGGGGCACCCGGTCGGACCCGAACAACAACTCGCTGGTGTTGCTCGCCACGGTCGCCGGGGTGCGGATCCTGCTCGCCGGCGACGCCGAGACCGAGGAGCAGCGGGCGCTGCTCGACAGCGCCGTGCCGGGCGGGCTGCGGGCCGACGTGCTGAAGGTGGCACATCACGGCTCCGCCTACCAGGATCCGGCCTTCCTGGACGCGGTCCGCCCGGCGGTCGCCCTGGTGCCGGTCGGCGCCGGCAACACGTACGGGCATCCGCACCCGGCGGTGCTGGGGCGGCTGGCCCGGGGCGGGGCGCGGGTACTGCGTACCGACACCGACGGGGACGTGGCGGCGGTGCTCGGCCGGTCGGGCCTCGCGGTCGTGACGCGCGGCACCCCGCCGGGCCGGCAGCCGTAGGAGTCGATGGCGATTCTCGGCTTTGGCGGCATATTGAGATAAATGTCTGGATTTGCACTGAGTGCGGGCTCTGCCGTCGCAGTGCGGATGAGCAGGCTGGATCCGGCCGCCGGCCGTGCGAATATGGGCGGCGTGACCGCCGCCAGCCTCGCTCCCATTCTGCTCGTCCTCGGCGACGAGGAGCTGCTCGCCACGCGCGCGGTCACCGAAGCCGTCGCCCGGGCCCGCAGTGTCGACCCCGACGTGGACGTCCGCGAGTACCAGGCCGGCGCCCTGACCGTCGGCGAGATCGCCGAGATGCTCAGCCCCTCCCTCTTCGGCGGGCGGCGGGTGCTGGTGCTCCGCGCCGGCCAGGACGCCCGCAAGGACCTGGTGGCGGCCCTGCTGGCGTACGCGAAGAACCCCGACCCCGAGGTGCAACTCGTCGTGCTGCACCTCGGCGGGGCCAAGGGCAAGGCGTTCGCCGACGGGCTGAAGGCGGCCGGCGCGACGGTCGTGCCGGCGGCCAAGCTCAAGGGGCACCGCGACCGGGTGGCGTTCGTCCGCGACGAGATCCGCCGCGCCAGCGGGAAGTGCACCGACGACGCCGCCGAGGCGCTCATCGCGGCGGTCGGCAACGACCTGCGCGAGCTGGCCGCCGCCTGTTCCCAGCTGATGGCCGACACCGACGGCCGGATCGGTGCCGACACGGTCGCCCGCTACTACCGGGGCCGGGTCGAGGTGAGCGGCTTCACGGTCGCCGACGCCACCATGGTCGGCGACGTGCCGGCGGCCCTGGAGGCGCTGCGCTGGGCGCTGCACGTCGGGGTCGACCCGGTGCCGATCTCCGACGCGATCGCCGACGGCGTGCGCACCGTGGCGCGGGTCGCGTCCGCCGGGCGGGGCAGCCCCTACCAGTTGGCGAGCAGCCTGGGCATGCCGGCGTGGAAGATCGAGCGGGCGCAGCGCCAGGGGCGCGGATGGACGCCCGAGGGCCTGGTCGAGGCGATGCGGGCCGCCGCCGAGTGCAACGCGGCCGTCAAGGGCGGGGCGGACGACCGGGCGTACGCGCTGGAGCGGGCCGTCTTCTCGGTCGCGGCCGCCCGGCAGGGTGGCGCCCGGTGAGCGGAGCCCTCCGCGGCTCGTGGGCCACGATCCCCGCCGACGAGGAGCGCTACCGGCCGCTCTACGCCCGGGTCCTCGGGCTGCGCGTCGTCAACCCGGGCGGGGTGCTCTGCTTCCTCTTCTTCGAGGGTGCCGTCGCGCTCGCCGCGCTGCTCGCCCTCGCCGAGCTGGTCACCTGGTGGGCGGTGCTGATCCTGCCCGCGACGGTGGCGGTGATGGTGAAGTTCAACGACATGGTGGCCGCCATGGTGGTCCGGTCCGCGGCCCTCGTGCCGGAGCAGGAGCGGGACCGCTTCCGCCAGCAGATGCAGCCCGTGGTCGGGCGGGCCAGGGTCGACTGGATCACGCACAGCGTGCCCGGCGTGGTCGTCACGGCCGAGCCGGTGGCGCGGGCGGCCAGCGACGGGACGGAGACCGGTCGGCCCGCTCGGCCATGATCGTCGGCCCGCCTAGCCGTGATCCGCGGCCGCTCGGCCGTGATCCGCAGCCCGCTCAGCCGTGATCCTCGGCATGCCGGAGGCCCGGCCGGGTTCTCCCGGCCGGGTGGTGGTGCGGAACGCAGAAGGGGCAGACAGCCGGAAGCCCCGGGCAGTGCCCGGGGCTTCCGGTCAGGTCTGAGGTCGCCGCGTCAGGCGGAGAGCGACACCACGCGCTTGGCGATCGCGGACTTGCGGTTCGCGGCCTGGTTCGAGTGGATCACGCCCTTGCTGACCGCCTTGTCCAGCTTGCGCGAGGCGTCGCGCATGAGGATGGTGGCCTTCTCGACGTCACCAGCCTCCGCGGCCTCGTGGAACTTCCGGACGGCGGTCTTCAGCGACGACTTGACCGACTTGTTACGCAGCCGGCGCTTCTCGTTCTGCCGGTTGCGCTTGATCTGGGACTTGATGTTCGCCACGCGACAGCCTCGTCTTGATAGCTCGGGTTGGTCTGCTTCTGCGCGCGACGAGCATGCGTCATCGCTGCGCGAAAAGCCAGGTTACCAGGTCGTCCGGGACGAGCCAAAACGGCTCCGCTCGGTCCTGGTGGGGCGGGCCGGTCGGGAGCCGGAACCGACCGGGCACGGGCAGCCGGGGCGGGAGTCCGGCCGGCGCGTGCGGCGAGGCCCCGGTGCCGGCCGAGGGCACGGGGATCAGGCCCAGCCCTGCCGGCGGGCGAGCCAGGCGAGTGACTGCTCGCCGCTCCACCGCTGGTGCGCCGGCAGGTGCGGCGACGCCGTCGCGGGCGCCGAGGCGGCTGTGGTGAGAAAGTAGCCGGACAGGGCGGCCAGCGTGACGTCCAGCGCGTCCGGGGGCGCGCCCACCGCCGCCGGATGCCGGGCGAAGTGCGCGTCGGCGTCCAGGCCGCCGGCGTGCGCGGTGAGGAGCAGGCTGGCCAGGTCGAACCAGGCGGGACCGTGGCAGAGCCAGGTCCAGTCGCAGAGCCAGGCCCGGCCGGTCCCGTCGATCAGCACGTTGTCCAGCCGGAGGTCGCCGTGGATCAGGCCGCTCGCCCCGGCGGCGTACCCGGGGAGGCGGGACTCCAGCGCGACCAGGTCCGGCAGGCGGTCGCGCACCCGCTCGGGCAGCGGCGGCGACGGCTCCCGGCCGGCGGCCACCTCGCCCCACCAGAGGATGTCCTCGCGGGCCAGGTCGGCGAGGTGGGGCAGCCCGAGCGCGGCCAGCGGGGCCGGGGGCGCGGCCAGCGCGGCGGCGACCTCGGCGTACGCGGCGAGGGTGGCGGTCAGCTCGGCCGGGTCCCAGGGCAGCCGGGGCGTGTGGCCGTCGACGGCGTCCAGGCAGAGCGCGAACCAGCCGGCCTCGTACAGCGTCCAGCGGGGCCGGGGAGCCGGCAGGCCGTCCGGGAGCCGGTCGAGGATCGCGGCCTCCCGGGCGTACCAGTCGACCAGGCGCGGTTGCTCGGCGGCGGACGCGGCCTTGACGAAGGCCCGGTCCCCGGCGGCGGTGGTGAGGACGGCGGCGAAGCCCCGGGTGAAGCCGGCGCCGGCCACGCGGGCGGCGACCACCGGGGCGCCGATCCGGGCGGCGATCGCGGTGCGCAGGGCCGCGGGCAGCGTCTCCCACGCCGGCCGGCGGGCGGTGGCGTGGTACGGCACCGGGGGTGGGAACGTCGGGGTCACGCCACAATGCTGCACGGGCACGGGGCACCGTGACACGGGCCGCGACTCGTCGGGGGTGTTCCCGCTGCGGCCGGACGGGCGGCGCGGTCTGCCAGACTGCCAGGCCATGAGGACCGACGACTTCTGGCAGTTGATCGACCGGGCCCGGGCGGGCGGCGGGGGAGAGCCGCACGCGGTCGCCGCGCGGGCCGTCGCCCTGCTCGCCGAGCGCGACCCGGACGACATCGTCGGGTATGCCCGCCACCAGGCCCGGGTGCTGTCGGCCTCGCACAAGGCCGACCTCTGGGGCGCGGCCTACCTGATCAACGGCGGGGTGTCCGACGAGGGCTTCCACCATTTCCGGGGCTGGCTGATGGCCCAGGGCCGCGAGGTCTTCGCCCGCGCCGTCGGCGACCCGGACTCGCTGGCCGGGCTGCCGCAGGTGCGGGCGGCGTCGCTCAGCGGCGAGGAGTTCTCGGCCGAGGAGATGCTGGCGGTGCCGTGGGACGCCTACCGCAGGGCCACCGCCACCGAGCTGCCGGCGGACCGGGAGCCGGCGCCGGTGCCGGACCTCAACGACTTCTGGGACTTCGACGACGAGGAGGAGGCCAGGCGGCGGTTGCCCCGGCTCGCCGCCCTCTTCGTCGAGCCGCCCGCCGAGTGACGCCGGCCGGGGCATCGGCGCAGTGACGCCGTGCGCCGGCGTGCCCGGCGCGGGGTCCGTAGGTGATCCTCGGCGGCGGGGATCGCCCGCGCAGCGGGCGCGCGGCGGCGACGTGGGAGCATAGAGGGGGCCGGCGTCGCGCCGGCCCGCTCACGTCAGCCGACCAGAACGGACCGCTGTGCCACCGACGCTCGATTCCGGCGCGAACGCTCCTGGTGCCACCGACCCGGCGCGCATCAGGAACTTCTGCATCATCGCCCACATCGACCACGGGAAGTCGACCCTGGCCGACCGGATGCTGCAGCTCACCGGCGTGGTCGACCCCCGGCAGATGCGTGCGCAGTACCTCGACCGGATGGACATCGAGCGCGAGCGCGGCATCACGATCAAGAGCCAGGCCGTCCGGATGCCCTGGACCGTCCGGGAGGGCGACCGGGCCGGCGAGACCGCCGTGCTCAACATGATCGACACTCCGGGCCACGTCGACTTCACCTACGAGGTGTCCCGGTCGCTGGCGGCCTGCGAGGGCGCGATCCTGCTGGTCGACGCCGCCCAGGGCATCGAGGCGCAGACCCTGGCGAATCTCTACCTGGCGCTCGAGAACGACCTGCACATCATCCCGGTGCTCAACAAGATCGACCTGCCGGCCGCCCAGCCGGAGAAGTACGCCGAGGAGTTGGCGCGCCTCATCGGCGGCGACCCGGCGGACTGCATCAGGGTCTCCGGCAAGACCGGCGAGGGCGTGCCGTACCTGCTCGACGAGATCGTCCGGCAGTTCAAGCCCCCGGTCGGCGACGCCGAGGCGCCCGCCCGCGCGATGATCTTCGACTCGGTCTACGACGTCTACCGTGGCGTGGTCACCTACGTCCGGGTCATCGACGGGCGGATCAGCGCGCGTGACCGGATCAAGATGATGTCCACCGCCGCCGTGCACGAGCTGCTGGAGATCGGCGTCATCTCGCCGGAGATGGTGAAGGCCGACGCGCTCGGCGTCGGCGAGGTGGGTTACCTGATCACCGGCGTGAAGGACGTCCGCCAGTCCCGGGTGGGTGACACGGTCACCATCAACTCGCGGCCGGCTACCGAGGCCCTGGGCGGCTACAAGGACCCGAAGCCGATGGTCTACTCGGGCCTCTACCCGATCGACGGCTCCGACTACCCCAACCTGCGCGAGGCGCTCGACAAGCTCAAGCTCAACGACGCCGCGCTCGACTACGAGCCGGAGACGTCGGGTGCGCTCGGCTTCGGCTTCCGCTGCGGCTTCCTCGGCCTGCTGCACCTGGAGATCATCCGGGAGCGGCTGGAGCGCGAGTACAACCTCGACCTGATCTCGACCGCGCCGAACGTGGTCTACCGGGCCATCACGGAGGACGACCAGGAGATCGTCGTGACGAACCCGAGCGAGTACCCCACGGGCAAGATCGCCGAGGTGTACGAGCCGGTCGTGCGCGCCACCGTGCTCACCCCGAACGACTACGTCGGCGCGGTGATGGAGCTCTGCCAGGGCCGCCGGGGGAGTCTGCTCGGCATGGACTACCTCTCCGCCGACCGGGTGGAGCTGCGCTACACGCTGCCCCTCGCGGAGATCATCTTCGACTTCTTCGACCAGTTGAAGAGCCGCACCAAGGGCTACGCCTCGCTGGACTACGAGCCCTCGGGTGAGCAGTCGTCCGACCTGGTCAAGGTCGACATCCTGCTGCACGGCGAGCCGGTGGACGCGTTCAGCGCGATCGTGCACAAGGACAAGGCGTACAACTACGGGGTCACCATCGCGGCGAAGCTGCGCAACCTGATCCCGCGCCAGCAGTTCGAGGTGCCGATCCAGGCGGCCATCGGCAGCCGCGTGATCGCCCGGGAGACCATCCGCGCGATCCGCAAGGACGTGCTCGCCAAGTGCTACGGCGGTGACATCAGCCGCAAGCGCAAGCTGCTGGAGAAGCAGAAGGAGGGCAAGAAGCGGATGAAGATGGTGGGCCGCGTGGAGGTCCCCCAGGAGGCCTTCATCGCCGCGCTCTCGTCCGACTCCGGGGACGGCAAGGCCCCCGGCAAGAAGTGACGCGCCGCCGGTCCGCCGGCGGATGACGACGTACGACGGCCGGCGCCCCCGGCCGGGCAGCGGACCTCGGTGGTCCCGCCCGGGCCGGGGCGCCGGCCGTTCGCGTCCGGAGAATTCTTGCGGCCCGCCCCGAGGACGGGCCGGCCCGCGACGGGACGGGCCGCCACCTGCGCGGACGGTTCCGCGGCGGTATCCGGCCGGCCCGGCCCTCACCTTCGGGCCAGCGGCGTGGCGCGCATTCACCGCGGCGCGCCATTGACAGCCGACGCCGCCTGTCCGGGTGCGAACCGGTTTGGCTTTTCCACGACTCGGGCACATTGCGGTCACGACAGGAACACCACAGATCGGTGTCGGCGCCGCGCTGCTGGGCACCGTCCTGGCTCGGGCGATGGGCATCGCCACCGAGACCGCCGGTATCGACTGGGGGGAGCTGCTGGTCCAGGTCGTGCTGGCGGCCATCGCCGTGGCGCTGGTCGCCGGCGTGGGTGGTCGCCGCAGCGTCACCCACCGGTAACTCCCGCACCGCGTTCGACGGGCGTCCGACCACCGGGTCGGGCGCCCGTTTCACGTGCGCCGACGGTCGGCCTCCCGGACGCCCCGGGCGGGGCCGGCCGGTGGGGGCGCGGCCCGCGTGAGCACGTGTCCGGTCTCCGCCTTCCGGGGGTGACGCCGCCTCGGCCCTTTTCGCGGTCGGCGTCCCGTCTGGGTGGGCGGGCCATCCGGTGTTCCGGAAAGCCGGTTTGGGGCTGTGGCGGGCAGGGAACCTATCGGTCACGACAGGAACACCACAGATCGTGGAACTCATTTCTTTCATCCGAAGGAGGGCGACGTGGAGCTCACCGTTTGGGGCATCATCACTGCGCTCATCGTTGGTCTGATCGTCGGCGCTCTGGGTCGCCTGCTCGTGCCGGGCCGCCAGAACATGCCGATGTGGCTGCACATGCTGATCGGTGTCGGCGCCGCGCTGCTGGGCACCGTCCTGGCTCGGGCGATGGGCATCGCCACCGAGACCGCCGGTATCGACTGGGGGGAGCTGCTGGTCCAGGTCGTGCTGGCGGCCATCGCCGTGGCGCTGGTCGCCGGCGTGGGTCGTCGCCGCAGCGTCACCCACCGGTAACAATCACAGCTGAACTCGACGGGCGTCCGACCGGCAGGTCGGGCGCCCGTTCGCGTGGGTACGACCTGATTCGCCCCGCTGCCGACCCCCGCGGGATCCTCCCCTGCGGTACCGTCGCCTCTCTTCCGCCGAACCGCCCACTGTCGTAAAGGATTTTTTCCTACTAAGGTGCGGCGGAGAAGGTTAGTGCCAAGTGGCGCGAGGGAGATATGGCGTGAACAGGTGGAAGCGGCTGGCCCCGGTCACCGCCGTCGTGGCCTCGGCCGCGATGGTGCTGGCCGGCTGCGGTGGCTCCGATGACGAGAAGGCCGCGGACAACAGCAAGCTGACGGTCTGGATGATGGGCGAGGGAAGCGAGGCCCAGACCAAGTTCCTCGACGGCGTCGAGGCCGAGTTCCGGCAGAAGCACCCGGACACCGACGTGGTGGTCCAGTACATCCCCTGGCTCGAGGCGCCGAAGAAGTTCCAGGCCGCCCTCGCCGGCGGTGAGGGGCCGGACGTCACCGAGCTGGGCAACACCGAGACCCAGGGCTGGGCGGCGCAGGAGGCGCTGGCCGACGTCACCGACAAGATGAACGGCTGGGCCGAGGGCAAGGACATCCTCCCCGACCTGGTGAAGAACGCCCAGCTCGACGGCAAGCAGTACGGCGTGCCGTGGTACGCCGGCGTCCGGGCGATGTACTACCGCACCGACTGGTTCGCCGAGGCGGGCGTGAAGCCGCCGACGAACTGGGACGACCTGGTGGCCGCCGCCAAGGCCGTGCAGGCCAAGAAGCCCGGCACCTACGGCATCGCCCTGCCGGGCAACTCCGAACTGCCCTTCTACTCCTTCCTCTGGGGCGCCGGCGCGGAGATCGCCACCCAGCAGGGCGACACCTGGAAGTCCGGCTACACCACGCCGGAGGCCCAGAAGGCCGTCAAGTTCTGGACCGACCTGGTGACGGTGCACAAGGTGGCGCCGCCGGCCGCCGCGGGCTGGAACGAGATCGACGCCCGGACCCAGTTCGCCACCGGCAAGGCGGCGATGGCCTTCGGCGGCAGCTGGCAGCAGGGCGCCATCAAGAAGGACAACCCGGAGATCGAAAAGGTCTGGGGCACGTTCCCGATCCCCGGCCCGGACGGCAAGGCCGCGCCCGGCTTCGCCGGCGGCTCCGACATCGCGATCTGGAAGGACAGCGAGCGGCAGAACCTCGCGTGGGACTACCTGACCGTGCTGCTGAGCAAGAAGAACGACCAGGCCTTCGCCGACAGCCTCGGCTTCTTCCCGGTCTACAAGGACCTGGTCGGTGGCGACAAGTACGCCAGCGACAAGATCATGGCGGCGTTCGCCACCACGATGCAGAACACCAAGCTCACGCCGCTCACCCCGAAGTGGGTGGAGGTCAGCCGCACCAAGACGGTGACCCAGGCGATGAACAGCTCGGTCATGAAGGGTCAGAAGACGGTCGAGAAGGCTACCGCCGACGCGGCCGCGGAGATGGAAAGCATCCTCAACGCCAAGTGACCACGCTGACCGAGGCGCCGGAGGCGGCCGCCGCGCGGGAGACCCCCGCGCGGCGGCGCCGCCGGGTGGACCGCCTGCCGTACCTGCTGCTCCTGCCCTGCCTGGTGATCATCGGCGTGCTGCTGCTCTGGCCGCTCGGCCAGGTGGTGGTGATGTCCTTCCACCAGCTCAACAACGTCCGCCAGCTACGCGGTGACCGCGAGTGGCCGTGGGTGGGGCTCGGTAACTACGCCGAGATCCTCGGCGACCCGTTCTTCCTGACGGTGCTGCGCAACACCGTCCTCTTCGCCGCCGCCAACGTCGTGCTCACCATGATCCTGGGCACCCTGGTCGGGCTGCTGCTCAACCGGCTCGGCAAGCGGATGGCCACCTTCGTCGCCAGTTGTGTGATGCTCGCCTGGGCCACCCCGGCGCTGACCGGCACGATCGTCTGGAAGTGGATCTTCGACGACACCAGTGGCCTGGTCACCTGGCTGTTCAACGCGCTGCCCGACGGGCTTTCGCAGAGCCTCTTCGGGCGCAGCGACTGGACCGGGTACGGCTGGTTCAACTCGCCCCTGTTGTTCTTCTCGATCCTGACCCTGGTGGTGGTCTGGCACTCGTTCCCGTTCATCGCGGTCAGCGTGCTGGCCGGGCTGAAGAGCGTGCCGAGCGAGCTGCACGAGGCGGCGCGGGTCGACGGCGCCGGGCCCTGGAGGGTGTTCTGGAAGATCACCTTCCCGCTGCTGCGGCCGGTGTTCGGGATCCTGATCGTGCTCTCCACCATCTGGGACTTCAAGGTCTTCACCCAGCAGTTCGTGCTGGCCGGCGGCACGCAGGACCGGCCGACGTTCATGCTCTCCATCTACTCGTACGCGGAGGCGTTCTCGCCCCCGCCCAAGTACGGCCTCGGCGCGGCGATCGCGGTGATCCTCACCCTGATCCTGCTGGTGGTGACCGGCCTCTACGTCCGCATGGTGCTCAAGCAGGAGGAGGACGCGTGACGCGACGCGCAGGCGGTGCAGGCGTGAAGCGGATCGCCCTCAACGGCGCGGGACTGCTGGTCGCGCTCTTCGCCGCGTTCCCGGTCTACTGGATGATCGCCACCTCGCTGAAGCCGAGTTCGGAGATCTTCTCGTCCACGCCCCGGCCGGTGCCGTCCGAGCCGACGCTGGAGCACTACCGGCAGATCCTCACCGGCAACCTGATCCCGGGCGTGACCTTCGCCGACTTCTTCCTCAACAGCGCGCTCGTCGCGGTCTCCACGGTGCTGCTCAGCGGCCTGGTCGCGTTGCTCGCCGCCACCGCCGTGGCCCGGTTCCGGTTCAAGCTGCGGACCACCTTCCTGATCATGCTGCTGGTGGTGCAGATGATCCCGCTGGAGGCGCTGGTCATCCCGCTGTTCCTGATGATCCAGCGGCTGGGGCTCTACAACACCCTGCCCAGCCTGATCCTCACCTATCTCGGCTTCTCGCTGCCGTTCGCGGTCTGGATGCTGCGGGGATTCGTCGCCGCCGTGCCGAAGGAACTGGAGGAGGCCGCCGCCATCGACGGCGCGAGCCGGGCGCAGACCTTCCGGAAGGTCCTCTTCCCGCTGGTGGCCCCCGGCCTGGTGGCGACGAGCATCTTCTCGTTCATCACCGCCTGGAACGAGCTGATCTTCGCGCTGACCTTCATCAACGACCAGGAGAGCTACACCCTGCCGGTCGCGATGACGTTCTTCTTCGGCCGCGACGACACCGCCTGGGGCCCCGTGATGGCCGCCTCCACGCTGTTCACCCTGCCGGTGATCATCTTCTTCCTGCTGGTGCAGCGGCGGATGGTTTCGGGCCTGGTGGCCGGCGCCGTCAAGGGCTGACACCCGCGTAAGGGAGGGCACCGCGTCGACGCACAGGTCGACAGGGGCCCTCCCTTCGCCCTCTCCGGGCGCGTCCGCGGGGCGGGGCTAGGCTGGCCGCCATGACGGGCAGGCTGGTATCGGTGAACCTCGGCGGCGTGACCGAGGCGGAGTGGGCGGGCGACGCGAGCGGGCGTACCGGCATCGACAAGCGGCCGGTGGATGGCCCCGTGCTGCTGCGCGCCGACGGGGTGGCCGGCGACTTCATCGGCGAGCGTGCCCACCACGGCGGACCGGACCAGGCGGTCTACGCGTACGCCGAGGAGGACGCCGGCTGGTGGGCGACCGAGTTGGGCCGCGCCATCCGCCCCGGCGGGTTCGGCGAGAACCTGACCACGTACGCGGTCGACGTGACCGGCGCGGTGATCGGCGAGCAGTGGGCGATCGGGTCGGCGCTGCTCCAGGTGACGAAGCCCCGCACGCCGTGCAGAACCTTTGCCGGGTTCTGGGGCGTACGGGACCTGATCAAGCGGTTCACGGTGCGGGCGACGCCCGGGGCGTACCTGCGGGTGCTGCGCGAGGGAGAGGTCGGCGCGGGCGACCCGGTCGAGGTGGTCGACCGGCCCGCGCACGGGGTGACGATCGGCGAGGTGTTCCGGGCGTTGAACCTGGAGCCCGACCTGCTGCCCCGGCTGCTCGACGCGACGGACCTGCCCGAGCCGATCCGGGAGAAGGCGCGCCGCCGCCTCGCCCGCCGCAGCTGAGCCGCCGCCTCGCCGGCTGAGCCGCCGCCTCGCCGGCGGTACGGGCGTCGGAGGCGTGGGAACGCGGAACGGGCCCCGTCCCGTGGGGGAGGGGCCCGTTCGGTGTCGCCTCGGCGGGAGCCGGGTTACCGGCTCAGCGGAGCCAGGGGATGCTGCGGTCGAGCAGGCCGCGCTGCTTGAGTTCCTTGCGCAGCGGGATCTCGTCGTCGATGTAGCCGTCCCAGTTGATGCCCCAGTAGTTGGCGGTGTGGGTGCCCTCGCCGCAGAGCTGGCGCTGCACCGGCGTGCGGTTGGCCCACCACTCGCCGTCCTTGTCGATGTGCAGCTCGTCCAGCGGGCGGATCCACCGGTAGGTGTAGCCGACGAAGAGCATCTTGCGCGTGATGGTCGACAGGTTGGTCGACCGGGAGTGCCACTGGCGGCGGTCGAAGATGAAGGCGTCACCGGGGTTCGCGGTGATCTCCACCGTGCCCTCCGGGTCCGGGTTGTGCACGGAGGTGTCCTCCGGGCGCGGCAGCGAGTTCCACAGGTGGCTGCCCGGGATCACCTTGGTGGCGCCCCGGCCGTTCTCCGACAGGTCGGAGAGCACGTAGGCCACCTTGAGGGAGAACATCGGCCGGGGGAGGTTCGGGTCCATCGTCTCCGGGTCGGAGTTCTGCCGGTACCCGTCCTGGTGCCAGCCCCAGTACGGCTTCTCCGGCTCCAGCGCCGGCGGGGTGACGTCCAGGTGGTTGTGGTGGGTGTAGATGTTCCAGCCGGCGAGGCCCCACATGTACGGGAAGGCGATCGGGTGGGTCAGCAGGTCGCCGAAGAGCTCGTCCCGCTCCAGGAAGCCCAGCAGGTGCAGGGTGCCGTCCTTGGTGGTGTTGCCCTTGGCCTTCTCCTCGGCGTAGACGCGGTCGACCGCCGCCTCCAGCGCCGCCCGGTGGTCCTCCGTCAGGACGTTGCGCAGCAGGAGGAAGCCCTGCTCGTGGAACTCCTTGCGGTCGGTGTCACTGATCGGTTCGTAACCGGTCCGGTCGCCGTAGTCGAACACCTCGACGTCCCCTCCCCATCGGGCGAAAACCATTGCTGGCACAGGCCGCCGATCGTAACGCGCTGGTTCCGGTGCGGGGTACTGCCCCGCGTGATATGCGACCGTTGCCCGAACCGTGGGGAGTTGAGCCGCTACAATCCGTTGCTCCGAAAGGAGTCGGCGGGGCTTCTGTCCTGGAATGACGGATTGTGCGGTGACTGCCGGTAAGGAGATGGGAGTCGCTACGCCTCGGGCCGCCGCCACGCCTGCTCCGCCTCCGTGGCGCCACGCCCGCTGGATCGTTACGCCTCGGCGAAGACCTCGGCGACCACCCGGTCGCCGGTGGCCGCATCGTCACCGACGTCGTTCCAGGTGCCGTCGCGGGCGGTCCACTCCAGGCCGCCGAAGCGCACCCGCTTCACCCCGTGGTCGTGGGCGTGGGAGACGAGCCAGTGCGCGTACCGCCAGCCCCGGCGCTCGTCGGCGGCGGGGACCGTGAGGCCGGTCAGGTCCGCCGCGGTGGTGGCGGCGGCCAGGCCCCAGTCCAGCGACAGCCCGCGGGTCAGCGCGGCCGCCGCGGCCACCCCGCGCATCGCCGGGTCGCGGCCCACCGTGCAGGCCACCGCGCCGGTAACGTGCCCGAGCAGGGCCCGCGTCAGCACCTCCGACTCGTCCGCCCACTTCTGGTACGCCTCTGGGAAGGCGGAGCGCTGCACCTTCTGCGCCGCGTCGGTGACCCGCATCCGCTCCCAGCCGCGCACCTTCTTCAGCGCGGCGTAGAACCGGTTCGCCGCGTACCGGGGGTCGCGGATCTCCTCCGGACTGCCCCAGCCCTGGCTCGGGCGCTGCTGGAACAGCCCCACGGAGTCGCGGTCGCCCCCGGCGAGGTTGCGCAGGCCGGATTCCTGGTACGCGGTGGCCAGCGCCACCACGACGGCCCGCTCGGGCATCTTCCGCTGGATGCCGATCGCCGCGATCGTCGCCGCGTTGGCCATCTGGTCGGCGTCCAGGGCCACCCGGCCGTCCGCCTGCACCGTGCACGTCCGGCTGGACAGCGGCAGGCGCAGCTGCCCGCCCACCTGCCGGATGACGAGCCAGATTCCGACCACGGCGACGAGGACGAGGACGACGCCGCCCGCCACGACTGCCCGAGTTCGCACCCACACCCCCTGTTCGACAGTCCGACAAGCGTACGTCCCCCGTGGTGCCTGCCGGGGTCGTCCGACCGGTTCCCGCCGGCCGCCGCGCGTGACACCGGCCGGCAGGGCCCGCCCGAGAGCGCCGAACGGCCCCGGGGCGGGCCCGGATGTTCCCGTTTCCCGCGCGGCCTCACCTCTCCCGACGGCCGCGGTTGACGGCGCGCCCACTGCCGCCTATCGGTCGACGGCGTCCCCGCCCGCCTACCGGCCGACGGCGTCCCCGTCGGCGGCGGGAACCCAGCGGGCCCGCCGCTTCTCCCGGAACGCCAGCACGCCCTCGCGGCCCTCCTCGGAGAGGAAGTACCCGGTCGAGAGGGTGGACAGCCCGGCGATCTCCTCCCGCAGGTCGGTCGCGGGCGGCCGGCGCAGCAGTTGCTTCGCCCCGGCCAGCGCGCCCGGCGCGCCCCGGACCAGCGAGTCGCAGTAGGTGGCGACGGCGGCGTCCAGCCCGTCGGCCGGCACGGCGGCGGTGACCAGGCCGATCTCCGCGGCGCGCCGGCCGTCGAAGGTGTCCCCGGTCAGGTAGAGCTCGGCCGCCGCGCGGGGGTGCAGCCGGGGCAGCACGGTCGCGGAGATCACCGCCGGGATCACCCCGATCCGCACCTCGGTGAAGGCGAACGTCGCCTCCTGCGCGCACACCGCCAGGTCGGCCGCCGCGATCAGGCCCAGCCCGCCGGCCCGCGCCGGGCCGGCCACCCTCGCCACCACCGGCTTCGGGCACTCCCAGACCGCCGCGAGCACGTCACCCAGCATCCCGGCCGGCACGCTCCCGCTGGCGTACGCGGCGGCGGTCTCCTTGAGATCCGCCCCCGAGCAGAAGACCGGCCCGGTGTGGTCCAGCACGACCACGCGTACGGCGTCGTCGGCGACCGCCTCGGACAGGCCGGCCAGCAGCTGGGTCATCAGCGGCGTGGAGAGCGCGTTGCGGTTGTGCGGGCTGTCCAGGGTGAGGGTGGTCACCCCACGGGCCGTGGCGGCCCGCACGAGCACGTCGGGAGAGGTCATGCCGGGCACACTAGTGGCCATGCCCGGCGTCCTTCCAGAAGGCGAATCCGTCCCCGTCGACGGCTCGCTGCCCGCCGCCGCCACCCGCGCGGTCGGCGCACGCGGCTTCGGCGTGTACGTGCACGTCCCGTTCTGCGCCAGCCGCTGCGGCTACTGCGACTTCAACACGTACACCGCCGCCGAGCTGGGTGGTGGGGCGAGCCGGGAGGGGTACGCCGACACCGTGCTGGCCGAGCTGGCGCTCGCCGGCCGGGTGCTGGGCGACGCCCCGCCGCCCCGGGTCGACACGGTCTTCGTCGGCGGCGGCACCCCGACCCTGCTTCCCGCCGACGACCTGGCCCGGATCCTCGACGGCATCGATCGCACCTGGGGGCTCGCGCCCGACGCCGAGGTGACCACCGAGGCCAACCCGGAGTCGGTGACCCCGGAGTCCCTGCGGGCACTGCGGGCGGCCGGCTACACCCGGATCTCGCTGGGCATGCAGTCCGCCGCGCCGGGGGTGCTGGCGATCCTCGACCGGACGCACAGCGCCGGCCGGGCCACCGCCGCCGCGCGGGAGGCCCGCGACGCCGGGTTCGAGCACGTCAACCTCGACCTCATCTACGGCACGCCGGGGGAGAGCGAGGACGACTTCGCCGCCTCCCTCGACCAGGTCGTCGCCGCCGGGGTGGACCACGTCAGCGCGTACGCCCTGATCGTGGAGGACGGCACCCGGCTCGCCGCCCGGATGCGGCGTGGCGAGCTGGCGTACCCCTCCGACGACGTCGCCGCGGACCGCTACCTGGCCGCGGAGGCCGCCCTCGACGCGGCCGGTTTCTCCTGGTACGAGGTGTCGAACTGGGCCCGCGGCGACGCGGCCCGGTGCCGGCACAACCTGCTCTACTGGACCGGCGCCGACTGGTGGGGCCTCGGCCCGGGGGCGCACAGCCACGTCGGCGGCGTGCGCTGGTGGAACGTGAAGCATCCCACGACGTACGCGAAGCGGCTGGCCGGCGGCGAGTCGCCCGGCCTGGCCCGGGAGGTGCTCACCGCCGACGAGGCGCACATGGAGGACGTCATGCTCCGGCTGCGGCTCGCCTCCGGGCTGCCGCTGGACGCCCTCGACGACGCCGGCCGGGCCGGTGCCGAGCGGGCGCTCGCCGACGGCCTGCTGGCCGGCCCCGACCACGCGGCGGGCCGGGCCGTGCTGACCCTGCGGGGGCGGCTGCTCGCCGACGCGGTCGTCCGCGACCTGCTGCCCTGAGGCGGGCAGGCCTCCGCCGTGTGGTGGCGCGGGCGGCAGGCCTCCGCCGTGTGGCGGCGCATGGCCGGGGGACGGCCGGCCCGGCTCACCTGGTGAAGCTGTAGGCCATCGGGTAGCGGTAGAGCACGCCCTCGTTGGCCTTGACCCCGGCGACGATCCCGAAGATCAGCGGCACCAGCCAGACGAGCATCGGGACGAAGAACAGGATCCCGCAGGTGATCAGGGTGAGCACCCAGCTCAGCACGCCCACGACCGCCCAGGTGATCTGGAAGTTCAGCGCCGCGACGGCGTGCGCCCGGACGGTCGGCGACTGTTGCCCCCTGGCCATCAGCGCGATGAGCGGCGCGACCCAGCCGAGCAGGCCGCCGCCGACGACCACCCCGGCCGCGCCGCCGAAGTGGGCGATCAGGGCCCAGTTCTTGTCCTCGTTGTTGGCGTAGCCGCCGGTGGGGGCGCCGTAGCCGCCGCCGGTCGGATAGCCGACCCCCGGCGGGGGGTAGCCGCCCGGCGGGGGATAGCCCCCGGGCGGCGGGTAGCCACCCGGCGGAGGGTAGCCGCCCGACGGCGGTTGGTCACCGGTGGGCGGCGGATAGCCGCCGGGCGGGGGATAGCCGCCCGGGCCGGGTGCCCCGGACAGTGGTGCGGTGGGTTCGTCGGAGCCGGCCGGCCCGGGAACCCCCGACGGAGCGGCCGGGTCCGGCAGGTCGCCGGGGTCCCCCGCTCCGGGAGGGCGAGGTGGTTCAGTCATGGACGTCACGGTAGGGGCCGCGGGCAAGGCCGCACCAGAGCGACTCCGACCGGGATGTCCGGATGATCGGCTCTGGCGCCGCCGCCTCCACGGGCGGTGTGGCGCCGGTCGGATCGCCGTCCCAGGTTGATCATCGCGTCGGCGGGCGTGTCGACGTAGACTGGCACTCGTCTGTAGCGAGTGCCAGCAACCCGCCCGCCCCTCGGGGCGCGGGAGGTCCGACGTGCGACAGGAGGTGGGGAACGATGGGTCTCGACGACCGCAAGCTCGCCGTGCTGCGCGCGATCGTCGAGGACTACGTCGCCACGCAGGAGCCCGTCGGCAGCAAGGCGCTGGTCGAGCGGCACCAGCTCGGGGTCTCCCCGGCGACCGTCCGCAACGACATGGCCGTGCTGGAGGAGGAGGGCTACATCCGCCAGCCGCACACCAGCGCCGGCCGGGTGCCCACCGACCGCGGCTACCGGCTCTTCGTGGACCGGCTGTCCAGGGTCAAGCCGCTCAGCCCGGCCGAGCGCCGCGCGATCGAGCGCTTCCTGGTCGGCGCGGTCGACCTCGACGACGTGGTGCACCGCACCGTACGGCTGCTGGCGCAGCTGACCCGGCAGGTCGCCGTGGTGCAGTACCCGAGCCTGGCCCGCTCCTCCGTCCGCCACCTGGAGCTGGTGCCGATCTCCACGACCCGGCTGATGCTGGTCATGATCGCCGACACCGGCCGGGTCGAGCAGCGGCTGGTCGAGCTGCCCGGGCCGATCCCCGCCGACGACGTCACGGACCTGCGCCGGCTGGTCAACGAGAAGCTGGTCGGCACCCGGCTGTCCGAGACCCCGCCGCTGGTGCAGGCGCTGGTCGACGAGTCGGTGCCGCACCTGCGGCCGGCCATGGCCACCCTCTCCACCGTGCTGCTGGAGACGCTGGTCGAGCGGCACGAGGAGCGGATCGCGCTGGCCGGCACGGCCAACCTCACCCGCGGCGGCCTGCTCGACTTCCAGGGCTCGCTGCGCCCCATCCTGGAGGCGTTGGAGGAGGAGGTCGTGCTGCTCAAGCTCATCGGTGAGGCGGAGCCGAGCACGACCCGGGTGCTGATCGGCGATGAGAACGAGATCGACAACCTGCGCGCCGCCTCGGTGGTCAGCACCGGCTACGGGCCGGGCGCGACGATCGTGGCCGGGCTCGGCGTGCTCGGGCCGACCCGGATGGACTACCCCGGCACCATCGCCACGGTGAGGGCCGTGGCACGCTACGTGGGCGAGCTGCTGGCCCAGAACTGACCAGTCAGGGCCGACGGCCGACTCCGGCCGACGACCGGCGCAACGCGAGACGAACATGAGGACACGGAACGCAGTGGCCAGGGACTACTACGGCATTCTCGGGGTGAGCCGGGAAGCCTCCGACGACGAGATCAAGCGCGCCTACCGGAAGCTGGCGCGGCAGTTCCACCCGGACGTCAATCCGGACCCGGAGGCACAGGAGAAGTTCAAGGACATCAACGCCGCGTACGAGGTCCTCTCGGACGACCGGAAACGGCAGATCGTCGACCTGGGCGGCGACCCGCTCGCCCCGGGCGGCGGGGGCGCGGGCGGCCCGGGCGGCCCCGGCGGCGCCGGCCCGTTCGTCGGCTTCCAGGACATCATGGACGCGTTCTTCGGCGGCGCGGCCGGCGGGTCGCGGGGCCCGCGACCGCGGACCCGGCCGGGCGCCGACGCGATCCTGCGGCTGGAGCTGGACCTGAACGAGACCGCGTTCGGCGTCGAGGCGCCGATCACCGTCGACACCGCCGTGCTCTGCACCACCTGCTCCGGCGCCGGCACCGCGGCCGGCACCCACCTGGCCACCTGCGAGGCGTGCGGCGGCCGGGGCGAGGTGCAGTCGGTGCAGCGCACCTTCCTCGGTCAGGTGGTCTCCGCCCGCCCCTGCACCGTCTGCCAGGGCTACGGCACCACCATCCCGCACCCCTGCCCGACGTGCGCCGGCGACGGCCGCGTCCGCACCCGGCGTTCGCTGACCGTCAAGATCCCCGCCGGGGTCGAGGACGGCATGCGCATCCGGCTGGCCCAGCAGGGCGAGGTCGGCCCGGGCGGCGGCACCGCCGGCGACCTCTACGTCGAGATCCACGAGCGGCCGCACGACGTCTACTCCCGCAAGGGCGACGACCTGCACTGCCGGGTCACCGTGCCGATGACCGCCGCCGCCCTCGGCACCCGGCTGACCATCAAGACGCTGGACAGCGAGGAGACGGTCGACGTCAAGGCCGGCACCCAGCCGGGCAGCACGCTGCGGCTGCGCGCCCGGGGCGTGCCGCACCTGCGCGGCACCGGCCGGGGCGACCTCTACGTCCACCTCGACGTGCGCACCCCGACAAAGCTCGACGCCGACCAGGAGCGGATGCTGCGCGACTTCGCCAAGACCCGGGGCGAGGAGGTCGCCGAGCTGACCAAGCAGGGCGGCTTCTTCTCCCGGATGCGCGACGCCTTCAACGGCCACGCCTGACCCGCACGCCCCGGGCCGCCGCGCTCCGCGGCAGCCCGGTCGGCTCCGCGGCCTGCGTGGCCCGTGGCCGGCGCCGCGGGCCTCGCGGCCCCGGTCGGCTCCGCCGCCCTCGCCGCCCCGGCGGCCGCCGGGACAGCTAGCCTGATCGTCGTGTCCGCGCCGCTGTTCCTGGTCGAGTCGCTGCCCACCGCCGACCGGCTGACCCTCGACGGCCCCGAGGGGCACCACGCCGCCACCGTGCAGCGGCTCCGCGTCGGCGAGGAACTGCTGCTCGCCGACGGGCGGGGCGGCACCGCCGCCGCCGTGGTCACCGCCGTCGGCCGCGGCACCCTCGACCTGGAGATCACCTCCCGGGGGTACGTCGACGCGTCCGTCCCGCGCCTGGTCGTGGTGCAGGGCATCGCCAAGGGCGACCGGGGCGAACTGGCCGTGCAGGCGATGACCGAGGTCGGGGTGGACGAGATCGTGCCCTGGGCGGCGGCCCGCTCGGTCACCCAGTGGCGCGGCGACCGGGGCGTACGGGCGCGGGAGAAGTGGGCGGCGACCGCCCGGGAGGCGGCCAAGCAGGCCCGCCGCGCCTGGCTGCCCGTGGTGGCGGGGGCGCCGGACGAGTCCACCGCCCGGGTCGCGCGCCGCATCGGCGGGGCCGCCGCGGCGTTCGTGTTGCACGAGGAGGCGCAGGAGCGGCTGACCACCGCCGAGCTGCCGGCCACGGGCGAGATCGTGCTGGTCGTCGGGCCGGAGGGCGGGATCGCCGACAGCGAGCTGGACACCTTCACCGGGGCCGGGGCCCGCGCGATCCGCCTGGGCCCGTCGGTGCTGCGCACCTCGACGGCCGGCGTGGCCGCCCTCGCGGTGCTCGCCACCCGCCTCGCCCGCTGGTGACGCTCAGCTGCGCAGGTAGGAGGCGCCGTTCAGGTCGACGATGGTGCCGGAGGCCCACTCCGCCTGCGGGGAGGCGAGCCAGTGGACGGCGGCGGCGATCTCCTCGGGGCGGGCCACCCGGTTGAACGGGCTCTGCGCCCGGATGGCGGCGCCCCGCTCCCCGCGCAGGTGCTCCGTGGTCATGTCGGTCTCCACGAAGCCCGGGGCCACCGTGGCGACGGTGATGCCGTACGGGGCCAGGGCCACCGCCAGCGACTGCCCCAGCGCGTTCAGCCCCGCCTTGCTCGCCCCGTACGCCGGCTGCTCCGGCTCGCCCCGGAAGGCGCCCCGGGAGGAGACGTTGACGATCCGGCCGCCCCGGTCGCGCATGTGCTGGGCGGCGCACCAGATGACGTTGCCCGCGCCGGTCAGGTTGGTCTCCACCACCTGCCGCCACCGCGCGCGCCACTGCGCGTAGGAGGCGCCGAAGACCGGGTGCGGGGCGTCCCGGTCGCCGTACACGCCGGCGTTGTTGACCAGCACGTCCAGCCCGCCCAGCAGGCCGGCCGCCTCGTCCACCATGGCCCGTACGGCGTCCGGGTCGGTCAGGTCGGCGCGGACCACGACGTGCCCCTCGCCGGGCAGTTCGGCACGCAGCCGCCCGGCCGCCTCCGCCGAGTCGCGGTGGTGGATCGCCACCCGGTCCCCGCTCGCCGCGAACGCCGTCGCCACCGCCCGCCCGATGCCGCCCGAGGCCCCCGTCACCAGTACCGCTCGTGAAGTCACGCCGGCCATCCTGCCCGGTCGGCCCCCGGTGTAAGGAAGGGGCCCTTCCTCTACCGAAAGCGATAACAAGGTGCCCTTCCTTACACTGCCCCGATGGGAACCGACTGCCTGTTCTGCCGCATCGTCGCCGGGGAGATCCCGGCCACCGTCGTGCGGGAAACCGCCACCACGCTCGCCTTCCGCGACATCGGCCCGAAGGCGCCGGTGCACGTGCTGGTCATCCCGAAGGAGCACTACGCCGACGTGGCGACGCTCGCCCAGGGCGACCCGGCGCTGGCCGGCGAGGTGCTCGCCACGGCCGCCGCGGTGGCCGAGGACGAGGGGCTGCTCGGCGACGGCTTCCGGCTGATGTTCAACACCGGCGCGTACGGCGGCCAGGAGGTCTTCCACGCGCACGCGCACGTGCTCGGCGGGGCGCCGTTGGGCCCGATGCTGGCCCGGGACCTCGCGTGACGACTGTCGACCACCGCCTGTCCCGGCTGGTGCGTCAGGTCCAGGCGCAGGCCCGGGTGCCGGCCGTGTCGGCGGCCCTGCACCGGGCCGACCGCCCGCTGTGGACGTGCGCGGTCGGCGGCACCGGCAACGACACCGAGCTGGGGCCGGGCACCCGGTTCCGGATCGGCTCGGTCACCAAGACGTTCACCGCCGTGCTGACCCTCCAGTGCCGCGACGACGGCCTGCTCGACCTGGACGACCCGCTGAGCCGCCACCTGGACCTGCCGGCCCACGGCGAGCTGACCGTGCGCCGGCTGCTGTCGCACACCGCCGGCCTGCAACGGGAGCCGTACGGCGACGTCTGGGACAGCCTGCGCGCGCCCGACGTCGACGAGCTGGTCGCCGACCTCGCCAGGGCCGAGCGGGTGCTGCCGCCGGGCCGCCGCTACCACTACTCCAACCTCGGCATGGCGCTGCTCGGCCGGCTCGTCGGCCACCTGCGGGGCGGCACCTGGGCGGAGGCGCTCGCCGACCGGGTGCTGACCCCGCTGGGGCTGGCCGACACCTCGGTGACGCCGGGCCCGCACGCCGCGACCGGTTTCCTGGTCGACGCGTACTCCGACGAGGCGCACCCGGAGCCGCCCACCGACTTCGGCGCGGTGGGGCCGGCGGCGCAGCTCTGGAGCACGGCCACCGACATGGCCCGCTGGGCGGCCTTCCTCGCCGACCCGGCGGCGCTGGATCCGGCCGGCGCGGTGCTCGCCCCGGCCACGCTGGAGGAGATGCGCTGGCCGGCGACGGTCACCGACGAGACGCTCTGGTCGGGCGGCTTCGGGCTCGGGCTGATCCTGGTGCCGCAGGGCAAGCGGATCATGCACGTCGGGCACGACGGCGCGATGCCCGGCTTCCTGGCCGGCGTCTACGGCCGGCGCGGCGGTGAGGGGACGCCCGGTGCGATGGGCGTCGCCGTGCTCGGCTCCTCCGGCACCGCCGGCGAGGTCCTGGACCTGCCGCACCGGCTGCTGGCCGCCGCCGTCGAGCACGACCCGGCCGACGTCGCGCCGTGGCGGCCGGGCCCACCCGCCCCGGAGGGCGTACGCGGGCTGCTCGGCCGCTGGTGGGGCGAGGGCTTCGGGTACGTCTTCTCGTGGCACGACGGCGCGCTGCGGGCCCGGGGCGCCGACGACCCGGCGGGGAAGCCGCCGGCGGTCTTCGCGCCGCTGCCCGACCAGCCGGACGTGTACCGCACGGTCTCCGGGCGTGAGGTGGGCGAGCTGCTGCGGCTCACCCGGGACGAGCACGGCGCGGTGATCCGGATGCACTGGGCGACCTACCGGTTCACCCGTACCCAGGAGACCTTCGACCGGTACGACTTCCGCGCCGGCTCCTGACGGCGGCGCGTACGGGCGGGGCGGGGCCGACGCGGGCCGCGTCCCGTCCGTGCCGTCGTGTGCCGTCCCGGCGTCGAACGGCAGTGTCCCGTACAGGATCGCGGCGCGTGCCCGCCCGGCCGGTGTCGTGGTGCCCCGCCGTGCCCGGTCCGGGTCGGTCACGGCGGGCGGGCCGTCCCGCACGCGCGGAAATGGACACGATGCCGCCGCTGTTGAGCAGATACGATGGGGGCAACGTCAGCGCGCCGCGCCAGCAGGCCCGGCGCCGAGATCGAGAGCAGGTGGCGCAGGGCCCCTCGGCCCGACCTATGACCGGCACCCCACCTCCCGGCCCGCCCCGGGTGCAGACCAGGATCACCGTTCCGGATTCCAAGATCATGGTCAACCTGCTCGGCGCGGGTGACGAGATCCTGCGACTGGTCGAGCGCTCGGTCAACAGTGACGTGCACGTCCGGGGCAACGAGATCACCATCACCGGCGCCCCCGCCGACAATGCCCTCGCCGAGCGGATCTTCAGCGAGCTGCTCGAACTCATCGAGAAAGGCGAGACCCTGACCACTGACGCCGTCCGGCGTACCGTCGGCATGCTCGAGCAGGGCGGCGCCGAGCGGCCCGCCGAGGTCCTGACGCTCAACATCCTCTCCCGGCGCGGGCGCACCATCCGCCCCAAGACGCTGGGGCAGAAGCGCTACGTCGACGCGATCGACGCGCACACCATCGTCTTCGGCATCGGCCCCGCCGGCACCGGCAAGACCTACCTGGCCATGGCCAAGGCCGTCCAGGCGCTCCAGGCCAAGCAGGTCAACCGGATCATCCTCACCCGGCCGGCGGTCGAGGCGGGGGAGCGGCTCGGCTTCCTGCCCGGCACGCTCAACGAGAAGATCGACCCCTACCTGCGCCCGCTCTACGACGCGCTGCACGACATGCTCGACCCCGACTCCATCCCCAAGCTGATGGCGGCGGGCACGATCGAGGTCGCGCCGCTGGCGTACATGCGGGGGCGTACCCTCAACGACGCGTTCATCATCCTCGACGAGGCACAGAACACCACGCCCGAGCAGATGAAGATGTTCCTCACCCGGCTCGGCTTCGGTTCCAAGATCGTCGTCACCGGTGACGTCACCCAGGTGGACCTCCCCGGCGGCACGACCAGCGGCCTGCGGGTGGTCCGGGAGATCCTGGAGAACGTCGAGGACGTGCACTTCGCCCAGCTCTCCAGCTCGGACGTGGTCCGCCACCGGCTGGTCGGGGAGATCGTCGACGCGTACGCCCGCTGGGACGCCGAGCGGGAGAACCAGCAGGCGCAGAGCGTGCACGCCGTGCCCGGGCGGACAGCCCAGGGCGGCCGGGCCGGCCGGCGCCGCTAGACCACCGAGGGAAGACTGTTGTCCATCGAGATCGCCAACGAGTCCGGCGTCGACGTCGACACCGACGCCGTGCTCGCCGTCGCCCGGCACGCCCTCGACGAGATGGGGGTCAACCCCCTCGCCGAGCTGTCCGTGCTGCTGGTCGACATCGACTACATGACCGAGCTGAACCACCGGTGGATGGGCGGCGACGGCCCGACCGACGTGCTCGCCTTCCCCATGGACGAGGGCAGCGTTGACCACGGGCCCGGCGAGTCGACCGCCGCCGGCGAGCCGGCGCTGCTCGGCGACATCGTGCTCTGCCCGGAGGTGGCGGCCAAGCAGGCGGCCACCGCCGGCCACTCCGCCGCCGACGAGCTGCACCTGCTCACCGTGCACGGCGTGCTGCACCTGCTCGGCTACGACCACGCCGAGCCGGAGGAGGAGCGGGAGATGTTCGCGCTCCAGGCCCGACTGCTGGCGAGCTGGCGGTCGACCCGGTCCCGGTGATGGACACCCCGACACTGGCGGCCGGCGCCACCGGCCTGCCCGACCTGCAACTGCTGGTCTCCGCGGCCGGCCTGGTGGTGCTGGCCGGCCTGATCGCGATGACCGAGGCGGCCCTCGCCGCGGTCTCGCCCGCCCGCGCCGCCGAGCTGGCCCGCGACGGCGTACGGGGCGCGCGCACGCTCCAGGCCGTCGCCGGGGACGTGGTCCGCCACCTCAACCTGCTCCTGCTGCTGCGGCTGCTCGCCGAGCTGACCGCCACCACGCTGGTGGCGCTCGTCGCGGTGGACACCTTCGGCGCGGGCTGGCGCGCGGCGCTGGTCACCGCCGGCGCGATGACCGTGATCAGCTTCGTGGTGGTCGGGGTCGGCCCGCGCACCCTCGGCCGGCAGCACGCGTACGTGGTCGGGCGGTCCGTCGCGCCCCTGGTCCGCTGGCTGGGCCGGGCGCTGAACCCGCTCGCCTCGCTGCTGATCCTGATCGGCAACGCGGTCACCCCGGGGCGCGGCTTCCGGGAGGGGCCGTTCGCCACCCAGGTGGAGCTGCGCGAGCTGGTCGACCTCGCCGAGCAGCGCGGCGTCGTGGAGCACGGCGAGCGCCAGATGATCCACTCCGTCTTCGCGCTCGGCGACACGATCGCCCGCGAGGTGATGGTGCCGCGCACCGAGATGGTGTGGATCGAGGAGCGCAAGACGCTCTCCCAGGCGCTGGCGCTCTTCCTGCGCTCCGGGTTCTCCCGGATCCCGGTCATCGGCGAGAGCGTCGACGACGTGCTCGGCGTGCTCTACCTCAAGGACCTGATCCGGCGCACCCAGGGCGGCGCCCCGGAGGACCGCCAGCTCCCGGTCGCCGAGCTGATGCGCCCCGCCACCTTCGTGCCGGAGTCCAAGCCGGTCGACGACCTGCTCTCGGAGATGCAGGCTGCCCGCAACCACCTGGTCATCGTCGTCGACGAGTACGGCGGCACCGGCGGGCTGGTCACCATCGAGGACATCCTGGAGGAGATCGTCGGAGAGATCACCGACGAGTACGATGTCGAGCGCCCGCCGGTCGAGCACCTCGACGACGGGGCGGTGCGGGTCACCGCGCGGCTCCCGGTGGAGGATCTGGGCGAGCTGTTCGACACCGAGCTGCCCACCGACGAGGTGGAGACCGTCGGCGGCCTGCTCGCCCAGTCCCTGGGCCGCGTCCCGATCCCGGGGGCGCAGGTCGAGGTCGCCGGGCTCCGGCTGATCGCCGAGGGCACCACCGGCCGACGCAACCGGATCGACACCGTGTTGGTGAGCCGGGTGGAGTCGACCGACACGCAGGACGGCCCGGGCCGCGGCGAGCACGCCGAGCCCCGGGGCGACACGAACCGATCCGAGGAGAGGCAACCCGCCGATGCCTGAGTCACCCGCCGTACCGGCCGCCCGGCCCACCCCGTCCGACCCGATCGAGCTGAGCGCCGAGGACGGCAAGCTGGTCGTCCTGGCCCGGGGCGCACGCGGCCGGGTGGGCGCCGTGGAGGGCGCGGCGGTACGCGACCAGGACGGGCGGACGTACGCCGCGGCCAGCGTCTCGCTGCCTTCGCTGACGATCACCGCGCTCCAGCTCGCGGTGGCCTCGGCGGCGGCGGCCGGCGCGAGCCGGCTGGAGGCCGCCGTGGTGGTGACCGAGGCGTCGACGCTGGACGGCGCCGGGCACGCGGCGGTGCGGGACCTCGCGGTTGACGCGCCGATCCACGTGGCCGCGCCGGACGGCACCGTCCTG
This sequence comes from Micromonospora sp. NPDC047620, assembly GCF_043205005.1. Taxonomy (NCBI): domain Bacteria; kingdom Bacillati; phylum Actinomycetota; class Actinomycetes; order Micromonosporales; family Micromonosporaceae; genus Micromonospora; species Micromonospora sp. NPDC047620. The sequence goes on along the minus strand of NZ_JBIDDG010000024.1, from coordinate 29,851 downwards.
GGCACGGTGGTCGAGTGAGCGGGCGGACGGCTGCCGGCGAGCGGGGCGGGGTCGCGGCGTGAGCGACCTGGAGCAGCGCCCCTACCGGGCCGGTTTCGCCTGTTTCGTCGGCCGCCCGAACGCCGGGAAGTCGACGCTGACCAACGCGATCGTCGGGCAGAAGATCGCCATCACCTCGAACAAGCCGCAGACCACCCGGCATATCATCCGGGCCGTCCTGCACCGCCCGGACTCCCAGCTCGTGCTGGTCGACACCCCGGGCCTGCACCGCCCCCGCACGCTGCTCGGCGAGCGCCTCAACGACATGGTCCGACAGACCTGGAGCGAGGTCGACGTGATCGGCCTCTGCATCCCGGCGGACGAGCCGATCGGGCGCGGCGACCGGTTCATCACCGGCGAGCTGGCCGAGCTGAAGGCCACGGTGCTGGCGGTGGTCACCAAGACCGACCTGGTGGACCGCAGGCGGCTGGCCGAGCAGTTGCTCGCCGTCAGCGAGCTGGGCGAGTTCGCCGAGGTGGTGCCGGTCAGCGCGGTCTCCGGGCACCAGGTGGACACGCTCGTCGAGGTGATGACCCGCTACCTGCCCGAGTCGCCGCAGCTCTACCCGGACGACATGCTCACCGACGACCCGGAGCAGGTGCTGGTCGCCGAGCTGATCCGGGAGGCGGCCCTGGAGGGCGTCCGTGACGAGCTGCCGCACTCCATCGCGGTGGTCGTCGAGGAGATGGTCCCCGAGGGCAAGCTCATGAAGATCTACGCCGACGTGTACGTCGAGCGGCCCAGCCAGAAGGCGATCGTGATCGGCCACCGGGCCAGCCGGCTCAAGGAGGTCGGCACGACCGCGCGGCGGCAGATCGAGGAGCTGCTCGGCACCCGGGTCTACCTCGACCTGCACGTCCGGGTGGCGAAGGACTGGCAGCGGGACCCGAAGCAGCTGCGCAAGCTGGGATTCTGACCGGTCGCCGGGCCGGGTGCGCCCCGGCCCGGCGACCCGGGCATGATCGATGTCGGTCGGCCGGGTGGAAGATGTCACGTTCGCGTGGGGTGCCGGCGGTTTGCCGGGACCGCTCCGGAGGGTAGGGGAAGGACCAGCCCCGTACCCCCGGACATTGATGCAGGCTGATGCGAAACCGATACCTTGACCTGCTCCGCTTCCTGGCCATCGTTCGAGTCGTGGTCTACCACGTCACCGGATGGGCCACCCTGACCCTCGTCTTCCCGGCGATGTCGGTGATGTTCGCGCTCGCCGGCTCGCTGATGGCCGCCTCGCTGCAACGGTGGGGGCCGGGAGCGGTCGTACGCCGGCTGCGTCGCCTGCTGCCGTCGCTCTGGGTGGTCGCCGCGGTCTTCGTACCCGCCATGCTGCTCACCGGGCTGCCGCTGAGCCCGAAGGCGCTGCTCTGGCTCTTCCCCGTCGCCGACCCGCCGGCCAACGGCTGGGGTGCGATCGCGCTGAGCGTGATCTGGTACCTGCGCGACTACCTCTGGTTCGTGCTCGCCTCCCCGGTCGCCCTCTGGCTGTTCCGGCGCGCCCCGGTGCCCACGCTGGTCGCCCCGTACGCCGTGCTCGCCGCGGCCGAGCTGGGCCTGCTGCCGGCGCTGCCGGGGGCGCTGCACCACTTCGGGCTCTACTTCGGCGCCTGGCTGCTCGGCTTCGCCCACCAGGCCGGCATGCTGCGCCGCCTGGCCACCCGGGTGCTGGTGCCCGTCGCGCTGGCCCTCGCCACCGCCGGGGCCGCCTGGATCGTCACCCACCCCGGACCCCGCGGGTACGACCTGAACGACAACCCCCTGGGCAACGCCCTCTGGTCGGCGGCCTTCGTCCTCGTCCTGCTCGGCCGGGCGCCGGCGGGCGCGCGCTGGGTGGACCGCAGCGCCGTGTTCGGCCGGGTCGTGACCGTGTTCAACCGGCGGGCGCTCACCGTCTACCTGTGGCACATGCCGTTCGTGGCGGCGCTCACCCCGCTGGTGGACGTGATGGGCTGGTCGCACCAGGATCCGGTCGGCCTGGCGATCCGGGTGGCCCTGGTCTTCGCCCTGGTCGCGGTGGTGACCGCCCTGGTCGGCTGGGTGGAGGACGTGGCGGCCCGCCGGCCGCCGGAGCTGGTCCCCGGCGGCTCCCGCCCCGCACCGGCCCGCACCGGGCCAACCGCCCCGACCGGCCCCGGTTCACCCGCCCCGACCGGCCCCGGTTCACCCGCCCCGGCCGGCACCGGGCCACCGCCCGCCCCGGCCCCCGCCGCGCGGCCCGGTCCGGCCACCCGGCGGGCCGGCGTGCCGGCGCCGCGCGTCGCCCCGGATCCGCAGACCGTCGAGATCAGCGCTGGGTGACCGTCTGGTTGCCGCCGCCGGTGGAGATGTCGAGCACCAGCGAGGCGGTCGGATCGTGGGTAACGCCCAGCCGGGTGTCGCCGCCGCCGGCCGTGGAACGGATCTGGTAGCGGCCCGCGGGCACGACGAGCTTGATGTCGCCGCTGGAGGTGTGCGTACGCGCCGAGGCAGGCGCGGCCAGGTCGACGGTGATGTTGCCGGAGCCCGCCTCGGCGTCCACCCCGGCGCCGAGGCGGCGCCCGGTGATGTCGCCGGAGCCGGCGCGCAGGGTCACGGCGGCCGGGGCGTCGTCCACGTCGATGTTGCCGGAGCCGGTCGTGACCGTGACCGCGCCGGCGGCGCCGGTCACCCTGACGTCACCCGAGCCGGTCTCCGCCACGACGGGGCCGTCGGCGCCGGTCACCCGGACGTTGCCGGAACCGAGCCGGATCTCCACCGCGCCGACCTTGGTCAGGTGGACGTCACCGGAGCCGGTCTCGCCCGTCACGCTCACCCCCTGGGGGGCGGTGACGTCGTAGGAGACGCTGCAGTCGTCGCCGCAGTCGGTGTCCAGCACCAGTTCGGCGCCGTTGATCTCGTACGTGGTGTCGGGCTGGCCGCCGTGGTAGCGCACCACCCGCTTGATCCGCACCTCGTCGTCCGTGCCGGTGGTGCGGACGGTCACGTCGCCGGACCCCGGAAGTACCCGGATGGCGGTGATCCGGGCCGCTTCGGTGTTGTCGTAGTCGAGCCGACGGGAGGCCAGGTTGTCGCACCCGGTGGAGACGATCAGGGTGGCTGCCACGGCGATCGTGGCGGCGGTCCGGTGGAGAGCCATGCGAGCACGCTACGAGGCACGGCGCGCGCCGCGCATCGGGGTTCTTCGCGCGTCCACCCCGAGCCGACCCTGATTTCGCACCCCGAGGGAGAATGGTCCGATGGCCGGGTACCGCCGACAGCTCTACCGCGACGACGCGGTGGTCCTGCGCGTGCAGAAGCTCGGCGAGTCCGACCGGATCATCACCCTGCTCACCCGCCGGCACGGCCGGCTGCGGGCGGTGGCCCGCGGGATCCGCCGCACCACCAGCAAGTTCGGCGCCCGGCTGGAGCCGTTCGGGCACGTCGACCTCCAGCTCGCCGGCGACCCGAAGGGCAACCAGGGCAGCTCGCTGCACACGGTCAGCCAGGTCGAGGGCATCGACCTCTACGGCAAGCGGTTCCTCGGCGACTATCCCCGCTACACGGCCGCCAGCGCGATCGCCGAGACCGCCGAGCGGCTCACCCCGGTGGAGCGGGAGCCGTCGCTGCGGCTGTTCCAGCTCACCCTCGGCGCGCTGCGGGCGCTCGCCGAGGGCAGCCACGACACCACCCTGGTGCTCGACGCGTACCTGCTGCGCGGGATGGCCCTCGCGGGCTGGGCGCCGGCGTTGACCGCCTGCGCCGTCTGCGGCACGCCCGGGCGGCACCGGGCGTTCTCCGTACCGGCCGGGGGAGCGGTCTGCCCGGACTGCCGGCCCCCCGGCGCGGCCCATCCCGCCCCGGCCACCATCGACCTGATGTCCGCGCTGACCAGCGGCGACTGGCGGGTCGCGGACGCCACCGAGACCGGCGTACGCCGGGAGTGCAGCGGCCTCGTCGCGGCGCACCTGCAGTGGCACCTGGAGCGCGCGCTACGCTCGCTGCCGCTGGTCGACCGGGGTGCCCCGGCGGCCGGCCCGGTCCCGCCGCCGCGTGGGGTGGGGGCCGGAGCGGATGGCGTGAGCAGGGAGAGAGCCGAGTGATCCGATCGATGAGGGCCGGCCGGCGCGAGCCGGTGCCGCCGACACCGCACCCCTCGGGCGCCCGGCCGCCGGCGTTGCCCGCCGAGGCGGTGCCCCGGCACGTCGCCGTGGTGATGGACGGCAACGGCCGGTGGGCCAAGGAGCGCGGGCTGCCCCGCACCAAGGGCCACGAGGCGGGGGAGTTCTCCCTGTTCGACACCATCGAGGGCGCCATCGAGCTGGGCATCCCCTACCTGTCGGCGTACGCCTTCTCCACCGAGAACTGGCGGCGCTCGCCGGACGAGGTCCGGTTCCTGATGGGCTTCAACCGGGACGTCATCCGCCGCCGCCGCGACCAGCTGGTCGACCTGGGAGTGCGGGTGGTCTGGTCCGGCCGGGCCGGCCGGCTCTGGAAGAGCGTCATCTCCGAGCTGCAGACGGCGGAGGAGATGTCCCGGGGCAACTCCACCCTGACCCTCCAGTTCTGCGTCAACTACGGCGGGCAGGCCGAGATCGCCGACGCCGCCGCCGCGATCGCCCGGGACGCGGCCGCGGGCAGGCTCGACCCGGCGAAGGTCACCGAGAAGACGGTGGCGAAGTACCTCTACCACCCGGAGGTCCCCGAGGTGGACCTCTTCCTCCGTCCCTCCGGCGAGCAGCGGATCTCCAACTACCTGCTCTGGCAGACCGCGTACGCCGAACTGGTGTTCCTCGACACGCTGTGGCCCGACTTCGACCGCCGGCACCTCTGGTACGCCTGCGAGCTGTACGCCCAGCGGGACCGCCGCTTCGGCGGCGCGCTGCCCAACCCGGTCGCCCCGCCGTCCTGAGGCTTACCGCTCCGCCGCGCGGGGTACCCCTCCGGTCAGCAGCCACTGACGGAGGTGAACCCACATGATCCAGAAGCGTATTGCCCAGTGGGCGTTGATGGCGGTCGCGGTGCCGCTGGCGGCGGCCGGCGCGCGTCGGCTCAGCCACACGCTGGAGGCCCGCCGCGGCCCGTCCGGGGTGAGCCGCCTGCTCGCCAAGGGTGCCGACATGCTCCGCCCGCGGAAGGCGAAGCGCCGCCGCTTCTTCTGACCCAGCCGGTCAGCGTCGCGGGGGGCGACGCTGACCTCCCCTCCCCGTCCCCGCCGCCACCCCGCCTGGCGATGATGCGGTGGTGGTGCCTCGCGAAAGCGTCCTACCGGGATCCGTCGCCTGGGGTGCGATCCTCGCGTTCGCCCTGGAGGCGGCCACCGGAATCGCATGATCGGCTGGCGGGGCGGGGTTCGGGGTTTCGGGGTGGGCGAGGGGTGGGGGTGCCTAGGATCGGGGGCGGGGTGGGTGCCCCGGACCGCGTCGAGCCTCGGGGGTGGGGATGCGGGATCTCCGGTACAAGATGATCATGGCGCTGAACGCCGCCGATCTCGGTGACCCGATCTGCGCGCAGGTGGCCGAGATCTGCGCCGAGATCGCCGAGCAGCACTGCCACGAGCTCGGCCACGCGCCGCAGCCGCGCTCCGGCGAGATCGGCGAGCTGGCCACGGGTGAACCGGCGCTCACCTGGGCGCCGACCGAGACCGGGCAGCGTGCCTGGTGACGCCTCCCGCCGACCCGCCGGCCGCGCCGGTCGATTCCGGGGCGGCGTCGGGCCGCCGACCGGTGACGCGGTGACCGCCCCCGCTCCGGCCGTCGACGTCCGGCGGGCCGACGACCGCTTCGCCACCCGGATCTCCTGGCTCGACTCGAAGCACTCGTTCTCGTTCTCCCGGCACTACGACCCGGCCAACACCCACCACGGTCTGCTGCTGGTCAACAACGACGACGTGGTCCGGCCGGGCGCCGGCTTCGAGACCCACCCGCACCAGGACATGGAGATCGTCACCTGGGTGTTGCGCGGGTCGCTGGTGCACCAGGACTCCACCGGCCACTCCGGCGTGATCTACCCGGGGCTGGCGCAGCGGATGAGCGCCGGCACCGGCATCCTGCACTCGGAGAAGAACGACTCCTGGCGGCTCGACGGCCGCGACCCGCACACCGATCCCGTCCACTTCGTGCAGATGTGGGTGCTCCCGGACGAGCAGGGCGTCGACCCCGGCTACGAACAGCTCGAGATCCACGACGAGCTTTTGCGCGGCGGCCTGGTGCCCGTCGCCTCCGGGATGGACCGCCACGACGGTGCCGCGGCGATCCGGATCCGGAACCGCTTCGCCGCCCTGCACGCCGCCCGGCTCCGCCCCGGCGACGAGGTCGATCTCCCGGACGCGCCCTTCGTCCACCTCTACGTGCCGACCGGCGCGGTCACCCTTGAGGACGGCGGCCTGCTCGGCACCGGCGACGCCGCCCGGCTCACCATGACGGGCGGGCGACGGGTCACCGCCACCGAGCCGGCCGAGATCCTGGTCTGGGAGATGCACGCCACCATCGCCTGACCCCCCACCCCCTCATCCCCCCGGGGTTTCTCGCCTCACACTCGGCGATCTTGCGGTTTCGGCCGCGTATTGCGGCTTCCGGGATGATTCGCCTGGGCGAAAAGTGCAAGATCGCGGGGCGCGGGGTGGGAGTGGGGGTGGGGTGGGTTAGGCCTGGATTTCGGAGCGGTCGGCGGACCAGAGGGTGTGGAAGGTGCCGTCGCGGTCCACGCGGTGGTAGGTGTGCGCGCCGAAGTTGTCCCGCAGCCCCTGGATCAGCGCCGCCGGGAGGCGCTCGGCGCGCAGCGCGTCGAAGTACGCCAGCGACGAGGCGAACGCCGGCGCCGGCACCCCGGCCCGGGCCGCCTCGGCAACCACCCTGCGCCAGCTCGGCACGCCGCCGTTGACGGTGTCCGCGAACCACGGCGCGACCAGCAGCGTCGGCAGCTCCGGCCGCTCGTCGTACGCCTGCCGGATGCGGTCGAGGAAGCGGGCGCGGATGATGCAGCCGCCCCGCCAGATCGTCGCGGTGCCGCCCAGGTCGATGCCCCAGTCGTACTCCTGCGAGCCGGCCCGGATGTGGTCGAAGCCCTGCGCGTACGCGACGATCTTGGAGGCGAGCAGCGCGCGGCGGACGTCCTCGACGAAGGTCTCCCGGTCGCCGACCTGCCACGTGTCGCCCGCGTCCGGGAACGCCCCGCGCGCCGCCGCCCGCTGGTCGGCGTGCCCGGACAGCGACCGGGCGAACGTCGCCTCGGCGATGCCGGTGATGGGGATGCCCAGGTCGAGGGCGCTCTGCACCGTCCAGCGGCCGGTGCCCTTCTGCTCGGCGCGGTCCAGCACGACGTCCACGAACGCCCGCCCGGTGGCCGCGTCGGTGTGCGCCAGCACGTCCCCGGTGATCTCGATGAGGAAGGACTCCAGCTCGCCGGAGTTCCAGTCGCGGAAGATCTCCGCGATCTCCGCCGGCTCCGCGCCCAGCCCCGCCCGCAGCAGGTCGTACGCCTCGGCGATGAGCTGCATGTCGGCGTACTCGATGCCGTTGTGCACCATCTTGACGAAGTGCCCGGCGCCGTCCGGCCCGATGTGCCGGCAGCACGGCACCCCGTCCACCTGCGCGGCGATCCTCTCGAAGATCGGGCCGAGCGTGCGGTAGGACTCCGCCGACCCGCCGGGCATGATGCTCGGGCCGCGCAGCGCACCCTCCTCGCCGCCGGAGACGCCGGTGCCGACGAAGTGCAGCCCGTGGGCCCGCAGCGCCTCCTCCCGCCGGCGGGTGTCGGCGAAGTGCGCGTTGCCGCAGTCCACGACGATGTCGCCGGGGTCGAGCAGCGGCACCAGTTCGTCGATCACGGCGTCGGTGGGCCCGCCCGCCTTGACCATCACGATCACCGCCCTCGGCCGCTCCAGCGAGGCGACGAAGTCCGCCATCGACTCGGCGGGGAGGAAGGTCCCCTCGTCGCCGTGCTCCGCGACCAGGCTGCGGGTGCGCTCCGGCGAGCGGTTGTGCAGCGCCACGGTGAAGCCGTTGCGGGCCAGGTTCCGGGCCAGGTTGCGGCCCATCACCGCCAGCCCGGTCACGCCGATCCGCGCCGTCGCCCGCTCGGCCATCCGTCCGCCGCCTTCCGTCGTCCGTGCCTGCCGCTGTGACCGTATCGCGGCGGGTGGCGGGCGCGGTGCGGTGTTCGGCAGCCCGTCACCGCAGGGTCGCCGTGCGCTCGCGGTCGGCCAGGCCGATCGTGCCGGTAATTCGGATGCGCGCGGCCTGCGGTGGGGTTAGCGTGTGGGCATGCGCAACTGACGCCCCATCTCCGAGCCGGCCCGCCGCCCTGCTGCCGTGGGTCCGCGTGCTCCCGGGCGTCCGCATTCCCACCCTGCCGCCGAGGCGCGGTGTCCGTCGTGGTCGCACCCGGGGAGCAGTCCCGATTCCGCCCGACCGTCGTGCGACGGTCACCGACCGGCGGCCCGCCCCGTCCGACGACGGGACGGCCCGCAGACCGAGGAGGCCCGGATGCCCGCCAAGCGCAACCCGAAGAAGTCCCGTACCGTCACGCCGAAGCCGACCGTCGCGGACCTGACGCCCGCCAACCTCGGCGAGGTGGCGGTCGCGCCGGTCACGCCGGTGCTGCCGCTCGACCGGCCGGCGGCGCCGAAGGCCGGTCCGCCGGTCTCCGGCGCCGCCCGCTCCGGGTCGCTGCGCGGCCAGCGGGCGGGCCAGGCCCGCCGGTACGCCTTCCGGCGCAGCTGACGGGGCCCGCCGGGTGGGGTTGTCGGCGCCCGGCGACAACCCCACCCGGACCGGCTCCCGGCCCTGCTGTGGCCGGCTGCCCTCGCCGACGTGTCACGGTGGGCGCCGGTGTGCGGTTCAGCCGATCAGGGGCCGGAACGTGCCGAGCAGCACGCTGACCGCCAGCGCCGCGCCGGCCAGCAGCGCCGCCCCGGCGATCAGCAGCCCGTCGGCGGCGACGAAGCGTTGCCGCCGGGCGACCGTACGCGGGGTGCCGGCGTCGAAGCCGCGGGCGTCCATCGCCACGGCCAACCGGGTGCCCCGGCGGATCGCCCCGACCAGCAGCGCGAAGGCGGTGGAGGCGAACAGCCGCAGCTTCGCCAGCGGGCTGCGTCCCGCCGTCACCCCGCGGGCGCGGCGGGCCATGGCGATCATCTGCCACTCCTGGCCGAGCAGCGGCACCAGCCGGAACGCCGCCAACGCCCCGATGGCGAACCGGGCCGGCGCCTTCGCGTTCTGGATCAGGGCGTCCGCCAGGTCGGTGGGGTCGGTGGTGGCGAACACGATCACGCCGGGCAGCGCCACGGCGAACATGCGCAGCACCAGGCCGAGCGCGGTGAGCAGCACCCCGGAGGTGACCACCGCGGGGCCGGCCTCGACCAGCACCCGGCCGGAGCGCTCGGCCGCGAAGAGCACCAGCGTCACCACGATGCCGACTGCGCCGACCAGCAGCGGCCCGGCCCGCCCGGCCAGCACCCGGAAGCGGACCCCGAACAGCGGCAGCACGGCCAACTCGACGGCGATGGCGATCGCCGGGGCCACCGGGTCCAGGGTGGCGACGAGGATGAACGAGAACACCAGCGCCGCGGCGAGCTTGGCCACCGGGTTGCGCCGGGCCAGCGGCGCGTCGGGGGCGGCGACCGGTTCGAGGGTGATCACGGTCGCTCCGGGACGGGACGGGCGGGGCGCGCGGCCGGCGCCGGACCGGTCATGGTCCGGCGACGCCGCGGGCGCGCGGCCGGCGCGTCGTGCGAGCTGGTCACGGCCGCTCCAGGGTGACGCGCCGGTCGGCCAGGGCGGCCACGAACTCCGGGTCGTGGGTGACGGCGACCAGGCCGTGCCCGGCGTCGCGCAGCTCGGCGAAGAGGTCCACCAGCTCCAGCCAGGTCCGCCGGTCCTGGCCGAAGGTGGGTTCGTCGCAGACGAGCAGGCGGGGCGCGGTGGCCAGGGCCGTCGCCACGCTCAGTCGCCGCGCCTCCCCACCGGACAGGGTGTACGGGTTGGCCGCGGCGAGCTTCGTCAACCGCAGCCGGGACAGCAGGCCGTCCACGGTGGACCGGACCGCCGTCTCGGGCTGGCCGGTGCGGCGCGGGCCGAGGGCCAGCTCGTCGAAGACGGTGGTGGCGACGAACTGGTGCTCCGGGTCCTGGAAGACCGAGCCGATCCGCCGGGCCAGCGCCGGTGCGCGCCAGCGGTGCGGGGGAGTGCGGGCGTCGGAGCCGGCCAGTGCCGCCGTCGCCGCGACCCGGCCGGCTCCCGGCTTGAGCAGCCCGCCGAGCAGCAGCGCGAGGGTCGACTTCCCGGCCCCGTTCGGGCCGAGCACGGCGAGCGCCTCGCCGGCGCGTACCGCCAGGTCGACGGCGGCCAGCCGGGGCGGCAGGCCGAGCCGGTCGGCGGTGAGCAGCAGGTCGCCGGCCGGCGCGGTGGCGTGGCGGGGCGGCACGGGCCGGCCGGGCACCCAGACGCCCGCGGCGGCGAGCGCGTCGCCGTGGGCGCCGAAGACGGCCTCAGGCGTGCCGTCCGCGCGGACGCCGCCGGCCGGTTCGAGCACGACCACCCGGTCGACCAGCGGCAGCGCCTCGGCGACCCGGTGCTCGACCAGGATCAGCGTGGTGTCGGCGTCCAGCGCGCCGGCCACCGCCGCGCGGATCAGCGCCGCGCCGGTCGGGTCCAGGTTGGCGGTCGGTTCGTCGAGCAGCAACAGCCCGGGCCGCAGGGCCAGCACCCCGGCCAGGGCGAGGCGTTGCTGCTCGCCGCCGGAGAGGGCCGCGGTGGGCCGGTCCCGGTGGTACGGGAAGCCGACCCGGGCCAGCGCCTCGTCGACGCGGGGCCAGATCTCCTCGGCGGGGACCCCCCGGTTCTCCAGCCCGAACGCCACGTCGTCGCCGCTGCGGGCCATCACGAGCTGGGTTTCCGGGTCCTGGAAGACGATGCCGACCCGTTCCCGGCCCTTGCGGGGGTCGAGCCCGTCGATCTCGACGGTGCCCTCCTGTTCGCCCGAGTCCTCGGGCAGCAACCCGGCCAGCGCGGCGAGCAGGGTGCTCTTGCCGGCGCCCGACGGCCCGAGCAGCAGCACCCGCTCGCCGGCCTCGACGCGCAGGTCCACCCCGCGCACGGCCCACGCCCGACGCCCGGCGTGCCGCCACCCGAACCCCCGCAGTGTCACCGCCCCCACGCCGTCCCCCTTCCGGCCCGCGCGCAGGCGTCGATCATGAGGTTGGCGGCACCCACGGAGATCCACGTCGCCGTCCACCTCATGATCAACCCCGATTCCGGTGGTGCGGGTCAGATGGCGGCGCGTTCGCGGCCGGCGGGGAAGCGGTCCAGGACGCCGGTGCCCGCCAGGGCGCGGGTGAGGGCCCAGCCGCCGGCGCCGGCGACGGCGGCGGCGCTGACGACGGTGAGCAGGGCGTACGGGACCCGGTAGCTGCCGAGCGCGTAGTCGACGTTCCAGACGAAGAAGTCGAACAGCGCCGCGCCGAGGCCGGTCAGCGCACCGGCGAGCAGCGCGGTGGGCAGCCGGAACGAGCGGTACCGGAACGCGGCGAAGGCCACCTCGGCGCCGAGCCCCTGGATGAGGCCCTGGACGATGGTGATGCCGCCCCACTCCGAGCCGAGCAGCGCGGAGACCGTCGCCGCCACCGCCTCGCAGAAGAGCGCCGCGCCGGGCTTGCGGATCACCAGGCCGCCGAGCACGGCCGGGACCAGCCAGACGCCGTACATGATCGCCTGGCCGGCCGGGAAGAACGCGAACGCCGGGTCGACGGCCCGCCACAGCAGGCCCCAGGCCCAGAAGATGACGCCGAACGCCACCGCGATCACCGCGGCGATGACGACGTCGAGTGTGCGCCACCGGGTGGTCGTGTTGTCTCGCATGATTGCTCCCAGTCCTGAACGCGAACCAGGAGAAGACGCACGCCGCGCCCGGTGTGCCCGGACGGCGGCGCGGCTGGAGGTCGACCGAACTCCCTGCGCTGGCATTACCCAGATCAGGTTCGAGGGTCTGCGGGCGGTGCCCGCACTCTCAGCGCTGTGCGCTCCCCTGTCGGATGTGAAGTTGTCGCGCCGACGCTAACACCTTTGAAGATCATCGGGCAAAGTGATCTTTCCGCAGGTCATGAGCGCGTTCGCTCGATCCCGTCGGTTCCGGCCGGTACTCTCAGGCGGCCACTGGCGGAATCGGCGGAGGAAACCACGTGACATCCGAGGTTGACCGCTCCGTGCCGGACGGGCGCGCCCCGGGGGCGGTCGGTGTGGCCGCGCCGGGCGTACCCCCGCACGAGCCGGCGGGCGGCGGCGGGAGCGCCTGGCGGGTCGGGTCGGTCGAGGTGCTCGCGGGCCTGCTGGTCCTGCTGGTCGTCTTCCGTGAGCCGCTCGCCGGGGCCCTGTCCGCGCCCCGGCTGCAGACCTGGACCACCGTCTTCGTCTCGGTCATGGTGCAGGCGGTGCCGTTCCTGGTCTTCGGGGTGCTCCTCTCCGCCGTGATCGCGGTCTTCGTGCCCCGGTCGTTCTGGGCCCGGGCGCTGCCCCGGCACCCCGCGCTCGCGGTGCCCGTGGCGAGCGCGGCCGGCGTGGTGCTGCCCGGCTGCGAGTGCGGGTCCGTGCCGATCGCCGGGTCGCTGATCCGGCGCGGGGTCACCCCGGCCGCCGCGCTGGCCTTCCTGCTCGCCGCCCCGGCCATCAACCCGATCGTGCTCACCGCCACCGCGGTGGCCTTCCCCGACGCCCCGGAGATGGTCCTCGGCCGCGGCGTCGCGAGCCTGGTCGTCGCGATGGTGATGGGGTGGCTGTGGCTGCGCCTCGGCCGGGCCGACTGGATCCGGCTGCCGCGCCGGCCGGAGCTGGACGACGGCCCGCGCGGGCGGGCGTTCTGGGCGGCGGTCCGGCACGACGTCACCCACGCCGGCGGGTTCCTGGTGGTCGGCGCGGCGGCCGCCGCCACCATCAACGTCGTCGTGCCCGAGCGCTGGTTGCAGACGCTCGCCGAGGACCCGGTGCTCTCGGTGCTCGCGCTGGCCGTGCTCGCGGTGCTGCTCTCCCTCTGCTCGGAGGCCGACGCCTTCGTGGCCGCCTCGCTGTCGCAGTTCTCGCTGACCGCCCGACTGGTCTTCCTGGTGGTGGGGCCGATGGTCGACCTCAAGCTCATCGCGATGCAGACCGGCGTCTTCGGCCGCCGGTTCGCGCTGCGGTTCGCCCCGGCCACCTTCGCGGTGGCCGTCGCGGTCGCCGCCGCGACCGGGGCGGTGCTGCGGTGAACCGGCAGGCGCAGGCCGTCGTCCTGCTGCTGCTCGGGGGCGCCGTGGTCCGGGCCAGCCTCACCGACCTCTACCTGCGCTACGTCAAGGAGGGGCTGCGCCCCTTCCTGGTCGCCGCGGGCCTGCTGCTGGTCGTCGCCGCGGTCATGACCCTCTGGTACGAGCTGCGTCCCGCCCTCCGGCGCGACGCCGTGCCCCCGACCGCCGACGGCAAGCACGACCGCGCCCCTGCGCCCCCGACCACCGACGGGGACCACGACCCCGCCGACGGCGAGCACGAGCGCGCCGGCCGGGACGACGCCGCCGACCACGGGCACGGCCACCACGAGCCGCGGATCGGCTGGCTGCTGATCCTGCCGGCGCTGGGTCTGCTCCTGGTCGCCCCGCCCGCCCTCGGCTCGTACGCGGCCGGGCAGGCCGGCACCGCACTCTCCGCCCGGCAACAGCCGTCCGACTACCCGCCCCTGCCCGACGGCGATCCGGCACAGGTCAGCGTGCTCGACTACGCCTCGCGGGCGCTGTTCGACCGGGGCGCGTCGCTCGGCGGGCGCCGGGTCCGGCTGACCGGTTTCGTCACCACCGGCCCCGACGGCCGACCGCTCCTGGCCCGGATGGTGCTCTCCTGCTGCGCGGCCGACGGGCGGCCGGTCAAGCTGGGCCTGACCGGCGCCGCCCCCGAAGGGCTCGCCGACGACACCTGGATCGAGGTGACCGGCCGCTACAGCGACCGGATCGCCCGGGACCCGGTCAACGACGCCGAGATCCCCTACCTCGACGTGGAGTCCTGGCGGCAGGTGCCCACCCCCAAACGCCAGTACGAGTGACCCCGCCAGCCCTGGGTAGGCTGGCGATCATGCGGATCGAGGCGCGGGGGCTCACGTTCGACGTACGCGTCGGCGGTCCCGAGGGCGGCGCGCCCGTCCTGCTGCTGCACGGCTTTCCCCAGCACGGCGGGGAGTGGGACGACGTCGTCCCGCCACTGCACGCCGCCGGCCTGCGCACGTACGCGCCGGACCAGCGCGGTTACTCGCCGGGCGCGCGGCCCGAGGCGGTCGAGGCGTACCGGATGCCGGAGCTGGTGGCCGACGCGTTGGCCGTGCTGGACGCGCTGGGCGTCGACGCGGCGCACCTCGTGGGGCACGACTGGGGCGCGGTGGTGGCCTGGGACCTGGCCGCCCGCCACCCGGAGCGGGTCCGGACGCTGACCGCGGTCTCCGTGCCGCACCCCGCCGCGATGGCGCACGCGCTGGCCGAGGACCCGGGGCAGAAGGCGCGCTCGGCGTACATCGTGCTGTTCCGCAAGCCGGGCAGGGCGGAGAAGGCGCTGTTGGCGCTGGGCGCGACCGGGCTGCGCCGGATGCTGCACGGGGTCGGCGACGACGAGCGGGTGGCCGCGTACGCGGCCCCGATGCGCGAACCCGGCGCGCTGACGGCGGCGCTGAACTGGTACCGGGCGATGTCCCGGCGGGACATGGCGGCCACGGGGCCGGTGCCGGTGCCGACCACCTTCGTGTGGAGCGACCGCGACATCGCGATCGGCCGGACCGCGGCCGAGGCGTGCGCCGGCCACGTGAGCGCCGACTACCGCTTCGTCGAGCTGCCCGGGGTGAGCCACTGGATCCCCGACGAGGCGCCCGCCCCGCTGGCCGAGGCGATCCTGGCCCGGGTGCGGGGCCCGGCCTGACCGGTGCGGCGTCGCCCCGCCGGGGTGGCCGGGCGTTCCCGACGGACGTACGACATGGACGGAGGAGAGACATGACGGTGAGCGCCGAGGACTACCTGGCCGTGGTGACCGAGACGATGCAGCGGGTGGCCACGAGCCAGCGCGAGGCGGTGGGGCGGGCCGCCGACCTGATCGCCGACGCGGTGCGCGCCGACGGGGTGGTCCACGCGTTCGGCACCGGCCACTCGGAGGCGCTGGCGATGGAGATCGCGGGCCGGGCCGGCGGGCTGGTGCCCACCAACCGGATCGCCCTGCGGGACCTGGTGCTGGTCGGCGGCGCGCCGGCCGACGTGCTCGGGCCGCTGCTCGAACGTGATCCGTCGGTGGCGCACCGCCTCTACGAGCTGGCCCCCGTCAGTCCCGGGGACGTCTTCGTGCTGGCCTCCAACTCCGGCGTCAACGGCGCGATGGTGGAGTTCGCGTCCCTGGTCAAGGAGAAGGGGCACGGGCTGGTCGCGATCACCTCGGCGCAGCACTCCGGGCAGATGACCTCGCGCCACCCGTCGGGGCGCAAGCTCGCCGACGTCGCCGACGTGGTGCTCGACAACGGCGCCCCGTACGGCGACGCGACGCTGCCGCTGCCCGGCGGCGGCGCGGTCGGCGCGGTCTCGTCGATCACCGCGGCGCTGCTGGCGCAGCAGATCACGGTCGAGGTGGTGGCCCGGCTGCTCGCCGCGGGGGAGCGGCCTCCGGTCTACCTGTCGGCCAACATCGCCGGCGGCGACGAGCACAACAACGCCCTGGAGGCCCGGTACGCCGGCCGGATCCGCCGCGGCTCCTGAGCGGAGCGGGCCGGCGTGTGCCGGGCTCGCGCGGGCGACGTGAGCCGGTTTCGCGGCTCCACCGGTGGGGCATCAGCGTTGCTGCCGACGGGCGCACCCCGTCGGCAGTACCGTCTGACCGGAGGTAGCCCGTGTCCAAGGAAACCGAGCGGCAGCGCTGGCAGCGCAACTTCGCCGACCTGTTGCAGGAGCTGCGGGTCGCGCAGACCGGT
Source organism: Micromonospora sp. NPDC047620 (assembly GCF_043205005.1). Lineage (NCBI taxonomy): Bacteria > Bacillati > Actinomycetota > Actinomycetes > Micromonosporales > Micromonosporaceae > Micromonospora > Micromonospora sp. NPDC047620. The sequence continues at coordinate 13,909 of NZ_JBIDDG010000024.1, read as the reverse complement.
GTGCAGATCCTCTTCGCCTTCCTGCTGACCCTGCCGTTCAGCAACGGGTTCACCAGGACGAGCGGTTTCCAGAAGGACGTCTACATCGTCTCGTTGCTCGCGGCCGCCGCCGCGACCGCGATGATCATTTCCCCGGTGGCGTTCCACCGCGCGCTGTTCCGGCAGGGCCGCAAGCCGGAGCTGGTCCGGTTCGCCCACCGGATGGCCAGCGCCGGCCTCGCCTTCATGTTGATCTCGATGGTCAGCGCGGTGTTGCTGATCACCGACTTCGTGCTGGACCGGGGCGTCGCCCTGCTGCTCAGCGGCGCGACGGCGATCTGGTTCCTCACCTTCTGGGTGTTCCTGCCGTTCGCCCGGCGTAACTGGGGCGAGGACGACATCGACGACGAGGACGACGACCCGCGGCACCTCCCCGGCGACTGACCCGGGTCGACGAAACTCGATCTTTACCGAACGCTACCCCTGGGTAACACCCGGGGGTAGCGTGCTGTTTGTCGAGCACGTCGACGCAGCCGGACCGAGGTTCGAGGGGGCAGCCGTGACCACGACGCAGAACAGCCGACCCACGCCGGACGGATCCGGCGCCGACCAGCCCGCGGCGAAGGACACCGAAGGCGTGCCGACGGCCGCCGTCGACCGGCCCGCACCGCCCGGGGGCGCGGCGGCCGGCACCGGGCAGGCCGCGACGGCCGCCGCCGGGGGCAGGCCGACGGCCGGCGCGGCCGGGCCGCTGCCGAAGGAGGCGGGACAGGTCTCGGAGAAGGAGGCCCGCCAGGTCGCCGAGGCGGCCCGCGAGTCCTCGTGGGACCGACCCAGCTTCGGCAAGGAACTCTTCCTCGGCCGCCTCCGGCTCGACCTGATCGACCCCTGGCCGCGTCCGGACGCGGCGGACGTCGCCCGGGCCGACGAGTTCCTCGGCCGGTTCCGCGAGTTCCTCACCTCCGAGGTGGACGGGGCGGCCATCGAACGGGACGCGTCCATCCCGGACGACGTGTTCCACGGCCTGGCCCGGCTCGGCGCGTTCGGCATGAAAATCGACCGGTCTTACGGCGGGCTCGGGCTGAGCAACCTGCACTACTGCCGCGCGCTCATGCTGGCCGGCTCGGTCAGCCCGGCGATCGGCGCGCTGCTGTCGGCGCATCAGTCCATCGGGGTGCCGCAGCCGCTGAAGATGTTCGGCACCGCCGAGCAGAAGCAGCGCTTCCTGCCCCGCCTCGCGGCCGGCGAGGTGTCCGCGTTCCTGCTCACCGAGCCGGACGTCGGCTCCGATCCGGCCCGGCTGGCCACCACCGCCGAGCCGACCCCCGACGGCACCGGCTACCGGCTCAACGGGGTGAAGCTCTGGGCCACCAACGGCACGGTCGCCACCCTGCTCGTGGTGATGGCCCGGGTCCCCGCGGCCGAGGGGCGGCGTGGCGGGATCACCGCCTTCGTCGTCGAGGGCGACGCCGAGGGCATCACGATCGAGCGGCGCAACGCCTTCGTCGGCCTGCGCGGCCTGGAGAACAGCCTCACCCGTTTCCACGACGTCTTCGTGCCGAAGGAGAACGTCATCGGCGGCGAGGGCAAGGGCCTGAAGATCGCGCTGACCACCCTGAACACCGGGCGGCTGTCGCTGCCGGCCATGTGTGTGGGCGCCGGCAAGTGGGCGTTGAACGTGGCCCGGGAGTGGGCCGCCGACCGGGTGCAGTGGGGCCGGCCCGTCGGCGAGCACGAGGCGGTGGCCCAGAAGCTGTCCTTCGTCGCCGCGACGACGTACGGCATGGAGACCATGCTCGACCTGTGCTGCCTGCTGGCCGACGACGACCGCAACGACATCCGGATCGAGGCGGCGCTGGTCAAGCTCTACGCCAGCGAGATGGCCTGGAAGATCGCCGACGAGCTGGTCCAGATCCGGGGCGGTCGCGGCTACGAGACGGCCGACTCGCTGGCGGCGCGGGGCGAGCGCCCGGCCGCGGTCGAGCAGTTGCTGCGCGACCTGCGGATCAACCGGATCTTCGAGGGCTCGACCGAGATCATGCACCTGCTGATCGCCCGGGAGGCGGTCGACGCGCACCTGTCCGTCGCCGGCGACATCATCGACCCGGACGCCGGGCTCGGCCGCAAGGCGAAGGCCGGCGCGCGGGCCGGCGTCTTCTACGCGAAGTGGCTGCCCACCCTGGCCGTCGGCAAGGGCCAGCGCCCGTCGGCGTACGGCGAGTTCGGCCCGCTCGCCGGCCACCTGCGGCAGGTCGAGCGCGCCTCGCGCAAGCTGGCCCGGTCGACGTTCTACGCGATGTCCCGGTGGCAGGGGAAGATGGAGCGCAAGCAGGCGTTCCTCGGCCGGGTGGTGGACATCGGCGCGGAGCTGTTCGCGATGTCCGCCGTCTGCGTGCGCGCCTACGCCGAGCGGGACACCCGGCCGGAGAACGTCGAGCTGGCCGACCTGTTCTGCCGGCAGGCCCGGGTTCGGGTCGACGCGCTCTTCACCGCCCTGTGGGACAACACCGACTCGGTCGACACGGCCGCCGCGAAGCGGATCCTGGCCGGGCGCTACGCCGGCCTGGAGGAGGGGGTGATCACCCCGGCCGACGACCTGCCCTGGGTGGCGCGCTGGTCGCCCGGCCCGTCCGCCGCCCCCGACGTCCGCCGCCGGGTGTAAGGAAGGGCACCTTCCTAACGTTTTTTGTATAGGAAGGTGCCCTTCCTTACACCCGGCCCTCAGCTGGCGATCGCCCAGGCCAGGATCGCGGCGAGGATCAGCCCGTTGAGCACGGCCAGCCCCAGGTACGCCGCCGGCGGGATCTTGCGGCCCTTGCGGACGTAGTTGACCAGGACGGCGGCGTAGCCGAGCAGCAGGATGGCGATGACGACCAGGAAGTAGAACACCCGACGACCTTAGTGCGGTGTCCACCAACGTTCACCAGGAGTCCGGTGGTGTGTTGTGGATCCTCGCCGTGTGGGCGAGCGACTCCCCACTGGTTGGTGGGGCGGGCCACCGCGGGCCATCTGGACCCTCGCGCCGCCCGGGTGGGCGGCGGGGGTCACGTCGGGACCGGCCGGTGCCGGGTAGGTGCCGGCCGGCTCGACGGTGCGTGACCACCCCGGGCAACACGACAGGTGTGGGGGTGGTGGATCCGCCGCCCGGGGTGCGGGTGGCGATGCTGGCCGCCGCGACCAGGTCGCGATGGCCCGAGAACTGGCAGTGTGGGCAGGTCAGGGTCCGGCCACGCGGCTTCGGTATCCGCCGGTGGCAGGTGGGGCAGGTCGACGAGGTGCCGCGTTCGTCGACGAGGTGGACGGTGATGCCGGCGAGGGTGGCCTTGTCGGTGAGGATCTGTAGGAGTCGGCCGATCTGCCACTGCCGTAGCCGCAGGTTGTGCCGCCGCCCCGCCGACTGGTCGAGGACGCCGCGGGGGTCGCCGATGTGCAGCACCCCGACCCGCTGACCGACGGCCCAGCCGACGACGGCGCGGGCGGCCTCGTGCTGGGCCTGCCGCACCCGCCGCCGATGCCGCCCCTCCACCACCCGAGTGCGGGCCCGGTACTGCCGCCACCGCCGTGACCCCCGCTGACCCGGCTTCGGGGCCCGGCGGGCGACGGCGCGGCCGCGGGCTTTGGTGTCGGCCAGGTGCATGCGATGCTCGGCGCGGATCGCCCGCCCCGACACCAACAACCCCTCCCCGCCGGGGCCGGCGACGGCGTACGGGTGGATGATCCCCACGTCGACACCCGCCACCCTGGCCGGGTCCGGCCCCTCATTAGGCAGGTACACCGCTACCGGAACCTCAGCGGTGACGTCGAGAAACAACCGGCCGCCCTCGCACAGCAGGGTGATCGAGCGGACCTGCTCCACCGGATACGGCACCTGACGCGCCAGACGCACCCACAACGCGCGCGTACCCTTCGCGGTCGGGATGCGCACCCGGCGGCCGTCGAGGGTGAACGTGCCGTGGTACCAGCGCACCGGCACCAACCCCCGCCGCCGACGCGGGAACCCCGCCGACGCGTTACCGGCCTTGCGGCGTTTCGCCGCCGCGAACCACGCATCCGAGAACCGCCGCAACACCGACCGCGCCCCGGTCGTGTCCAGCTCGGCGAACGTGCCCGGCCCGGACGCCGACAACTCCCGGCACAACTCCTGATAGCCCGTCAACGGTGGGGCGTGGTGGCGGCGCCGCCACGCGTTGACCTCCAACACGCACGCCCACACATCACCAGCCGAGCGCAACAGCCCGAAACACCGCCGCCGCTGCGCGGGCGTCACCCGCACCGCCACACGAGCGGTGCGATACACCACCGGCAGTGCTGCGGGATCCCGACGACGAGGCACGAACCAAAGCCCACACCACCGGTACGACAATCTCACCGCCGACGACCCCGGCGAAGTTCGTGGACACCGCCTTAGCGGCCGGCGCGCAGGCCGAGTTGGCGCAGCTCCAGTTCGGCGAGCGCGTCGACGGTGGCGTCGTCGCCGCGCCGCCACGCCTCGGCCACGTCGGGCGCGATCCGGGTCAGCCGCCCGAGCGGCTGGGTGGCCAACGCCCGCAGGGCGAGCAGGTCCCGGCCGGCGGGCACGGCGGCCAGCCTGGCCGCCGAGGCGGCCCGGCGCATCCAGCGCACCCGCAGCGGCAGCCAGCCGAAGAGCACCAGGCCGAGCGGGAAGACCAGTACGGCGACGGCCAGCGCGAGGGCGAGCTGGTCGACCAGCTCCTGCTGGTCCCGTCCGGCCTCGGCCAGCGACCGGGCGGCGCCGGCGGCCCGCTCGAACGGCGCGGTCAGCTCGTCGCCCACCAGCGGCACCCGGCCGACCTTGCCGCCCGCCTCGGCCAGGTTGTCGGCCAGGCCGCCGCCGGCCCCCTCCAGCTTCTGGCCGGGTACGGCGAGCTTCTGGACGAGGTCGTGCAGCCACAGCGCGCCGCGGACCGCGCCGTACACCCAGGCGACGACGAGCAGGTCGGTGATCAACTGTCGGACGGCGGTCGGGAAGCGATCGGCGTAGATCTTCACGCCGGACAGCGTGCCACGCGCGACCGATCCGGGCACCTGCGCGGACGGCCGGCACCGCCGCGCCCGTCCGGCCCGCTACGGCCGGATCTCGCGCGGGTCCCGGACAGTCTGACCAGCCGCCGGCAGGCCGGGCTGCGCCTGGTGTCGGGCTGACCCGTCGTGGCGGGTCTCAGCGGGCGCAGGCCGGGCAGGTGCCGAAGATCTCCAGGGTGTGGCTGACGTCGGCGTAGCCGTGCTGCGCCGCCACCCGCTCCGCCCAGCTCTCCACCGCCGGCCCGGCCACCTCCACGGTGCGGCCGCAGCCGCGGCAGACCAGGTGGTGGTGGTGCCCCTCGCTGCACCGGCGGTAGAGGTGCTCGCCGCCCGGCGGGCGCATCACGTCGATCTCGCCCGTGTCGGCGAGCCCCTGGAGGGTGCGGTAGACCGTGGTCAGCCCGACCCGCTCGCCGCGCTCGCGCAGCATCGCGTGCAGCTCCTGCGCGCTGTGGAAGCCCTCCATCTCGGCGAGCAGCGCGCTGACCGCCGAGCGCTGCCGGGTGTTGCGGACCGCCGAACCCGTCATGACCCCTCCCCGGCGTGGCTGACCGCGTCGGCCACGATGTGCGCGACGTGCTCGTCGACCAGGGCGTACGCGATCTCGCGCCCCCGTCGCGAGCCGCGCACCACGCCGGCGCCCCGCAGCACCCGCAGGTGCTGGGAGACCAGCGGCTGCGCGGCGCCGAGCTTGTCCACCAGCTCGTGCACGCAGCGTTCGCCCTCGGCGAGCTCGCTGACGATGGCCAGCCGGATCGGTGCCGACAGGGCACGCAGCAGCTCGCTCGCCCCCTCGAAGGCATCGTAGCCTGATCCGCCGGTCACCCCGTAACGGTAACCAATCCCATCGGCACGTCGCTGACCAGGATCAGCGGAGCACGACCTCGTGCGGCTCGGGCGCGGGCGCGGCGGCCGGGGTGCGCCGCCGGCGAAGCACCCGCCAGGCCGCGCCGAGGAGCGCGACCACCCCGAACGAGGCGATCGCCATCAGCACCACCGACGCGCCGGGAGCGGTGTCGGCGTTCGCCGCCACCCAGACCCCCGAGCCGGCGGCGAAGAGGCCGAGCGCCGTCGCCGCCGCCATCGTGCTGCGGAACCCCCGGGTCACCTGCTGCGCCGTGGCCACCGGCACCACCATCAGCGCGCTGATCAGCAGCACGCCGACGGCCCGCATGGCGATGGTCACGGTGACCGCGGTGGCCACCGCGAGCAGCATGTTGAGCGTGCGCACCGGCAGCCCGGAGACCCGGGCGTACTCCTCGTCGTGGCAGACCGCGAACAGGGCCGGGCGCAGGGCCAGCATGGTGACCAGGATCGCCGCGCCGAGCACCGCGATGGTGGTCAGGTCCCCCGGCGAGATCGTGGTCAGCGACCCGAACAGGTAGGCGTTGAGGTTGGCGCTGGTGCTGTCGGAGAGCCCGACCAGCATCACGCCGCCGGCGATGCCGCCGTAGAAGAGCAGCGCCAGGGCCAGGTCGCCGGAGGTGCGCCCCCGGGCGCGGACCATCTCGATGGTGACCGCGCCGACGGTCGCCACGACCACCGCGACGAGCACCGGGGACCGGTTGAGCAGCAGGCCCGCGCCGACGCCGGTGAGCGCCACGTGCCCGACCCCGTCGCCGATCAGCGCGAGCCGCCGCTGCACCAGGTAGATGCCGAGCGCCGGTGCCGCCAGGCCGATGACCAGCGCGCCGATCAGGGCGCGCTGCATGTAGGGGTACTGGAAGAGTTCCATCAGCTGCTCCACAGCCCGGCGGGCTCGTCGGGACCGTGCGGGTGCACGTGGTCGTGGTCGGGCTCCGCGTGGTGGCCGGCGGGTTCGGGCACCACGCCGTCGTGGCAGATCCCACCCTGGTGTACGACGACCGCCCGGCTGATCAGCGGCCGCAGCGGCCCGAGCTCGTGGGCCACCAGCAGCACCGTGCCGCCGCCGCCCACGAAGTCGTGCAGCGCCCCGGCGAACGCCTCCTGGCTGGCCGCGTCCACCCCGGCGGTCGGCTCGTCGAGGACGAGCAGCTCCGGCTGGCCGGCCAGCGCCCGGGCGATCAGGGTGCGCTGCTGCTGCCCGCCGGAGAGCGTGGCGACCGGGTCGCCGGCCCGGTCGGCGAGCCCGACCGCCGCCAGCGCCGCGTCGACGGCGGCCCGGTCGGCGCGCCCGGGCGGGCGCAGGACGCCCCGGCGGGCCAGCCGGCCGGAGGCCACCACCTCGCGGACGGTGGCCGGTACGCCGCTGCCGGCGCCGAGGCGCTGTGGGACGTACCCGACGCGGTGCCACTGCCGGAACCGGCGCAACGGGCGGTCGAAGAGGGTGACCGACCCGGAGCTGAGCGGCACCAGGCCGAGCACGGCGCGGATCAGGGTGGACTTGCCGGAGCCGTTGGCGCCGAGCACCGCGACCACCTCGCCGGTGGTCACGGTCAGCGAGACGTCACGCAGCACGGGGCGGCCGTCGTAGCCGACCACCCCGTGCGTGACGGTGATGACTGGGGATGTCACGAGCAGCTCAACGCCGTCCGCAGGGTCTGCAGGTTGGTACGCATCACCGAAAGGTAGTCGCCGCCCTCGGTCGACAGCCCTTCCAGCGGGTCGAGCACCGCGGTCTTCGCGCCGACCTGGTCGGCGATGGTCTGGGCCACCTTCGGGCTCACCAGCGTCTCGAAGAAGATCGTCGTGGCCTTGTGCTTCCGGGCCTCCTCGATCACCTCGGCGAGGCGCTGCGGGGACGGCTCGTTCTCCGGGCTCAGCCCGGTGATGCCGATCTGCTCCAGCTGGTAGCGCTCGGTCAGGTAGCCGAACGCCGTGTGGCTGACCACGATCTCCCGCCGCTGGCAGGTCTTCAGGCCGGTGGTGAAGTCGGCATCCAGCTTCGCCAGCTCGGTGCGCAGCGCCGCGGCGCGGGCGGTGTAGTCGGCGGCCCGCTCCGGGTCGGCCTTGCCGAGCCGCTCGGCGAGCCTGTCGCCGACGGTGGCCAGGCGGGTCGGGTCGAGCCAGAGGTGCGGGTCCTTGCCACCGCCCTCCTCCTCGGCGTGGGGCTCTTCGGTCGCGCCCGCCTCGCCCTCGTGCCCGTGGTCGTGGTCATGCCCACCGGCCGCCGCGTCGCGCAGCGGCTGCACGGTGGCCACGTCGAACGCGCGGTCCCCGGCGTTCTGCTCGACGGCCTCGTCCACGTTCGGCTGGAAGCCCTTCAGGTAGACGACCAGCTCGGCCTGGCTGACGTCGCCGACCTGCCCCGGGTTGAGCTCCAGGTCGTGCGGCTCCGCCCCGGGCTTGGCCAGGTTGGTGACCTTCACCGCGTCGCCGCCGATCCGCTCGGCGAGGAACTGGAGCGGGTAGAAGGCGGCCACCACGTCGACCCGCTGTGGGTCGGTGCCGGCCGCGTCGTCGGAGCAGGCGGCGACGCCGCCGAGGGCGAGCAGGGCGGTGGTGGCGGCGGCCAGGGTGCGCGGGGCGGAGCGGATGTTCATGACATGAACTCTCCGCGACAACGACAATGATTGTCAAAAACGCATGCTTGCATGTCAGAGCAGCTTCACCAGGCCCGCGGTGACCAGCAGGGTGAGCACCACCAGCCGGATCGTCCGGGTCGGCGCCGTCTGCACCGACCAGGTGGTGACCAGCAGCGCGGCGACGGCCGCGGCGAGCAGCAGGGTGAGCAGCCCGCCCACCACCCCGGGGGTGAAGAACGCGACCAGCGCCAGCACCAGGGTGACCAGGAACACCGTCGTCGGGTTCGCCCGCGCCAACCGGGCCGGCAGGGGGCTCTGCGTACGCTGCATCCCACAGACTCTACGAGGAGGAACCCGTGCTGGTGACGAACCGGTTCGTGGTGGACGTCGATGTCGCCGACGACTTCACCGAGCGGGCGCACGCCGCCCTCGCCGCGCTCGCGGCCCGTCCCGGTTACCTGCGCGGGCAGCTCGTCCGGGCGCTGGACGACCCGCGCCACTGGTGCCTGGTCACCGAGTGGGAGTCCGTCGGCACCTACCGGCGTGCCCTCGGCGGCTTCGACGTCAAGGTCACGGCGGTGCCGCTGCTCGCCGAGTCGGTCGACGAGCCGTCCGCGTACGAGGCGCTCGCCAGCGCGGCGCCGGGCGGGGACGTGGTCGTGGCGGCCAGCGATCGGGCCGCTGGTCCGTACCACTGAGCCCGCGGGCACTAGATTGCTCTCATGACCGCTCCCGGATCGGCGGCACCGCCGCCGTATTCTTCGCTGCCCGGCCAGGAGGGGGCGCAGCCGCCCGTCGTGCCCGGCCCGCCGGCAGATCCGGGCGTGCCCGCCCCGCCGCCCGGCCCCGGGGTGGCCCCGCCGTTCGCGGCGCCGCCCACCGAGGGGCGCAACACCCGGCTCTGGCTCGGGCTGGGCGCCGGGGCGCTCGCCGTGCTGCTCTGCTGCGGTGGCGGCGGCGCGGCCGTGGTGGGCCTGGCGGTGTCCGGGGTGCAGGCCGTGCGGGAGCAGGGGCGCACCGTCTCCACCGACTACTACCAGGCGCTGGTCGAGCGGAAGTACGGCGCCGCGTACGACCAGCTCTGCGACGACGCGCAGCGGCGCGAGTCGCGGCGGGAGTTCGAGCGCCGGGTCGCCGCCGAGCCGCAGATCACCGCCTTCCGGGTGGGCGACGTGGACACCACCACCCTGACCGTGCCGGTGGACGTGACCTACACCGGCGGCCGGCAGGACCGGCAGGAGGTCGTCCTGGGGCAGGACCGGCAGACCGGCGGCATGGAGGTGTGCGGGGTCAACTGACCCGCCCCCGGTATTCTGCTGGGCTCGGGCTGGTGCTGGTCGTACCGTTGTCCCGAACTGCTCGTTCCGTCCTTCACCGCGTCCCCGCCGACCGCCAGTCGGCGTAGGAGGAAACATGCCAGCCGACCGTATCGACGCCGTCGTCAGCCTCGCCAAGCGCCGAGGCTTCGTCTTCCCCTCCAGCGAGATCTACGGAGGCACCCGGTCGGCGTGGGACTACGGTCCGCTCGGCGTGGAGCTGAAGGAGAACGTCCGCCGGCAGTGGTGGAAGACCATGGTCCAGCAGCGCGACGACGTGGTCGGCCTCGACTCCGCCGTCATCCTGGCCCGGGACGTCTGGGCCGCCTCCGGCCACCTCGACGCCTTCGTCGACCCGCTGACCGAGTGCCAGTCCTGCCACAAGCGGTTCCGGGCCGACCACCTCGAGGAGGCGTACGAGGCCAAGCACGGCAAGCCGCCGGCCTCGCTGACCGAGCTGAACTGCCCGAACTGCGGCAACAAGGGCACCTTCACCGAGCCGAAGATGTTCAACGGCCTGATGAAGACCTTCCTGGGCCCGGTGGAGAGCGAAGAGGGCATGCACTACCTGCGCCCGGAGACCGCGCAGGGCATCTTCGTCAACTACAAGAACGTCGAGACGGTCGCCCGCAAGAAGCCGCCGTTCGGCATCGCGCAGACCGGCAAGTCGTTCCGCAACGAGATCACCCCGGGCAACTTCATCTTCCGCACCCGCGAGTTCGAGCAGATGGAGATGGAGTTCTTCGTCGAGCCGGGCTCCGACGAGCAGTGGCACGAGTACTGGCTCCAGGAGCGCTGGAACTGGTACCTCGACCTGGGCCTGTCGGAGGACAACCTGCGCTTCTACGAGCACCCCAAGGAGAAGCTCTCCCACTACTCGAAGCGCACCGTCGACATCGAGTACCGCTTCCAGTTCGGCGGCACGGAGTTCGCGGAGCTGGAGGGCATCGCCAACCGCACCGACTTCGACCTGTCCACGCACAGCAAGCACTCCGGCGTCGACCTGTCCTACTTCGACCAGACGAAGCAGGAGCGCTGGGTGCCGTACGTCATCGAGCCGGCCGCCGGCCTCACCCGGGCGGTGCTGGCCTTCCTGCTCGAGGCGTACGACGAGGACGAGGCGCCGAACACCAAGGGCGGCGTGGACAAGCGCACGGTGATGCGGTTCGACCCGCGGCTGGCCCCGGTCAAGGTGGCGGTGCTGCCGCTGTCGCGCAACGAGGCGCTCTCGCCCAAGGCGAAGGGCCTCGCCGCGGACCTGCGCAAGCGCTGGGTGGTGGAGTTCGACGACTCGCAGGCGATCGGCCGCCGCTACCGCCGTCAGGACGAGATCGGCACGCCGTTCTGCGTGACGGTCGACTTCGACACCCTCGACGACAACGCGGTGACCGTGCGGAACCGGGACACCATGGCCCAGGAGCGCATCTCCCTGGACCAGGTCGAGCGCTACCTGATCGAGCGCCTCCCCGGCTGCTGAGCTGTGTAAGGAAGGGCCCCTTCTTAACGTTTTCAGTAGAGGAGGGGCCCCTTCCTAACATCCCGGAGCGCTCACCCGTCGTTACCCGGCACGTCAATGGGCTGGACGCGGACCCGGTTCGTGGCGCCGAGGCCGCGCCGCGATTCGTACGCATCCTCCACGGTGCGGCGGACTCGCGCCGGGTCGCGACGGATCTGCGCCGGGGTGAAATGCAGGATCAGGATGCCGTGCCGGCTCAGTTCGTTGTGCCGGTCGAGCGTTCGCGCCCAGTCACCGGGACTGAAGTGGTACTCCTGCGAGTCGACCTCCAGCGCCACCGCCGAGTCGGCGAGATATCCGTCGGGAGTCGGCAGCGACGTGCCGTTGCCGGCGGTCAGGCGCGGATTCCACCGGATCTCCGGCAACACCGGACTGCTGGTCAGACACTCCCGCAACTCCGCCTCCGGCGCCGACCGGACGCCGTGGACAACCTCGGAGAACGCCTTCCTGACCAGCGCGGTCCGGCTGCGCCGGGCCCGGCCGATCTCCTCGTCCAGCCGGGCGAGATCGGTGAACCCGCGCTGCACGGCCTCGGCGACGATCGCGCGTACCGGACGCAGGTGGCGCAGGTCGCGCGCCGCGTCCACGACCGCCCGCGCCGGCGAGCACACCCGGTAGACCGACGCCTGCCGGGCCTTGGCGTCCAGGGCAAGGGCCCGCGCGACCCGGGCGAATCCCGCCGAGCTGCGCCGTGCGTGGTGCGGCACGATCAGGTGTACGTCGTCAGTGCGCGGGCTTTGCCGGAAGCCGTACCAGATCAGCGCGGCGAGCCCCGTGAGCTGTGCCTCCGGCCCGGCGTAGAGCGCCGCCGCGATCCGTCGCTGCTCGTCGGTCAGGGTGCCGGTGACCAGGGCGTACGTACCGGGCAGGACGCGCTGCCACTGGCTGCGCCGGGTCTGGCGGTACAGGTACATGTCGTCGAAGCCCGCGGCCAGCAGTTGGGCCCGGGTGACGATCTGCTGCTGTCGCTCCGCCGCGTCGGCGAGTTCGGGTGGCTGCTCACGCATGAGGCGCAGCATGGGCGCAGGATGATCCCATGTCCCGCCCGACCGATCGGTCTGTGGACGGCGCTGCCCGCTGTGGAGAACGCCCGCCGCCGCCCCGATTGTGATATGCGTCGTGTTAGCAGGGGACCCCTCCTCTGCACCAGACGTTAGGAGGGGGCCCTTCCTTACACTTGTGCGGTGACCGCGCCGACCGTTCCCGCACTGCGCCCGCTGACCCTCGGGCGGCACCAGGTGTGGCCGCCGGTGGTGCTCGCTCCGATGGCGGGCATCACCAACGTCGGCTTCCGGCAGCTCTGCCGGGAACAGGGCGGCGGCATCTACGTCTGCGAGATGATCACCACCATCGCGCTGGTGGAGCGGAACCCGAAGACGCTGCGCATGATCGCCTTCGGCGGGGACGAGCGGCCCCGCAGCCTCCAGCTCTACGGCACCGACCCCGAGATCACCGCCGCCGCCGTGCGGATCGTGGTCGAGAAGGACCTCGCCGACCACATCGACCTCAACTTCGGCTGCCCCGTGCCCAAGGTCACCCGCAAGGGCGGCGGATCCGCGCTGCCGTGGCGGCGCCGGCTCTTCGCCCGCCTGGTCAGGGCCGCGGTGGACGCCGCGTCGCCCGCCGGGGTGCCGGTCACGGTCAAGATGCGCAAGGGCATCGACGACGACCACCTGACGTACGTCGAGGCGGGCCTCGCCGCACAGGACGCCGGCGTGGCGGCGGTCGCCCTGCACGGGCGTACGGCGGCGCAGCGCTACTCGGGCACCGCCGACTGGGACGCCATCGCCACGCTCAAGCAGGCGCTCGACGTGCCGGTGCTCGGCAACGGCGACATCTGGGAGGCCGACGACGCGTTGCGGATGGTGGCGCACACCGGCGTCGACGGGGTGGTGATCGGCCGGGGCTGCCTGGGCCGCCCGTGGCTCTTCGCCGACCTGGAGGCCGCGTTCAACGGACGCCCCGAGCGCCGGCTGCCCAGCCTGGGCGAGGTCGCGCAGACCATGCGCCGCCACGCCGAGTTGCTGGTCGACCAGTTCACCGCGGGCGCGCGCAACCCCGCGCGGGGCGAACGGGACGGCTGCACCGACTTCCGCAAGCACGTCGCCTGGTACCTCAAGGGCTTCCCGGTGGGCAGCGAACTGCGCCGCGAGCTGGCGATGATCGAGAGCCTGGCCCAGCTCGACGACCTGCTCGGCAAGCTCGACCCGTCCGAGCCCTTCCCGGTCGCCACGCTCGGGCAGCCGCGCGGGCGCACCAACTCGCCCGGCAAGGTCTTCCTGCCCGACGGCTGGCTCGCCAGCCGCGACGACGACACCGTGCCCGAGGGCGCCGAGCTGGCCGACTCCGGCGGCTGACCGGACCGGGCGGACGAGGGTTGGCACCCGCCTGTGCGGGCAGCTCGACAGCGGAACACGGCCGGCAGGCCCGTACCCACCCACCCCGACGTCCGGTGTGCGTTGCTGCGAAGCTGGCGGTGAGGCACCGGTGCGGATACGGAGACGACGACAAGGACCGGCCCCGTTCGGGGCCGGCCCTTGTCGGTGGTGTCGGGTTCTGGATCAGGCGGCGTAGCCGCGGGTGGCGATCCAGTCGGCGAGGGCCTCGGT
>NZ_JBIDDG010000023.1:0-118055 GCF_043205005.1 Micromonospora sp. NPDC047620 | reverse complement strand
CGCGCTGGAAATCGTCATCGAGAGAAGATCCATCCTCGCCCCGGGAGGGCTAACTGCTCTGAACCGCTGGTCTCACCCAACCCTGACACCCAGGGCACTAGCCCGCGCCAACCCGCCCAGAGCCAGTGCTCTGCCCGCTTTGACCCTCGCCTGTTTGTACTTTTCTGACTCGGATGCTCGTGTTCGCCCCTGCGGCAAGCTGCGGCCCTCGTTGCCACCGCCACGAACAGACGGCAAGATTTGCCAATGCCTTACGGTGTCCTCCTCCGCTGTGAGGTGGTGGCGTGGGTCGATCACAACTTCCCCGGCTGGGTCCGCGTCCGCCTCGTTGACGCCGACCTCAAGCCTTGGTTCTTCGTCGACAAGGTCCCGATTTTCACCCCTGGCAGGTTGCATGCCGAGACCTCGCTGCCAACGGCGGTCCGCCTCCGGTGCAGGATCGTCGGGCAGGACAGTGACGGCGTGTTCACCGTCTCCACCTCTCCAGATGGTGTCGCCGCTGTGGGCGGACAAGCCTTGTTCCGGGTGACCGAGGCTGCGATCGACCGACACACGGTTTAGGAAGGCGATTCAGGTGGGACGGCTGCTACGGCCTTGACCTGGTCCGTCGGGTCGATCACCTGTCCGGTCCATCAAGATCATTGCACGTACACGTAGCAAGACGGGCATGATGGCGCTGTGTCCCTTCCTCCCTGCCTCAAGGACGCGTTGCGAGGCCTTCGTGCTACTCGGGCTGAACAACCCGCTAGCGACGAGCCATCCGAAGAGCTAGCCCTATGGCGGGAGCGGATGTCGGAGTGCCTGAGCTTCCTTTCTCGGCAACTCCTCTTCGAGTCGGACCGCAACCAGGCTGCCAGTGAGGCGGAAGCCGCGCGAGCAGAGGCCGAGAGTATCCGCCGCTTGCTGAGTTCGTGACTTCGTGGAGAATCACTCGGCCGCACCGTCAGTTTGGAAGATCGTTTTCAACTGCCCCGATCTGTCCGGAACGCCTGTTCAACGATGGTGTCGTCCTGCCCGATCAAGACCGCTGCTGACCGCCTGGGACAGCGGCTACTGGCACGTGGCTGGCACGACTGCGCGGTGTGCGCGCGGCTGTCCGGCGTCGTACGGCTCACCGCCCCCGGCCATCTGGCCGGGGGCGGCTTGCCGTGTCGCCGGCTCTCCGCGTGCCTGGACCCCAGCACCCAACGGCAAGCCGCGAAGCGGCGCGGCATTCGATCGCCCCGCCCTCGACGACGGTCCGGGGCCCGCGATCGTCACGGCCTCATGAGCGGGCCTTGGAGGGCTCCTGCGAGCCCCTCTCGACAGGTAAGCGATCATCCGCTGATGGATCTCAACGACACCGGCGCGGTGAGAAGCCGCGAGGATCTTGCGGCATACGTCCGGGTGCTCGCCCAAGAATCGGCTGCACCTCCGGAGTACTGGGAGAACGTCGACCTCCCCCGCTACCTCGAAGCCATGTCGCGCTGGATCGGCAGCATGGACGGCTGGGCACGCAACCAAGGCCGAGAGCTGCCTGAGCAGCCCACCTGGTCGCTGGTAGCCGACATCCTTCGGGCTGCCTGCGTCTACGAGTAGTAGAGGCCAGGACCGAACCGTGCCGTAGCCAGCCGCGTCGGCCGATGCCGGCCGGAGGCCGCCAGCAGGTCGGCGCGGCTGGCTACGGTGCGCCACGCTTGCGCGGCGCCCTTGTGTGGACCGCTCACCGGTCGAGGCCAGTACGCAGCGTCAGCTTGGGAATCGCACAAGATCGGCTTTAAGCATGCCCTTACGCCTGATCGACGCGCTCTGACGTGGCCTGGCTTGGCCCGCCGTGACACCACCTTGTGGCCCGTGGATGGCCCGCCTGGGCCTACGATCCTGCGCATGAACGCGTCGCGGGTCCTCCTGCTTACCTGCCTCGTCACGCCGCTCCTGGCGGCCTGCGGCGCCGAGCCCTCCGGCCCGGTGGCGGCTGTGCCGGTGACTTACACCTGCTGCGAGGCCCAGGACGTCGACAGGCTGTACCAGCCAGGTCAAACCCTGACTGTGCACTGGACTGTCGAGTCCCCGGGCGAGCCGGGCGCAACCCCACCGCAAGTCGAGCTGACCGCTCGCCTGACGGGTCCGTTCGCCACCGTAGGTGACCTCAAGGATGCGACAGCAGCCACCCCAGCCGTTCCGGGGCTGGTCACCTTCGCGGCCGCACCGGTTCGACCATCCGGCACGCCCGACGAACGACCTGTCAGCACCATCGTGATCGGTCCCGACGCCAAGCCGGGTTACTACAACCTGGTCACCTCCGTGGTCGGCGACAACACGGCGAGCGGCGGGGGCAGCATCGTCCGGGTAGCGCCCAGGCCCTGAGCGTCGGGGCTCGCGTCCCCCGTATGCGCCGGGCGACCTGACCGGCGTGGGGATTAGAAGAAGATCGAAGCGGCCTGGTAGAGGCACTGAGGTCCTACTCAGACCGTCCGTGACTGTCGGGCAGCGTCGGCGCTCGCAGGCGGACTTGGCTGTACGGATGGCTGTACAGTCCCCGCGCATGAGCAACACCAACTCGAAAGACGTTCCTGACGGATTTGGTTCGGCAACCGCTGCGACGTTGGGTCTGGCTACCCGGTTGGCGCACGAGCTGGCCGGCGCAGCAGAGGTGAAGATCGAGAACCCCCAATGGGGCCTAGCTGTGACGATCACGCCGACGAATCCCGACGCTCGGGCCTTCGGATGGGCCGACTTCGGGGAGGAGATCGTTCTGCAAGTTGGCGAGTACGGCGGCAGATGGGAACTTCGCCCGGTGCCCGAGGACCTGGCCTTCCTCGGCGACATGGCCAACTCGGTCGTCGCGGGACGCGTCCGGGAGGTTCTTGCGCGGAAACGCTCCCTCGTCGAGGTGGTGATGCCCGATGGGTCGGTCGAGTCCCATATCGGATACGAGGGCCTAGCTGGCTGCCTTCCGCTGCCCGCCTGGCGTCGCCGGTCCCGCAGCGTTCAATACGCGCCGTACAGTTCATCCTCCTGAGGCTGCCGCGGGAGAGCACCGGCGCGCGGTGGCGGCGGCAGACGGCGACCGCGGCCACCGCCGCCTCGACGGTCCGGGGCACCACCAGGCCGAGCGGCACCTGGCGGTAGTTGGAACCGCCGGTGGCGTACGCGGCCCGTGAGCCGGCGTCGAAGCGCACCTCCCCGTCCACCTCGGCGCGCAGGTCCGCGGCGAGCGCGGCCAGGTCGGCGTGGTACGCCGGCTCGGGCGGCCGCAGGACGGGCCCGGGCAGGGACACCGGCTCCGTGGCCGGAGCTGCCCTCCGTGCCGTGCCCGTGACTCGCCGGGTCATGACCGCAGCTCGTTGATCTTGTCTCGGGCCACGGTGGCGAGGGTGGCGACCTTGTGCGGCTGGCCCCGCAGGAACGCCTCGGTGAAGTGCTTGGCCTGTTCGTACCGGACCTTGCCGGGCATCGGCGGTTCGTCCGGGTTGACGTCACAGTCGACCAGCACCGGGCCCGGATGGGCCAACGCCTCACGGATCGCCTCCGGCACCGCCTTCGGGTCGGTGACCTTCACTCCGTACCCGCCGCAGGCCCGTGCCCACGCGCCGAAGTCGGCCTCGGGCTGCCGGTGCCGCACCGCGTACTCCGGGTAGCCGAGGACGATCTGCTCCCAGAGGATCTGGCCGTACGAGTTGTTGTTGTTGATCACCACCTTGATCGGCAGCTCGTGCCGCACGGCGGTGAGGAACTCGGCCATCAACATCGCGAAGCCGCCGTCGCCGACGAACGCGATGACCTGCCGGCCGGGGAACGCGTGCTGCATGGCGATCGCGTACGGCAGGCCTGGCGCCATGGTGGCCAGGTTGCCCGACAGGTAGAACTCGCGGCCGCCGCGGATGGTCCAGTGCCGCGCCGCCCAGGTGGCGATCGTGCCGGAGTCACAGGTGAGGATGGCGTCCGAGGTGGCGGCCGCGTCGATGCAGCTGATCAGGTACTGCGGGGCGATCGGATCCCGCCCCGGGTCCTGCAGGGCGATCATGTCCGCGTGCCAGGCGTCCCGCGCCTGCTGGTACTTCGTCAGGAAGGACCGGTCCGAGCGGGCCTGGATCATCGGCAGCAGCTGCTGCAACGCCAGCTTCGCGTCCGCGGTCACCGCCGCCTGCACCGGCAGGCGCAGGCCGATCAGGCTCGCGTCGATGTCGATCTGGACCACCTTGGCTTGCCCCGGCGCGGGCAGGTACTTCCCGTACGGGAAAGAGGTGCCCACCATCAGCAGGGTGTCGCACTCCTCCATCAGCTCCTCGCTCGGCTTCGTGCCGAGCAGGCCGAGGCCGCCGGTGGTGAGCGGGTGGTCGTCCGGCACCACCAGCTTGCCGGGCAGGGTCTTGACGATCGGGCTGGCCAGTGCCTCGGCCACCGCGAGCACCTCGTCCCGGGCGTGGCGGGCGCCGACGCCCACCAGCACGGCCACCCTCTTCCCGGCGTTGAGCACCTCCGCCGCCCGGGCCAGGTCGGCCTGCGCCGGCGCCACCGGCGGCTGCGACACCACGGCGCTGCTCGCCGGTGGCACCCCCGGGCTGACGTGCCGGTAGGGGTCCTCGCCGACGGCGGCGACCTGCACGTCGTTGGGAAAGGACAGATGGGCGACGCTGCGCCGCGCCAGGGCGTGCCGGATGGCGATGTCGACCACGCCGGGCACCTGCTGGGGGTTGGTGACCATCAGGTTGTACGCGTCCGCCACGTCCTGGTAGAGCAGCGCCGTGTGTACCTCCTGCTGATAGTGGGAGCCGAGCACGGACGTCTCCTGCATGCCGGTGATGGCGAGCACCGGGACGTGGTCGAGTTTGGCGTCGTAAAGCCCGTTGAGCAGGTGGATGGCGCCCGGCCCGGAGGTGGCGGCGCACACCCCGATCCGGCCGGTGGCCTTGGCGTATCCGGTGGCCATGAAGGCCGCCGCCTCCTCGTGGTGCACCAGCACGAACCGCAGCTTCTCCCGCTGCCGGCGAAAGCCCTCCATCAGGCCGTTGATGCCGTCGCCAGGGAGGCCGAAGACGGTGTCGATGCCCCACTCCACCAGTCGTCGGGCAAGGCCTTCGCCTACGATCTCCTGCACGTCACGCCTCCTGAGTCCGTACCCCCGCGGTCCCGGACGGCTACCCGGCATCCGATCCGCCGCGAGCTACCCGTGACGGATCGCGGCAAACGTCCGACCTGAGGTTCTGGCAGAGCGGCGGTGACAGGCGAGGGTGACCCTGCGACGTTTCCTGACCGTCGCATCGGGCCATCCGGCGGCCGCCGAGATCACCCGGCTGCTCGCTCCCGCTCGTAAGCTGCGGGCGCTCCGGCCCGCGACCGCTCAGCCGCGGCGGCGGCGCGAGATCAGCAGGCCGAGGAA
Organism: Micromonospora sp. NPDC047620; assembly: GCF_043205005.1. Classification (NCBI taxonomy): domain Bacteria; kingdom Bacillati; phylum Actinomycetota; class Actinomycetes; order Micromonosporales; family Micromonosporaceae; genus Micromonospora; species Micromonospora sp. NPDC047620. The sequence goes on along the minus strand of NZ_JBIDDG010000023.1, from coordinate 112,693 downwards.
CAGACCCGCCAGGACCAGGGCGATCGGCTTACCGGAGACCGACGACTTCAGCTGGCCGAGTCCTCTCCTGGGGTCGACGAGGGTGCCCGCGGCGTCACCAATAGTTCCGACGATCGCGTCGTCGATCCGGCTCCGTTTCATCGCCCACCGTCCATTCCTGTGTGCGGCCCCCGCATCCTGCCGGCGGTACCGACGCTCCGCCCGGCAAACGATGGGTGAGAACCAGCACTACGGCCGATCCGCTGCGGATCTGGTCACCCGCCCGGACGGTCAGTTGCCGTGGCACGCGGACCGCCACCTGCCGAGCCGCCCTCGGTTCCCGGGCCGCCGTGGCCGCCCATGTCGACGATGTTTCAGCGCCCCAGCTCGTCGCGAACGGCTGAGGAACCGGCCGGCACCACCCGGCCGGCGGTGCTGGACACCGCGTCGCGTACCTCGTCCGCCAGGCGGGCGGATCTCCCGCCCGCCGCACGCAGCTGCTCCAGACCCGTGGCGCCGAGGAACACGGCAGCGGCCAGGTACCCGGCGGTCATCCCGGCAGCCGCCAGCCGTCGCGGCAGGAACGCCTCCAACATGCGCAGCGCGGTCGTCGAGGCCGCCCCGACAGCCAGCACCGCACACCCTCCGGCGGCAGCCAGCAGCACGAAGCCGAGCCCGGCGGGGCGGGCGGCGTCCGCGAGCTGGATGCGTACCGCTCGAACCTCCTCGCGTACCACCTCGGCCACGTCCTCGGCCAGGCGGTCGGTGGGACTGGCTGGTCGGCCGCCATCACCGGGCTGGTTCGCCATGCCCATCGGGCCTCCCCCTCGGCTCGTCTCGGCCCGGTCGAGTACCCCGAAGCAGCTCCCCCATTCGCTCCCGTCCCACAGCGGCGGCTGGGGACCGCGCAGCACGAGCCGGGCGGACGGCAAGCTTGCCGAACCGCGTTGCGACCGCCCGGAACCGCTCCGAGCGGGCATCACGGCGCCGGCGGCCTACCTCGGCCACGCCGACCCACGGCATGATCATGGTCCAGCGCCCCTCCCAGCGAGAAGTGGGTGCCGGTCAGGGCCCATGCCGTCGCTACTTGGCGTTGTATTGATCGAGGGTGAGGGCGTAGTCGATCAACACGGACAAGATGCCGCCTGGGCTGCCCGTTCATTGGGGGTCGGTGGTCAACGTTCGTTGCTCCTGGTCCACCTCTGACGGCCTGGAAACGGCATGATCTTGAGGCTCCCTCGGGCTCCCGACCCCTCGCTTGTAAGCTCTGGGCGCTTCGTACGGCGCGTTCGCGTACGTCTCTGACGTCGGGCGCTGATCCGTCGCAAGCTGGCTTCGGCTCTCACTGTTCGGCCCTGTTGCTGTCGACAGCAACAGAGCCAACTGCTTCGGTGTGAGAGAACGATCGTGGACGCGGAGTCTGCCCGGTCGGCCACCGCTACCTGCGGAGTCGATCCGTCTACGTTCGCGGCGGTGGAAGGTCCTAGAGTGGCCTGCGTGCGGATCAAAGCGTTGCTGTGACGACCACGCTGGCGTTCCTCCTGACCCATGCGGTTGGCTGTGCGCCCTCGGCCCCGCCACCGCAACCTACGAACGCTGACCTAACGGGAACCTGGTGCGGATCCTCCGGCGACCGGATCGCCCTGCGCCAGGACGGGTCGACACGGCTGGATCCAATCTCGGACGCCTACCTTTCGCAGATCTTCCAGGACCTACGGGACACGTGGAGCGACCAGTACATCTGGCGCACCTACTTCGACGGCCGCCGGCCCGCTTCCGCCCAGGGCACGTGGCTGCTCAGTGAAGACGACGACGAATGGTGGGTGCGACTTGACTTCGGGGAACGCAAGGCCACACCGACGCGCGACCATGAATCCCCACAGCGTTACAGATTCGGCGACGCGCTGCTGGTCAGCCACGACGGCAACGGGTTCGAACTGTTGGCCCTCGATGGGATGCCTGACGAGGGATGGTCGAGCCGGTTCACCCCCTGCGTTGATTGAGCGGCGGGGGTCAAACGTCGAAGCAAACCCAGGATCGCCCTAGCGTGACCTGCGGCAAGCTGGTCGGTACCCTGGTCACGCCCGCTCCTGGGCTCACGTCGTTCGTCGTTAATTGCCGACGTTTCATGCTGTCTGTCTTGTGCCCCGTGTTCCTTGACCCCCAGGCAACCAGCACCGCCATGTGAGCTGCTGTTCCCTAGTCCTTGACCTGGCGGCGCGGTCCGCCATCGTCCGTGCGTGTCCAATGGTGTCCGCCCCGATCGTCACTCGGTTAGTCACCCAGCCGGCACCATCATCAAGAAATCAGGAAGCTAGGCTTCGTAGACGGTCTGCGATTACGAAGGCTGCGTCGTCCGGGCCCTGACGCACCCTTGTGCCGGTTATAGCGTCGGCCAAAGCGACCAACTCCTCCGGTGGCAGGCTGTTCACTCCTCGTACGGGCAATTTCACCTGGATTTCTGGGTTCGGAGCAGCGACCAGCAGTGACATGACGCCTCGCCTTGGGTCATCCTCCGTGTCGATATTCGCCGTGGACAGGTCCACCCACCGCGTCCGGAGCCACAGGCGCTCACCGAGCAACGTCCCGTCCAGCCACGCTCCATGCGAGATCACAGCAACCATTGCCAAGCTGACCGCTCCTACGATGTAGACACCCAAGAAGCACCAGGCAGAGACGAACAGGTGAGGTAGCAGCGAGCCCCACACGTTGATCGGGCTCTCCGTAAGCGACTCAAAGATCAGGTCAAAGGGCACCCAGAGCAGGAACCCTCCCACGACGACAAACGGCAGACTGAACCCGAACGCCCTGACCTTCCTCGCTGCACCGGCACCCACCGACAGCCGAACCTTCGAACGTCGTCGCATGCCCGCCGATCCTATCTCCGTAGAACCAAAGCACTGTCTGCCGTCGACCCGCCTCCTTGGGAGTAGGCCGCCGCCCGGCCCGCCACGTCAAGCGGACCTTGACGCACGTACGGACGCTGCCGAAGCCGACTGAGTCGGCTCTCGTGTCACGGACCGCGCCCCCGGCGGACACCGCCACAGTGGCGCAGTTGACCCAACCTCGCCCCGCACGGACCCGGCTCCCGGGGGCGGAGCTGGCGACCGGCCCACCCCTCCCCCTCCCAGGCGAGAAGTTGACCTGACCCTGAGCGGCTGTAGAGCCGGCTCCTGGGCGACCAGCACGCCGCCGCGCGGACACCGCCCCCGTGCTTGGGGCTTGCCGCACGGACCCGGCACGCGCCCTCTGTGCGCCGCGCTGCTCGGGCGCGGCACGGCCGGCTGCCGGCGACGCACCTCCACCACTCTCTGAGCCACCCCCGCCCAAGGGCGGCAAGACACGGGAGGTTCCCCTCCCCGCCTCGGTAGCTCGCCGCCTCGCACCACGCCAAGCGATACGTGCCCGTCGAGGTCACCTTGCCTTGGGGAACTCTGACCGGTGCCCCATCACAGTCACCCTCTATCTGACCACCGTTGACGGCCTGCCGCTCAGCCGCTCGAAGTTCAACCCCGGCGTCTGGAAGCCTGCGATCCGGGCCACGGACATCCCCGACCACCGACGCAACGGGATGCACGTTCTACGCCACACCTACGCCTCGGTCCTCCTGGACGCCGGGGAGAGCATCAAGGCCCTGTCGACCTACCTCGGCCACGCCGACCTGGGATTCATCCTGCGGACCTACACGCATCTCCTGCCGACCAGCGAGGACCGCACGCGCCGAGCCATCGACACCGCGTTCGGTTAGGACTAGGCCGCCGAGGACGGCCCGGAAGCCGTTGACGGCCTGGAGACGGCATGATCATGATTCAGCGGCCTTCCGGACGGCCTGCGACCCAGGTCAATGCACTTGCGTCCGTCACTTGGCGTTGAAGTAGCTCGCCTCCGGGTGGTGCACCACGATCGCGTCCGTGGCCTGCTCCGGCATCAGCTGGAACTCCTCCGACAACTGCACGCCGATCCGTTCCGCGCCCAGCAGCTCCACGATCTTCGCGCGGTCCTCCAGATCCGGACAGGCCGGGTAGCCGAACGCGTACCGGCAGCCCCGGTAGTCGGTGCGCAGCAGCCCCGCCAGGTCGGCCGGGTCGTCGTCGGCCACGGTACGGCCGCCCGGCAGGGTCAGCTCGGCGCGGATCCGCCGGTGCCAGTACTCCGCCAGGGCCTCGGTGAGCTGCACGGACAGCCCGTGCACCTCCAGGTAGTCGCGGTACTCGTTGCGGGCGAACAGCTTGGCGGCGTACTCGCTGACCGGCTGGCCCACGGTGACCAGCTGCAACGCCACCACGTCCAGCTCGTCGCCGCGGGGGCGGAAGAAGTCGGCCAGGCAGAGCCGCCGCTCCTGGCGCTGCCGGGGGAAGGAGAACCGGGCCCGCTCGGCGTGCCCGTTCTCGTCCAGCACCACCAGGTCGTTGCCCTCGGCGTACGCCGGGAAGTAGCCGTACACGACGGCGGCCTCGAGCACCTGGTCGGCGATGAGACGATCCAGCCAGTAGCGCAGCCGCGGCCGACCCTCGGTCTCCACCAGTTCCTCGTAGGACGGTCCCGTGCCGCCCCGCGCGCCGCGCAGCCCCCACTGCCCGAGGAAGGTGGCCCGCTCGTCGAGCAGCGCCGCGTAGTCCGCGAGCGGCACGCCCTTGACGACCCGGGTGCCCAGGAACGGCGGGGCGGGCACCTCGACGTCGGTGGCCACGTCGGAGCGGACCGAGGCGTCGTCCAGCGCCGGCAGCGCCTCGCTGACGATCGCCCGCTGCCGCTCGCGGCGGGCCCGGCGGGCCGCCAGGGCCGCCTCCCGCTCGGCGTCGACCACGGGCGCCCCGCCACGCTTGGCGGTCATCACCCGGTCCATCAGGGACAGCCCCTCGAAGGCGTCCCGCGCGTAGTGCACCTGGCCGGGGAACACCGACCGCAGGTCGTCCTCGACGTACGCCCGGGTCAGCGCCGCCCCGCCCAGCAGCACCGGCCAGCGCTCCGCGACCCCGCGCGAGGCCATCTCGGCCAGGTTCTCCTTCATGATCACGGTGCTCTTGACCAGCAGGCCGGACATGCCGATGGCATCGGCCCGGTGCTGCTCGGCGGCCTCCAGGATCGCGTTGATCGGCTGCTTGATGCCGATGTTGACGACCTCGTAGCCGTTGTTGGACAGGATGATGTCGACCAGGTTCTTGCCGATGTCGTGCACGTCGCCCCGCACGGTGGCCAGCACGATGCGGCCCTTGCCGCCGTCCTCGGCGGTCTCCATGTGCGGCTCCAGGTACGCCACCGCGGTCTTCATCACCTCGGCGGACTGGAGCACGAACGGCAGCTGCATCTGGCCCGAGCCGAACAACTCGCCGACGACCTTCATGCCGTCGAGCAGGATGTCGTTGATGATGGACAGCGGGCTACGCCCCTGCGCCATCGCCGCGTCCAGGTCGGCCTCCAGGCCGTTGCGCTCGCCGTCGATGATCCGCCGCTTGAGCCGCTCCTCCAGCGGCAGCGCGGCCAGTTCCTCCGCCCGGCCGGCCCGCGCCGACGCGGCGTCCACGCCCTCGAAGATCTCGATGAACTTCTGCACCGGGTCGTAGCCCTCGCGGCGCCGGTCGTAGACGAGGTCCAGCGCCACCTCCCGCTGCTCGTCGGGGATCTTGTTGAACGGCAGGATCTTGCTGGCGTGCACGATGGCGCTCGTCAGGCCGGCCTGCTGGCACTCGTGCAGGAAGACCGAGTTGAGCACCTGCCGGGCGGCCGGGTTGAGCCCGAAGGAGACGTTGGAGATGCCGAGGGTGAAGTTGACGCCCGGGTAGCGGCGGGCGATCTCCCGGATCGCCTCGATCGTCTCGATGCCGTCGCGCCGGGTCTCCTCCTGGCCGGTGGCGATCGGGAAGGTCAGCGCGTCGATCAGGATGTCCGCGCGGTCCATCCCCCACCGCCCGGTGAGGTCCTCGATCAGCCGGCCCGCGACCCGCGTCTTCCAGTCGGCGGTCCGCGCCTGCCCCTCCTCGTCGATGAGCAGCGCCACCACGGCCGCTCCGTGCTCCTTGACGATGGGCATCACCCGCGCGTACCGGGATTCCGGCCCGTCCCCGTCCTCGAAGTTGACCGAGTTGACGACGCACCGCCCGCCGAGCATCTCCAGCCCCGCCTCGATCACCGCCGGCTCGGTCGAGTCCAGCATGATCGGCAGGGTGGAGGCGGTGGCGAAGCGGCCGGCGAGTTCCCGCATGTCCTGCGTGCCGTCGCGGCCGACGTAGTCGACGCACAGGTCCAGCAGGTGCGAGCCGTCGCGGGCCTGGCTACGGGCGATCTCCACGCAGGCCCGCCAGTCGCCGGCGAGCATGGCCTCACGGAACGCCTTGGAGCCGTTGGCGTTGGTCCGCTCCCCCACCATCAGCAGGGAGGCGTCCTGGGCGAACGGCACCGGGTGGTAGACCGACGAGACCCCCGCCTCGTGCCGCGGTTCGCGGGGTACGGGGCTCGTGCCGTGCAGGCGCTCGGCCAGGACCCGGATGTGCTCGGGGGTGGTGCCGCAGCAGCCGCCGACCAGCGAGACGCCGTACTCGGTGACGAACCGCTCCAGGGCGTCGGCCAGCTCCACCGGGGTCAGCGGGAAGTATGCCCCGTCTGCGGTCAGCACCGGCAGACCCGCGTTCGGCATCACGGACAGCGGGATCCGGGAGTGCTGGGAGAGGTAGCGCAGGTGCTCGCCCATCTCGGCCGGCCCGGTCGAGCAGTTCAGCCCGATCAGGTCGACCCCCAACGGTTCGATGGCCGCCAGCGCCGCCCCGATCTCGCTGCCCACCAGCATGGTGCCGGTGGTCTCCACGGCGACGTGGCAGATGATCGGGACCGTCCGGCCGAGCCGGGCCATCGCCCGCTTCGAGCCGACCACCGCGGCCTTGACCTGGAGCAGGTCCTGGCAGGTCTCCACGATCAGCGCGTCCGACCCGCCGTCGATCAGGCCCTCGGCGTTCTCCTGGTAGGCGTCGCGCAGGGTCGCGTAGGCGGCGTGCCCGAGGGTGGGCAGCTTGGTGCCCGGGCCGATCGAGCCGAGCACGAACCGGGGCCGCTCCGGCGTGGCGTACGCGTCGGCGGCCGCCCGGGCGATCCGCGCCCCCGCCTCGGAGAGCTCGCGGATGCGGTGCGGGATGTCGTACTCGCCGAGGTTGGCCAGGTTGGACCCGAAGGTGTTGGTCTCGACGCAGTCCGCGCCGGCGGCCAGGTACGCCTCGTGCACCCCGCGGACCACGTCCGGCCTGGTGACGTTGAGGATCTCGTTGCAGCCCTCGTAGCCCTCGAAGTCGTCGAGGGTGAGGTCAGCCGCCTGCAGCATCGTGCCCATGGCGCCGTCGGCGATGAGGATCCGGTCTGCCAGCACGTCGAGCAATGAGGTCCGCACGGGGTTCAGGTTAGTGCCGCCGCGACCCGATGGGTTCCCCCGTGCCTACCTTCCCACATTCTGTCAGCGGGATCACGCCGTCCGGTTCATCGCGGTATGACCGGCCGGCGTCAGGCCCGACCGGCGCGGCCGACGGGCCGCTTCCCGCGCCGGGACGTAGGCTGACGGACGTGAAGGACTACAGCGACAGCACCACGCCCGGCGGGCGGGCGACCGGGTACGGTCCCGGCACCGCCCCCGACGAGCAGGGTGAGGTGACGGCGTGACCGAGTTCGACGGACTGCCGGTGCTGCGGTCCCCCGTGGCGATCGCCGCGTTCGAGGGTTGGAACGACGCCGCCGACGCGTCCACCGCCGCAGTGGAGCACCTGGAGCAGGTGTGGCAGGCCCGCCAGATCACCGAGCTCGACCCGGAGGACTTCTACGACTTCCAGGTCAGCCGCCCCACCATCACGATGGCCGAGGGCGAGACCCGCCGGGTGGAGTGGCCCACCACGCGCTTCATGGTGGCCAGCCCCGAGGGCACCGAACGGGACGTGGTGCTGATCCGGGGCATCGAGCCGAGCATGCGGTGGCGCACCTTCTGCGAGCAGGTGCTGGAGATCTGCCACAGCCTGGAGGTCGAGCGCGTGGTCGTGCTCGGCGCCCTGCTGGCCGACGTGCCGTACACCCGGCCGCTGCCGATCAGCGGCAGCGCCTCCGACGCGGAGGCCGCGCAGCGCTACCAGCTCACCCCCACCCGCTACGACGGCCCGACCGGGATCGTGGGCGTGCTGCACGACGCCTGCAACCGCGCCGAGGTCGACGCGGTGTCGTTCTGGGTGCACGTGCCGCACTACGCCAACAACCCGCCCTGCCCGAAGGCCACCCTGGCCCTGCTGCACCGGGTCGAGGAGGTGCTCGACCTGCCGGTGCCGATGGCCGACCTCGCCGAGGAGGCCGCCGAGTGGGAGCAGCGGGTGCGCAGCGCCGCCGAGCAGGACGCCGAGCTCGGTGAGTACGTGCGCGAGCTGGAGGAACGCGTCGGCGACGCGGGCATCACCCCGCTGACGGGCGACGAGATCGCCCAGGAGTTCGAGAAGTACCTGCGCCGCCGCGGCGGCTCCGCCGGCCCGACCGCCGGCTCCTGGTAACGCCTCTCCCCTGCCTGCCCCGGGCCCCGGACGCATCTCGTCCGGGGCCCTTTTCCGCGTGTCCGGGGTGGCGCCGTCACCACCTCTACGGCATCCTAGGAACCTAGCTGTGATCGAGGAGGCGGGCATGCAGATCAATCCGGGGGCAGCCGAGTTCCCGCACCGGCAGATCGCCGCGCAGCTCAAGGCGCAGATCCGCCGCGGCGACTGGGGGCCGGGCGAGCGGCTGCCGTCCATCCCGGCCATCGCCGAGATGTTCGGCGTGGCGAAGCAGACCGTGCAACGGGCCGTCGACCAGCTGCGGGTCGAGGGCATCTTGATCACCAAGCCCGGCTCCGGGACGTACGTCCGGGGCACGCGGCGCCGGCTCAACCGGCTCTCCCGGGGCCGGTACGGCGGCTTCCGCGGCTACCACACCGACCTGGCCGCCCGGTACCGGCAGCAGCTCGTCTCGGTCGGCCGGGCCCCCGCCCCGCCCGAGGTGGCCGACGCGTTCGGCGTGGCCGACGGCACCGAGCTGCTCTGCCGGCGCCACCTCGTCCGCACCGAGGACTCGCCGGTCGAGGTGGGCGCCTCGTGGTTCCTGCCCGCCGACACCGCCGGCACGTCGCTGGAGCGCGCCGAGGCGTTCGGCCGGCCGCTCTACCAGGAGGCCGAGGAGGCCACCGGCCGGCGGTACGTCTCGGCCACCGACACGATCAGCGCCCGCCAGCCCAGCCGGGAGGAGGCGGAGATCCTCCAGATCCGTCCCGACACCCCGGTGCTGCACCTGCTGCACGTCGCGTACGACGGCCACCGCAAGCCGATCGAGGTCGCCCAGGCGACCTGGCCCGGCCCGGTCACCACGCTGACCGAGGAGTACAAGATCCCCGCGCCCGCCCCCGACCCGGACCCCGACCCGGGCCTGGTCCTGGGCTGACGCCGCCCCTTCCTGCCTGCCCGGGGGCGTGGGGAGCGAGGGCTGGGTTAGAGGCGGATGCCCAGAAGGGCGTCGAGGGTGTCGGCGAAGAGGGTGGGGGCGGCGGGGTCGGTGGCGGTACCGGCGAGCGTCGCCGCGGCCCACTCGTCGGCCAGCACCAGGGCGCCCGGCGAGTCGAGGTCGTCGGCGAGGCGGGCGCGTACGCCGGCCAGGAACGCCTCCCCCGACAGGCCGGCGGGCGCGGCGGCGGCCTGCCGCCAGCGGGCCAGCCGCTGCTGCGCGCTCGCCAGCAGCTCGTCGGTCCAGGTGCGGTCGGTGCGGTAGTGCCCGGACAGCAGTGCCAGCCGGACCGCCATCGGGTCGACCCGGTCGGCGCGCAGCCGGGAGACGAAGACCAGGTTGCCGCGGGACTTCGACATCTTCTCGCCGTCCAGGCCGATCATGCCGGCGTGCACGTAGTGGTCGGCGAACGGCGCCGCGCCGGTGAGCCGCTCGGCGTGCGCGGCGGAGCACTCGTGGTGCGGGAAGATCAGGTCGTTGCCGCCGCCCTGCACGTCGATCCGGTTGCCCAGCAGGTTGAGCGCGATCACCGCGCACTCGATGTGCCAGCCGGGGCGGCCGGGACCCAGGTCGCCACCCGGCCAGGAGGGCTCGCCCTCGCGGGCGCCGCGCCACAGCAGCGGGTCGAGCGGGTCGTGCTTGCCGGCCCGGTCGGGGTCGCCCCCGCGCTCCGGGAAGATCTCCAGCATCTGCTCACGGGTCAGGTTGGACTCGTAGCCGAACCGGGGCGCGGCGGCGATGTCGAAGTAGACGTCGCCGGTGCCGTCCTCCAGGCGGTACGCGGCCCCGTCCTTGAGCAGCACGAGGACCTTCTCGGCGATGTCGGGGATGGACTCGACCGCGCCCACGTAGTGCGCCGGCGGGATGATCCGCAGCGCCTCCATGTCCTCCCGGAACAGTGCCGTCTCGCGCATCGCCAGGACCTTCCAGTCCTCGCCGTCGCGCTCGGCCCGTTCCAGCAGCGGGTCGTCGATGTCGGTGACGTTCTGCACGTAGCGCACGTCGAGGCCCGCGTCCCGCCACATCCGCTGCACGAGGTCGAACGCGATCATGGTGGCGGCGTGGCCGAGGTGGGTAGCGTCGTACGGGGTGATGCCGCAGACGTACATGGTCGCGGTGCCGGACGGCTCACTCGGCCGGACGCCCTGCCGCGCCGAGTCGAACAACGCCAGCGGCCCGCCCCTGCCCGGCAGCCGCGGCACCTCGTGTCCCACCCAAGAGTCCATGACCGTCAGCCTAACCAGCCGCCGGACCCGGACACGGCCGCCCCACAAGTGATCATCGTGACAGCTCCGGCGGAGCGGTGTCGGGCGGTCACATGGGGGGCCAGGGCACCGCCGGCCACTCCTGCGACGGCTGCGGGAAGCAGCCGGTGTGGCGCATCCGGTCGACCCGGGCGGCCAGCTCGGCGATCTCGCCGATGGTGAGGTGGTCGGCCAGTTCCGCGCCGAGCGCGCCGGCGAGCTGGCCGGCGAGCGCGTCGAGCATCTCCACGGCATCCCCCGGCAGCGGCCGGCCGGCCCAGCCCCAGAGCACCGTGCGCAGCTTCTCCTCGACGTGGAAGCTCACCCCGTGGTCCACGCCGTAGATCCGGTCGTCCGGGCCGACCAGCACGTGGCCGCCCTTGCGGTCGGCGTTGTTGATCACTGCGTCGAGCACCGCGAGGCGGGCCAGCCGCGGGTCGTCGGCGTGGGCGAGCGCGTAGGGCGTGCCGTCGTCGTCGCGGGCCGCGGCGATCGGGAACCAGCGGGGCGGCAGCGCGTCGGCCGGCACGAAGCCGACCAGCGGCTCGGCCGCCTCCGGCTCGTCGATCCAGAGCTGGCACGACCCCGGCCCCAACGGGCCGTCCCGCAGCACCGTGGGCGGGACCAGGTCCCACCCGGTGGCCCGGGAGACCACGTACGCCGAGACCTCCCGGCCGGCCAGGGTGCCGTCGGGGAAGTCCCACAGCGGACGCTCACCCCGCACGGGCTTGTAGACGCACCGCGCGGTCGCCCCGTCGAGGGTCAGGATGCCGCGCAGGGTGGTGTTGGAGGCGTCGACGAGTCGCCCCTCCAGGTCGAGCCGGCCGTCGCGGAGCAACCGGAGCGCGGCGTCGCCGTCCTGTCGGGGCTGGGTTTCCGACGAGGTCACCGGTGATAACCGTTGTGGCGTGGGCAGAGGTGACCCGCCGGGTCGAGCGGCTGGCCGCACAGCGGGCAGGGCGGGCGGCCGGCGTTGACCACCCGCCGGGCCCGTTCGATGAACGCGCGGGTCGCCTCGGGGGTCAGCCGCACCCGGAGCCGGTCGAGGTCGTCGTCCGGCTCGTCGTCGACGTCCTCGTCGTCGTCCGGCTCGCCCAGCTCGACCTCGGCCTCCGCCTCGCCGGCGGCGATGGCCTCGATCACCACGGTCGCGGTGTCGACGTCGAAGGCCAGCCCGAGCGTGCCGACCCGGAACTCCTCGTCGACGGGCGTGTCCAGCGGGTCGTTGTCGCCGACGGCGGCCACCGGCTCGGGCAGCTCCACACCGAAGCGGCGCTGTGCCTCGGAGAGCAGCTCCTCCAGCTTCTCGGCGAGCAGCGACACCTGGACCTTCTCCAGCGCGACGCTGACCAGCCGGCCGCCGCCGCGCGCCTGGAGGAAGAACGTGCGCTCCCCGGGCGCCCCGACGGTCCCGGCGACGAACCGCTCCGGCGGCTCGAAGGCGTGCACCTGGTGGGTCATACCCACGACCCTATCCGGCGCGCCACGGCACCGCGTACCCCACCGACGCGAATCGCCGCGCGCCCGCCGCGCCCGGCGGAGCGGCGGCCGGGCCCGGGCGTGGCGGCGGGGCGCCGCCGGGCCGTCACCGGCCTGCCCCCGCGCCGCCGCCCACCGCCGCGTCGGAGTCGGCCGCGCCGGCGGCCCGGGCCGCCCGGCGGCGTCGCCTGGGCGGCGGTGGCACCAGGGCGGCCAGGTCGCCGCCGGTGTCGTTGAGCCGCACCAGGAACGGCCGCAGCGGGGTGTAGCGGATCGCTGTCACCGACGCCGGGTCGGCCACGATCCGCTGGAACAGGTCCAGGTGTACGCCGAGCGCGTCGGCCACGATGGCCTTGATCACGTCGCCGTGGCTGCACGCCAGCCACACCGCCTCCGGGCCGTGCTCCGCGGTGACCCGGGCGTCCCACGAGCGCACCGCGGCGACCGCCCGCGCCGCCATCGCCGCCATCGCCTCCCCCTCCGGGAAGACCGCCGCGCTCGGGTGCTGCTGGACCACCGGCCAGAGCGGCTCCTTGGCCAGCTTCTTGAGCGGCTGTCCCTCCCAGGTGCCGTAGCCGCACTCGGTCAGGCCCTCCTCCACCGTCGGGGTGGCCCCGGGCAGCGCCAGCTCCAGGGTCTGCCGGCAGCGGATGAGCGGGCTGGTCACCACCGCCGCCAGCGGCACCGGCCGCAGCCGCTCGCCCACCGCGGCGGCCTGGGCCCGGCCGGTGTCGTCCAGCTCGACCGGCTGGCGGCCGGCCAGCCCGCCGGCTGCGTTCGCGGTCGTCCGGCCGTGTCGCAGAAGCAGAAGGGTCGCCACGGTGACACCCTATGATCCTCCGCCCGGCGGCGGGCGTACGCGGCGTCCGTCGTGGCCGCCGCATCCAGCCCCGCACCGACCAAGGTGGCAAGTAATGTTGCCGGGATGGCAAACTGGCGGCATGGACGACGATCTCGACCACACGCTCGGCGCGGTGGGACCCCGGCTGCGCGCGCTGCGCCGGCAGCGCGCGACCACACTGGCCGACCTGTCGGGGGCGACCGGCATCTCGGTGAGCACGCTGTCCCGGCTGGAGTCCGGCTCCCGCCGGCCGACCCTCGAACTGCTGCTCCCATTGGCCCGCGCCCACGGCGTCACGCTCGACGAGCTGGTCGGCGCCCCACCCACCGGCGACCCGCGCATCCACCTGCGGCCCGTCACCCGGCACGGCATGACGATGCTGCCCCTGACCCGCCGGGCCGGCGGCATCCAGGCGTACAAGCTGGTGATCCCGGCCAGCAGCCCCCGCCGGGAGCCCGATCCGCAGACCCACGAGGGCTACGAGTGGCTCTACGTCCTCAACGGGCGGCTGCGGCTCGTCCTCGGCGAGCGGGACCTGGTGCTCTCCCCCGGCGAGGCGGCCGAGTTCGACACCCGGGTGCCGCACTGGTTCGGGGCCGCCGGTACCGAGCCGGTCGAGTTCCTCAGCCTGTTCGGAACGCAGGGCGAGCGGGCGCACCTGCGCGCCCGTCCCAGGGCTACACGGTCGGAGGAACCGGACGGGCGCTGACCCCGCCGATGGTCTGCGCGGCCCGGCCCGGACACGGGCCGGCCCCCGTCCGCACGAGGCGGAGGCGGGGGCCGGCGGGGCTGCGGGACGGATCAGGTGGCGCTGATGGTGCCGGTCATCAGCAGGGCGAGCACCAGGGTGCCCAGCGCGACCCGGTACAGCACGAAGACGTACAGGGTGTGGTGCGCGACGTAGCGCAGCAGCCAGGCGATGGCCGCGTACCCGACGCCGAAGGCGATGGTCGTGGCCACGACCATCTGGGCGACGCTCGGCACGGAGGTGCCGGGGGCCGCCGGCTCGAAGACGTCGCCGACGCTGAAGATCCCGGACATCACCACCGCCGGGATGGCCAGCAGGAACGAGTAGCGCGCCGCCGCCTCCCGGGTAAGGCTGAGCAGCAGCCCGGCGGTGAGCGTGCCGCCGGAGCGGGACACGCCGGGGATCAGCGCCATCGCCTGGGCGAAGCCCATCACCACGCCGTCGCGCATCCGGAAGTTCTCCAGGGTGCGCGTCTGCCGCCCCCAGTACTCGGCGAACGCGAGCACGAACGCGAAGACGATCAGCGTGGTGGACACCACCCAGAGGTTGCGGCCGGCGGTGCGGATCTGGTCCTTGAACAGGAAGCCGAACAGCCCGATCGGGATCGAGCCGACGATCACGTACCAGCCCATCCGGTAGTCGAGGCTGGAGCGGACCGACTTGTCCCGGATGCCGACCAGCCACGTCCGGGTGATCCGCCAGATGTCCTTGGCGAAGTAGATCAGCACCGCCGCCTCGGTGCCCAACTGGGTGACCGCGGTGAACGACGCCCCGGCGTCGCGGTCGAAGAAGATCGCCGAGGTGATCCGCAGGTGCCCCGACGAGCTGACCGGCAGGAACTCGGTCAGTCCCTGGACGATGCCCAGGACGATGGCCTCGACCCAGGTCACTCGCCGACTCCCGAGAGCTCCAGCGCCTCGGCGACGGTACGCAGCGTCTGCACGCCGCTGTCCCGGTCCGCCGCGAACAGGGTCACCGACAGGGTGGTGACGCCGGCGGCCGCGTACTCGCGCATCCGCTCGGCGATGCGCTCCTTCGGGCCCAGCAGCGAGGTCCGGTCGATGAACTCCATCGGCACCGCCGCGGCGGCGTCACGCTGCCGCTTGGCCAGGTAGAGGTCCTGCACCTCGCGGGCGGCGTCGCCGTAACCCATCCGGGTGGCGAGCTGGTTGTAGAAGTTCTGCTGCCGGCTGCCCATGCCGCCCACGTAGAGGGCCGCGTAGAAGCGGACCAGCTCGGCGCAGGACGCGACGTCGTCGCCGACCACCACCGGCACGGACGGGACCACGTCGAAGCCGGCGAGCTCCTTGCCGGCCTTCGCCCGCCCGGCCCGGACCGAGGCGAGCTGCTCCTCGGCGAACTCCGGGGCGTAGAAGACGGCGAGCCAGCCGTCGGCGATCTCCCCGGCCAGCTCCAGGTTCTTCGGGCCGACCGCGGCGAGGTAGATCGGGATGTGTTCGCGCGGCGGGTGGAAGCCGAGGCGCAGCGCCTTCCCGGGCCCGTCCGGCAGCGGCAGCGTGTAGAACTCGCCGTCGTACGCGACCTCCTTGCGGGCGACGGCCAGCTTCACGATGTCCACGAACTCGCGGGTCCGCGCCAGCGGCTTGCCGAACCGCACCCCGTGCCAGCCCTCGGAGACCTGCGGTCCGGACACCCCCAGGCCGAGCCGGAACCGGCCGCCGGAGAGCGAGTCGATGGTGGCCGCGGTCATCGCGGTCATCGCCGGGGTGCGGGCGGGGATCTGCATCACCGCGCTGCCCACGTCGATCCGCTCCGTCTGCCCTGCCAGCCAGGCGAGCATGCTCGGCGAGTCGGAGCCGTAGGCCTCCGCCGCCCACACCACCGAGTAGCCGAGCCGGTCCGCCTCCTGGGCGAGAGCCAGGTGATCGGCCGGCGTGCTCCACGCCGTCTGGTATCCGAGGCTGAGCCCGAGTCGCACTAAGGTCCTCCCCCATCCGCACCACAGGTCGCATCAGGTTACGCAATGCGGGAAGACGCCCCGATCACCGGCTCACCGCGACCGGGAACCGACCCGGGCGGTCGGAAACACGACGCGCCCGGCAGACTTGACGGGAGCGAGGATGTCCGCGCGGGCCGGTTCGAAATAAGGTTCACCCATGCAACAGCGACCGCTCGGCCGAAGCGGGCTGGCGGTTTCGCGGCTCGCGCTCGGCACCATGACGTGGGGCCGGGACACCGACGCCGACGATGCGGCGGCCCAGCTGAAGAGTTACCTCGACGCGGGCGGCAACCTGATCGACACCGCCGACGTCTACGGCGACGGCGACGCCGAGTCGGTCATCGGGTCGCTGCTGGGCACCCTGGTGCCGCGCGAGGAACTGCTGATCGCCACCAAGGCGGGGCTGCGGCCGGGCAGCGGCCGGCGCCGCGACGGCTCCCGGGGGCACCTGCTGCGGACGTTGGACGCCTCGCTGCGCCGCCTCAACACCGACCACGTCGACCTGTTCCAGATGCACGGCTACGACCCCGACACCCCGCTAGAGGAGACCCTCGCGGCGCTGGACCACGCGGTGGCCAGCGGCCGGGTCCGCTACGTCGGGGTGTCGAACTTCGCCGGTTGGCAGACCGCGCGGGCGGCCGCCTGGCAGGCCGCCTGGCCGGGCCGCGCCCCGGTGGTGGCCGCGCAGGTGGAGTACTCGCTGCTGGAGCGGGGCGTGGAGCGGGAGGTGCTGCCCGCGTGCGAGGCCCTCGGGCTGGGGGTGCTGCCCTGGTCGCCGCTGGGCCGCGGGGTGCTCACCGGCAAGTACCGGCACGGCCGCCCCGCCGACTCGCGGGCGGCCTCGCCGCACTTCGAACGGTTCGTCGCCACCTACCTGGAGCCGCGCTGCTCCAGCATCGTGGAGGCGGTCGCCACCGCGGCCGGCGGGCTGGGGGTCTCGCCGCTGGAGGTGGCGCTGGCCTGGATCCGCGACCGGCCCGGGGTGGTGGCCCCGATCCTCGGCGCGCGGACGGTCGGGCAGTTGCTCGGCGCGCTCCAGGTCGAGCGGATGACGCTGCCGGAGGAAATCATCACCGCGCTGGACGACGTGTCGGCCGTACCGGTCGGCTACCCCGAGCGCGACGGCTGACCTGCCCCGCCGCGACGGCGCCAACGCGTCGGAAATCATTGACATGTCGGCAACCTCCGACATAACTTACGGTGGTGCCTGACGACGACGTGTTCCTCGCGGTGGCGAGCCCGGTCCGCCGCAGACTCCTGCAGCTGCTCGCCGAGGGGCCTCGTACGGCCGGCGACCTGGCCAGCCAGTTCGACCTGAGCCGGCCCGCGGTCGCCGAGCACCTGCAGGTGCTGCGGCGGGCCGCGCTGGTGCACGACGAACCCAGCGGCCGGCAACGGCACTACCACCTCACCGCCGAGCCGCTCGCCCAGGTCGGCGACTGGCTCCACCCGTTCGAACGATTCTGGCGCCAGCGACTGCGTTCGCTCGCCGACGTCGCCGAGGAGGTCGAGTGACCGCGACCAACACCGACACCATCGCCATCGACCAGTTCGTCGCCGCCCCGCCGAGCAAGGTCTGGCGCACCCTCACCGAGCCCGAGCTGCTCGCCCGCTGGTGGGTGCCCGGCGACATCGCCGCCGTCCTCGGGCACCGCTTCCACCTCCAGATGCCCGGCTGGGGAGCGGTGGCCTGCGAAGTCGTCGAGGTCGTCCCCGAGGAGAAGCTCGTCTACACCTTCAACGAGAGCTGGACACTGACCTGGCGTCTGGTCGCGGAGGGCAACGGCACTCGCCTGTTGTTCGAGCACAGCGGGTTCGACCTCGACCGGAAGTCCGAACGGGACGCCTTCGACCGGATGGGACCCGGGTGGCGGGACAAGGTGCTGCCGCAGCTCGCACAGACCGCCTCCCGACTCACCGACTGACGTCTCACCGGGCACGCCGGGGCGGGGACCGACACGGCTCGGGGCGCCACTGGCTCGGCCGGTGGCCGTGGCACCGGTTCGGTCGCGGTCCGCCTCCTGCGACACAGGACACCGGCGTCCGCGCCGCTCCGGCGGACGCCGCCGGCTCAGGCCGTGGGACGCCGACCGGGGATGTCGCGTACGGCGGCGAGGAAGCGCGCCTGGTCGTCGCGGGTGGCCGGGTTGACGACCCGGATCCAGGAGCCGTCGTCGAACACGATGGTGGACGGGAACTGCACGAGGCGGGCGGCGCCGTGGTCGGAGTCGATCCGGGCGACGCGCCCCCGGTCCACGCTCCACAGCACCTGGGGGCGGCGGCGGTCCTCCCGATCGGGGTCGGGGCGGCGGCCCATCCGCAGCAGGTGCAGGTGGGTGTCGGTGACGGCGAGCGGGGTGCCGGTGTAGCGCTCCAGGAACAGCAGCAGGCTGCCGGCGAGCGTGGCCAGGTCGCCGCTGAAGACGTACCGCCGCCGGTAGGCGATCTCCGCGAGCTGGTCGGCCAGCGGCCGGTAGCGGCTGAGCCGGAACAGCGCCCGGAACGCCTCCTGTTCGGCGGTGAGCGGCAGCGGCTGCCGGGGCTCGGCGGCCGGGCCCGGTTGGTCCGCCTCGTCCGCGTCCGGGGTGCCGACGGCGAGGACGGCCGCCCTGCCCGGCAGCAGCAGGACGCCCGCGACGATCCGTACGGGCGCCATCACGGCGTCGACCCACGCGACCGGGTTGACGACGTGGAGCAGCCCGAACAGCGCGCGCGGGTCGAGCGCCTCGGCCAGTTCGGCGTTCACGCGGTCGGCGAGCTGGCCGCCCGCCCGGTGGTTCTCGGGCGCCCGCACCGGCGCCAGGCCGACGTAGCGGATCTCCTCGCCGGGCAGCAGTGGCGCGACCAGGGCGCGCTCCGGCTCGTCGCTGGTGCGGAACTCGTCGCGCAGCTCGCGGGCCCTGTCGCGGGCGGCCCGCGCCCCGCCGAGCACCGCGTCAGTCAGCCGGCCGAGTCGACCCCGGGCACCGGTCACGCCCCACCCCCTCGATCGGCCCTCACCGGCCGGCCGGTTGCTCCGCCGGCTGCCCGAAGACATTCTGGTCGATCCACTCGGCGCCGCCCGCCACCGCCCCGTCGACCTTGTCGTCGAGCTGGTCCGTGCCGGGCACCGACAGCCCCGAGACCACCGCGACGGTGCCCCAGGTCGCGCCGTGCACCACCGCGTTCGGGACGTTCCACGGCAGGTTGGTGACGAAGTCCCGGCCGATCATCCGCGCCCCGTCGGCCATGCCGTGCGCCCGCAGCGCCCCGACGCGCTCGAAGGTGCTCATGTCGAACGGCGTGCCCGACTTGCCGAGCTTCCAGCTACCCTTCGCCGGATCCGTGAACTTGTGGAACCACTTGTCGGGGTCGCCGGCGGCGCGGCGCTTGTCGGCGTACTTCTGGCCGGCGCGCAGCGCCTTCTGCTTGTCGACCAGCTTGTCCAGGTGGTTGCGCAGCCTGCGCAGGTGGTGGAGCACCCGCTGGAGCAGTCGGATGACCTTCTGCAGGTGCGCCGCCAGCGGGCGGATGATCTTCAGCATCCGGGCGAGGGCGATCATGCCCCGGGTGACGCCCAGCGCCACGCCGGCCGCCCAGGACGCGCCGGCGGTGAACGGCGCCATCAGCAGCGCGGTCACCAACGTCACCAGCAGGAAGTTGACGAACTCGACGCAGATGTCGACCAGCACGTCGTGGACGGTCTGCAGGGCGTCGGCGACGCCGCGCAGGTATTCGGCGGTGGCGGTGAACTGCTCCGCGACGTCCAGCAACTGCTGCTCGACCTCGGCCAGCCGCCGCCCGTACGCCTCGCCGGCCGGCGAGCGCCACCCGGCCTGCTCGGCCTCCCGCACGCCGCGGTGGCCCGTGGCCAGTTCGCGGACCTGGGCGGCCAGGGCGTCCCACTCGGCGGCCTTGACGCGCAGCGCGGCCGGCTCGCCGTCGACGAGGTCGACGAGCTGGATCAGCGGCCAGGCCAGGGCCCGGCAGACGCTGTCGACCGCCTTGTCCACGCTGGAGAGTGCGCCGTCGATGCCATTCCACAGCTCGACGGCGGTTCCCGCCGGCCCGCTCACCGGGCCATGCCGGTGCCGATGGCGCGGAACGACGCGTCGATGTCCTGCTCGTTGCGCTCGTACGCCTCGGCCGTCCCGCTCAGCGCCCCGCCGACCCGCTCGAACGCGTCGTGGCCGGACCGGAACAGCTCCATGCCGCCGCTGACCTGCTCGGCGTACTTCTCGCGGAGCAGGTCGCTGACGAACGGCAGGTGCCCGAACGCCCCGTCGGGAACGTCGCCCGCGGACGCGATCCGGCTCTCCAGTGCGGTCAGCGAGGCGGCCACCTGTTTCGCCGCCGCCTCCAGTCGCCGTACCGCCCGCACGTCGACGTCGATGTCCGGCATGCCGTTCCTCCCCCGTCGCCCGGCGGGACGACGATACGATCATGCGGCCGCCGGTCGCCACCCCGGACCGGCGCTGCGCCCGGGAGCAGCTAATAGTGGTTGCTTTCCTTTCTAAAGCTGTCCATAGTTGACTGTTGTGGGGAGTGTTTATCGGATCGGTGAGTTTGCCGAGCGGGTGGGCCGTTCGGTGAGCACGGTGCGTCGGTGGGAGGCGGAGGGCCGGATCGCGGCCCGTCGTCTGCCGTCGGGGCAGCGGTATTTCGACGATTCGGATGTGCGCAGGGTGCTGCAGCCGGGCTTCGCCGTCGGGCGGCGGAAGGTTGTGGTGTACTGCCGGGTCTCGTTGCCGGGTCAGAGGTCCGATTTGGCGTCGCAGGTGGCGGCGATGCAACAGTTCTGCCTCGCTCGTGGTCTGGCGGTGGACGAGTGGATCAGCGAGGTCGGCGGTGGGATGGACCTTCGCCGTAAGGAATTCCTGGCGTTGATGGACGCCGTCGACCGGGGTGAGGTCGCCACGCTGGTGGTGGCGCACAAGGACCGGTTGGCCCGGTTCGGGTTCGACTTGGTGGAGCATTTGGCGGCGCGTGGCGGCTGCGAGATCGTCGTGGCCAACCAGGAGTCCCTGTCCCCGCGGCAGGAGTTGGTGGAGGACCTCCTGGCCGTCGTTAACTCCTTCTCGTGCCGGCTGTTCGGTCTACGCCGTTATGAGAAGGAGTTGAAACGGGCGGACTTGACCATGGAGGGTGACCGGTGAAGGTCACCCGGATCGCCTACTCGGCCCGACCGAATCCTGGCAAGTACGCCGCCCTGGTGGAGCAGGCCCGCCGGCTGGGTCGGGTGCGTAGTGAGGTGTGGCAGCGTTACGGCTCGACCAACGGTGTCGGGTCCGGGTTGAGAGACCGGCAGGTGCGGGACCGCTGGTTGGCCGACGGCATCCACGCGCAGTTTGGTGTATTGGCGAACGCGTGGAAGGAAACGGTCCGCGACGCCATCGCCGACATCACAGCGAACATGGAGGCGGCCAAGGTCGACGTCCGGCGGGCGGTCAGCCGACGCACCAACGATCCGGGCGAGCGTCAGCGGATGTTCACCGCGCTGCGGGCCGACCAGTGGGCCAGTGACCCGTTCCTGGCCCGGCAGATGCGCAAGCATTGGAAGCGGGGCCGCAACCGCACCCACGATCAGATCGTGGTGCGCGCCGACAAGTACCACACCGCCGCCGATGGGCGGGGCCGGTTGTGGCTGGCGGTCCCGGGCCTGGAGCCCCGCAAGATGGTCAGGATCCCGCTGTCCACGACGGTCACGCCGACGGGTACGTTGCGGCTGATCCTGCGCGGTGGTCGGGTCGAGGTGCACTACCAGATCGACGCGGCGCAGATGCGGTCGTCGCAGCGGCCGTGCGGCGAGGCGACGGTCGGTGTGGACAAGGGCTACACCGAAGCCCTGACCGACTCCGACGGCCAGCCCCACGGTGAACAGCTTGGCGTGCTGCTGTCCAGTGAGTCGGACCGGTTGAAGGAACGTAACCGGCGGCGGGCGAAGCTGCGCTCGGTCGCGAACACCGCCGCCCAGCGTGGGGACCACGCGAAAGCGCACCGGATCAAGGTCAACAACCTCGGCACCGTGAAGCGGGACCGGCAGGCCGCCCGGCATCGAGCGCGGGTGCGGACGGAGATCTTCACCGCCGTGCACAAGGTCGTGGACAAGGCCGCCACGGTGGTCGCCGAAGACCTCACCAAACGCTTCACCAGCCGCAGAAAGCTTCCTAAGAACATGAACCGGCGTCTCGCCGCGTGGACCAAAGGAGTCACCGCCGAGGCCCTGAAAAGCGTGTCGGAGCGTAGAGGTTCTGCGCTCGTTCCCGTCAACGCCGCCTACACCTCACAAACCTGTCACCAATGTGGCGCCTTCGGCCGCCGTAGTGGCGACCGGTTTCACTGCACCCGCTGCGGGGTGGTGTGGCAGGCCGACGTGAACGCCGCGATCAACATCCTGCACCGAGCCGGCGACCCCGACATCGCCCTGCACACCCCACACCAGCGGGTGAAGCAGATCCTGCAAAACCGGACCGATCGCCACCGGACCAGACTGCCGGTCCAGGACTCCAGCCCCGCCACCGCAGGGCGGAGAGCGAATCATCCGAACCGCTCAGCTATGAGCAACGAGTAGGAAGCAGGTTCTCATGTCCGACCCGCTGTCCGCGTTCGACGCCCTCGCCGGACGGCTCGCCGACATCGAACGCCGCTTCGCCGGTCTCAGGGACGACCTGGACGAGCTGAGCAGCACCGCGACCGACGACAGTGGACTGGTGTCCGCGACCGTCGACGCCACCGGCGCACTGACCGACCTGAGCTTCGCGCCGACCGCGCTGCGCGTGGGCACGGAGGACCTCGCGGCGATGGTGCTGGCAGCGTACCGGCAGGCCCGGACGGCGGCGGCGGAGCAGCTCGGCGAGCGCACCGAGGGCCTCGACGTCACGCTCGGCGCGGGCCTCAACGAAATCTTCGGCACCCCCGGCGACTTCGCCTCGCTGGGCCGGTTGGAGGAGGCCATGGGGCGGCTCGGGCGGCTCGACGGGCGCCTGCCGGGGCCGCCGGCATGACCTCGCCGGGCTGGCCCGACATCGTCGCCCGGCTGCACGACACGCTGTCCCGCTGCGACCACGACACCGACCTGGAACTCGCCGCGGGTCCCCGCCGGCTGCACCTCATGGTGCGCCGGAACCGGGTCCGGGGGATCTGTCCGGCCTACGACGAGCGGCACCTCGCGGAGCTCGGTTGGCAGGCGCCGCGGGGCGCCGGCGGCTGGTGGCACGAGACGCCGCGTACCCCCGAGGGCCTGCGTTGGTGGAGCGGGTTCGTGGCGCGGACCGCTGCCGCGGTGCTCACCACGGAACCCGACGCGCTGTCCTGCCAGATCCTCCCGCCCACCGGCCCCCGGGTGCGGCCGGCGCCGACCCTGCCGCGCCCGCCGCGACCCCGGCCCCAGGTGGCGGCGCCGCCCGTCCGGCCGGTGGCCGCGCTGCCCGTCCGGCCGCCCGCCGGCCCGGCCGTGCCCGTGGCCCCGCCAGCCGCACCGCCGCCCCCGCCCGTTCCCGCCGTCTCGCAGCCGCCCGCCGGGGACCGGCCGAAGCGGAGCGGACCGGCCGCCGCCACCTCGGTCCACCGGCCCGCCGACGGCACCGCGCCCACCGCCGACGCCCGGGACGGGTCGGCCCTCACCGGGTCCGGGTCGGCCGGCGCCGTCGGGGGCGGGTCGGCGGGGGGCGGCCGGACGGTGCAGGACCTTCTCGGCGACGCCGTCGCGCGGCGGGACCTGCCGGCGTACCTCGGCGTCCTGGCCGCCGCGACGGTGTGCGTACCGCTGGCGGCGGAGCCGGGCCCGGACCGCGACGTGCCGTGGACGGTCGTCGCCGACGCGGCCGGCGCGCCGCTGTTGCCCGTCTTCACCACGCCGGACGCCCTGGCCGCGTTCGCCGGCTCGGGCGTGCCGTTTGTCGCGGTGCCCTGCGCGTACCTGCTCGCCGACTGGCCGGACCCGGCGTGGGGGCTGGCGGTGGACGCCGGCACCCCGCGGACGCTGCTCCTGACACCGCCGGCGCTGGCCGCCCTGCTGGCGGCGAACCCGCCCGTCGACAGCGCGCCCCTCGACTAGGAGGTGTCGGGGACCGGCCGGTGTCGGGGACCGGCCGGTGTCGGGTGGAGCCCGGTGCGGGGGCGACGACGGCCGCGGCCCCGGGCAGGTCACGTCACACCCCGGGACCGGACGGCGGCGCGGGTCACCGGCGAGGGGGTGGCGGACGGCCGCCGGGCTGGGCAGCATAGGGCTCATGGACTACGAGTACGCGCCGCTGCGGTTGCCGCCGAACGTCGACCGGTTGACCGCCGCGGCGCAGTTGGCGATCCAGGCGGAGTTCTCCGGGTGGGAGTTGGCCCGGGTGCGGCTGTTCCGCGACGGCACGCGCCAGGTGGTGCTGCGCCGCCGACGGGTCAACCAGCCGCAGCCGGGCCTGTCGTACTGATCACCGGCGGCACCGCCGGTACGCGGACGCCCCGGGGCCCGGCCGAACCGCCGGGCCCCGGGGCGTCCGCCGCCCTAGTGGGCGTGGTCGTGCTCCTCGTCGAGCTCCAGGAACGGGTGCTCGTCGAGCCGGCCCACCAGCCGGTCGTCGGGCGCCGGCTGGAACGGGCCGACCGGGTCGTCGTCGTCGAAGGACTCCAGGTCGACCGGGGTGCCGACCTCGCTGACCATCACCACACCGTCCAGCGGTTCCAGCTCCGGCACGTCCAGCGCGCCGAGCGAGCCGTCGCCGCTCTGGAGCAGTTCCAGCACCGCCTCACCGACCCCCTCGACGGGTGCCGGCTCGTCGTCGGCCGGGGTGCCCTCCCGGCGGGCCGCCTCGGCCACCCGGATCAGCGCCGACACGCTCGGCACCCGGTAGTCGCGCCGCTGGCGCACCGAGATGACCCGCGGGTGCGGGTCGGTGGGCTCCACGCCCTCCCCGCCGAAGCGCTCGTCGGCCTCGTCCGGGTCGATCGACTCGACGTCCCAGGGGGTGACCTCGCCGAAGGCGTCCAGGAGTTGCTCGTCGTACGCGAAGGAGGCGTTGTTCAGGGCGACGTACGCCTGCCAGACGTCGTCGTCGTCGACGCGGCCCTGCGCGGCTCGGACGGCGGCCAGGTGGTGGCGGGCCGCATCGATCACGCGCTCGAGGGCGGCGTCCAGCTCACCGTGCTGGTCGGTCATGTGGGTCAGTCCCTTCACGATGGGGAGGTTCCCCGGCGGAACACTGGCGTTCCGGACGGGGGGGCTAGCAGGTGCGGAGGAACCGGTCGAGAACCCGCACGCCGAACTGTAGTCCGTCCACCGGAACGCGCTCGTCGATGCCGTGGAACAGCGCGGAGAAGTTCAGGTCGGCGGGCAGCCGCAGCGGCGCGAAGCCGAAGCATCGGATGCCGAGTTGGGAGAACGCCTTGGCGTCGGTGCCGCCGGAGAGCATGTACGGCACCGGCCGGGCCCCCGGGTCCTCCGCGCGCAGCGCCGCCGACATCGCGTCGACCAGGTCGCCGTCGAACGTCGTCTCCAGCGCGGGCTGGCGCTGGATGTACTCGATGACGATGTCCGGGCCGACCAGCTCGCGCAGCTGCCGCTCCAGCAGCTCCGACTGCCCGGGGAGGCTGCGGCAGTCGATGGTGGCGGTGGCCCGGCCGGGGATGACGTTGTCCTTGTAGCCGGCGGCGAGCCGGGTCGGGTTGGCGGTGTTGCGGATCGTCGCGCCGATGATGTTGGCGATCGGCCCCAGCTTGGCGATGGCGGTCTCCGGGTCCTCCGGGTCGAGTTCGATCCCGAGCAGGTCGGAGACCTCCTCCAGGAAGGCCCGGACGGTGTCGGTCACCACCACGGGGAAGCGGTGCCGGCCGACCCGGGCCACCGCCTCGGCGAGCGCGGTGACGGCGTTGTCGTCGTGCACCATCGAGCCGTGCCCGGGCCGGCCCTTGGCGCGCAGGCGCAGCCAGTCGATGCCCTTCTCGGCCGTCTCGATCAGGTAGAGCCGCTGCTCGTCGTTGACGGAGTAGGAGAAGCCGCCGACCTCGCCGATGGCCTCGGTGCAGCCGTCGAGGAGATCGCGGTGCCGCTGGACGAGGAAGTGTGCGCCGTAGTCGCTGCCGGCCTCCTCGTCGGCGGTGTACGCGAGCACGATGTCGCGGGGCGGGCGCACTCCGGTGCGCTGCCAGTGCCGCACCACGGCCAGCACCATCGCGTCGAAGTCCTTCATGTCGATCGCGCCCCGGCCCCACAGGTAGCCGTCGCGCAGTTCCCCGGAGAACGGGTGCACCGACCACTCGTCGGCGTCGGCGGGGACCACGTCGAGGTGGCCGTGCACCAGCAGGGCGCCGCGGCTCGGGTTGGCGCCCGGGATGCGGGCGACCAGGTTGGCGCGGCCCGGCGCCGACTCGTGGATGACGGACTCGACGCCCACCTCGGCCAGCTTCTCCGCCACGTATTCGGCGGCGACGCGTTCGCCGGCGCTGGTGTCGTTGTCCCCGGTGTTGGTGGTGTCGATCCGCAGGAGGTCGCGGCACAGGCCGACGACTTCGTCGGTGGGGTCGGGAAGGGCGGAGGCGGGGTCGCTCGTCATCGCTTCTTCATACCAGCTGACCGGTCCGCTCCGGTCGCCCCGTCCCGCCCCTGTGGCGCAGCGGGGCGAGGCCGCCGGGGCGAGCGCGTACCGCCGCCCGGTTTCGCCGCCGGCGCGGTCGGGTACCGCCGGTCGCGACCGCACCCCACCACGTGCTCCGCCCGCCGCCCGAGGAGGGCACCATGACCGTTCCCCTGCCGCCGCTGCCGCCCACCGGAGAGGACGAGACCTTCCGGCCGGGCGGGCGCAGCATCGCCGACATCGTCGACGCCGAGCACCGGCAACTGCGGGAGCTGCTGCGCCGGCTCACCGACGCCGACCCCGAGCCCGCACCGCAACGGGGGCTGGAGGTGCTGACGGCGGCGCTGTCCCGGCACCTGTCCGCCGAGGAGCAGTACCTGCTGCCCACGGTCCGGGCCGCGCTGCCCGAGGCCGCCGACCGGGTGGACCGGGCGCTCGCCGACGACGCGGCGCTGCTGACCGCACTGGGCGGGCTCGCCGACGACGGGCTGGCCGAGGTCGACGCTCGGGTCCGCCGCCACGTCGAGGAGGTCGGCGCCCTGGTCGCGGCGCTGCGCGAGGTGGCCAGCCCCGAGGAGCTGA
This sequence comes from Micromonospora sp. NPDC047620, assembly GCF_043205005.1. Taxonomy (NCBI): domain Bacteria; kingdom Bacillati; phylum Actinomycetota; class Actinomycetes; order Micromonosporales; family Micromonosporaceae; genus Micromonospora; species Micromonospora sp. NPDC047620. Next base: position 85,833 of record NZ_JBIDDG010000023.1, on the reverse strand, counting down.
TCCGCCTGGGCAACCGGCTGGAGATCGCCGAGGAGGCGGCCCCGACCCGACCGCACCCGGGCACGCCGGCGACCCCGCCCTGGAACCGGGTCGTCGAGCCGGCTGTAGGCGTGGTCGACAAGGTGCGTGACGCCGTCACCGGCCGCCCCACCTACCTCGCCGACCTGGCCGAGCCGCCGTCGGGCTGAGCCGCCGGCTTCCCCGCCGGGTGCCCCGGCCACCGGCCCGACACACATCGGAAGGTGTTGATCCGTCCAAGGCCTTCCGCCAGCCGCTGCGGGGTCATACCGTCACTCTATGAATCTGGAGCTGCGTCACCTGAGGGTGGTCTGCGCGATCGCGGAGACGGGGAGCGTGACCAAGGCGGCCTCGGCGCTCGGCCTGGCCCAGCCGGCGCTCACCGCCCAGCTTCAGCGCATCGAGCGGACACTGGGCGGGCCGCTGTTCGAACGGGACCGCCGCGGCGCCCGGCCCACCGTCCTCGGCGAGCTGGTCCTCGCCCGGGCCCGGGTGCTGCTGCCGGCCATGAAGGGCCTGCAGGACGAGGCGGCCCGGCTCGCCGGCGCCGGGGACGTCCCCCGTCGCTACCGGTTCGGCGGGGTGAACAGCCCGATCCTCGGTCGGCTCGTGCACCGGCTCGCCGCCGATCCCCCGCCGGCCCAGATCACCACCCACGCCTCCTGGTCGGCGGAGGAGCTGACCCACCTGGTCGCGGGCGGCCGGCTGGACTTCGCGCTGATCGGGGTGTGCGGCGATGCCGCGCCGCCGGCCGAGTACGGGTTGAGCTGGCGCGAGGTGGCCGTCGACCCGGTTCTCGTCATGCTGCCCGAGCAGCACCCGCTGGCCGGCCGGGCCGAGGTGCCTCTGGCCGACCTGCGCCGCGAGCAGTGGGTCGCCGCGCCCGGCGACGGCTGCTTCGGCGACTGCTTCGCGGCCGCCTGCGCCCGCGCCGGCTTCACCCCCCGCAAGCTGTACGAGGCCGACGTGCGGGTGTGCATCGACATGGTCGACTCCGGCGAGGCGGTGGCGCTGTGCCAGGCGACCTTCCGCCCGGTCGCCGGGCTGGTCACCCGGATGCTGGCCGGGACCCCGCTGCGCTGGCGGCTGATGCTCGGGTGGCACCCCGACTCCCCCGCCGCCCGGGACGCCGAGGTGGTGCTGGAGACCGCGCTGGCCGCGTACACCGACTCGCTGGCGGCGCATCCGGAATACCTGTCCTGGCTGCTGCGCAACCCGGGCTTCGGGGCGCGGGGGCTGACGGCCGCCGGGACGGACGGGGTGCGAACGGCGTGATGTCGGGTATCTGGCGGGCATGACCGATCTCTACCCCGCCGCCGACGACCGGGAGATCCTCCGTCAGGCGGCCGCCGCGCACTCGTCCGCCGCCCGCGACGTGGAGGCCTTCCTGCGCCGCCTGCCGGAGGTGCCCGACCCGGCGGACGTCACGGAGTACGCCACGCTGCTCACCAGGGAGGAGCGGACGCGCGCCGACCGGGAGGCGGCGGCCGACGCCGTGGGCCTGACGATCGGCAGCCTGGAGAGCGACCAGGGTTGACCACGCGGGGCCGGCGGCGCCCGGGAGGTGTTCCCGGGGCGCCGCCGGCCCCGCGTGTCGACGAGGACGGTTCAGCGTTCGACGAGGACGGTTCAGCGTTCGACGAGGACGTCGTGGCCCAGGTCGAGCAGCGAGTGTCGCCACTCGTCGTCGGCGTTGCCGCGATCCGGCTTGGCCTCCAGCAGGTTCTCGATCTCGTCGATCGCGTCCTGCATCACCTTGATGTCCTCCGGGGTGAGGTCGACCTTGCGCTTGGTGAGCACCTTGAGGATCTCCCGACCCAGCGCGGGCAGGTCGAGGTCCGGGTTCGGCCCGAACGCCTCCTCCCCGGAGCCGCGGGTGAGCAGCCACTGCCGCAGCTTCTCCGACGGGACGTTCACCTGGGCGTGGAAGTCGTCCCAGAGCACCTCCACCTCGGGATCGAGCCGCTGCTCTCGTACCATCAGCCCTCCTCTCGACGGCGACGGTCGGACGCCGCCGGCTCCGGCTCGTCGCCCTGCTGCTGGCCCAGGCCCTCCGGCGGCACCTGCACCCGGGCGGGGTTCGCCGTCGGCGGCGCCAGGATCGGATCGGTGCGGTCGGTCTCTTCCTGGGTCTCCTCGGGTTCGGTCATGTCCGCCCTCCGGGTCATCGGGGATGGGACGTGCTGGCCGCGGTGTATCCGCGCTCGCCGGCGGTCACGTCGAAGGCGAGCCGGCCGTCGCGGGCGTCGACGACGACCTTCTGGCCGGGCGAGATGGCCGATTCCAGCAGCATCCGGGAGAGGTGGTTGTCCACCTCCCGCTGGATGACCCGGCGCAGCGGCCGCGCGCCGAACTCCGGCTGGTAGCCGTGCTCGGCGAGCCAGTCGATGCCGGCGGTGGTGAACTCGACCTCGATGTCCTGGGCGTGCAGGCGGCGCCGGGTCTCCTCCAGCATCAGCTCGGTGATCTGGCGCAGCTGCTCGGCCTCCAGCCGGCGGAAGATGATCACCTCGTCGATGCGGTTGAGGAACTCCGGCCGGAAGTTCTCCTGGAGCCGGCGCATCAGCCGCTCGCGCAGCTCCTCGCGCTCGGCGTCGGTGCCCGGCGCGCCGGTGCCGAACCCGACCGCGCGCTGGGTGCCGGTGATCAGCTCCGAGCCGAGGTTACTCGTCATGATCAGCACGGTGTTCTTGAAGTTGACCGTACGTCCCTGGCTGTCGGTGAGCCGGCCGTCGTCGAGCACCTGGAGCAGGATGTTGAACACGTCCGGGTGGGCCTTCTCGATCTCGTCGAGCAGCACCACCGCGTACGGGCGGCGGCGCACCGCCTCGGTGAGCTGGCCGGCCTCCTCGTAGCCGACGTACCCGGGCGGGGCGCCGACGAGCCGGCTCACCGTATGCCGCTCCTGGAACTCGCTCATGTCCACCCGGACCATCCGGTCGGCCTCGCCGAAGAGCGCCTCCGCGAGGGCCCGCGCCAGCTCCGTCTTGCCGACGCCGGTCGGCCCGAGGAACAGGAAGCTGCCCATCGGCCGTTCCGGGTCGGACAGCCCCGTCCGGGAGCGGCGGACCGCCTCGGCGACCGCGGTGACCGCGTCGTCCTGGCCCACCACCTTCTCGTGCAGGTAACCCTCCAGGCGCAGCAGCCGGTCGCGTTCCTCCTCGGTGAGCTGGTTGACCGGGATGCCGGTGGCCCGGGAGACCACCTCGGCGATCTCCCGCGGCCCCACCGCCGGCACCTGCGAGGTGGTGCCCTCGTCGCCCCGGGCGCGGCGGATCTGCTCCTCCAGCTCGGCGAGCCGGTCGCGCAGGGTGGACGCCTTCTCGTACTGCTCGTCGGCGACGGCCTGCTCCTTGTCCCGGCGTACGTCGTCGAGTTGCGTCTCCAGCTCGCGCACGTCGGAGGCCGGCGTGCGGGTGCGCAGCCGGACCCGGGCGCCGGCCTGGTCGATCAGGTCGATCGCCTTGTCCGGCAGGTACCGGTCGGTGACGTACCGGTCGGACAGCTCGGCCGCGGCGACCAGCGCCTCGTCGGTGAACCGCACCTGGTGGTGCGCCTCGTAGCGGTCCCGCAGGCCGCGCAGGATCGCCACGGTGTCCTCCACGCTGGGCTCCGGCACGAACACCGGCTGGAACCGGCGGGCCAGCGCGGCGTCCTTCTCGATGCTCTTGCGGTACTCGTCCAGGGTGGTCGCGCCGATCACCCGCAGCTCGCCCCGGGCCAGCGCGGGCTTGAGCATGTTGGACGCGTCCATGCCGCCCTCGCTGCCCGCCCCACCCGCGCCGACCAGGGTGTGGATCTCGTCCAGGAAGACGATCAGCTCCTCGCGGTGCGCGCGGATCTCGTCGATCACCTTCTTCAGCCGCTCCTCGAAGTCGCCCCGGTAGCGGGTGCCGGCGACCAGCCCGGCGAGGTCGAGCTGGACCACCCGCTTGCCGAGCAGCGTCTGCGGCACGTCGCCGTCGCAGATCCGCTCGGCGAGGCCCTCCACGATCGCGGTCTTGCCGACGCCCGCCTCGCCGATCAGCACCGGGTTGTTCTTCGTACGCCGGGACAGGATCTCGACGGCCTGCTCGATCTCGTCGGCCCGGCCGATCACCGGGTCGATCTGGTCGTTGCGGGCCAGGTCGGTGAGGTCCTGGCCGTACTGGTCCAGGGTGGGGGTGCCGCGGTCCGGCTTCGGACCGGCCATCGGCCCGCGCTCGGCGCTGGCCGCCTGCAGGGACTCGGGCTGGATCCGGCCGGCGGCGAGCATCCGGCCGGCGGGGGACTCCGGGTTCAGCGGCAACGCCATCAGGATGTGCTCGGGGCCGATGTAGTTCGCGCCCATCGCCCGGGACAACTGGTGGGCGTCGAGCAGCGCCCGCTTCGCCGCCGGCGTCAGCGACAGGTTCGGCGGCACCTCGCCCCGGGGCGCGCCGTCGCCGCGCCCGCCGAGCGCGTTGAGCAGGGTGTCCGGGTCGGCGCCGGCGCGGCGGACCAGGTCGCGCAGCGGCTCGCGTTGCAGCGCCGCCCACAGCAGGTGGTCGGTGTCCAGGTCGGTGCTCTGCCGCTGGGCGGCCCGCCGGGCCGCGTCGGCCAGCATCTCCCGGGCGTCGGCGGTCATCAGCCGGGTGATGTCGACCCGGTGCGCGGGTCGGCGCCCACCCTCGCCCCGGCCGAAGTACCGGGCCAGGAACTCGTCCCACGGGTCGGAGCCGAAGTCACCGGGTCCCATCATGTCGTCCTCCGCTGCTCGGGCGCGGCACGGTCGCCAGGGGCTACCCGGCGGCCGGCCCGACAAACGCCGCCGCCCGCCGAGGCAACCCGCGTACGCACCCCCGGCACCCTGCCAGCGGGGTGCGTGTAAGGAAGGGCCCCCTGTTAACGCCTGGGGTAGAGGAAGGGTCCCTTCCTTACACCTGTCGGCGGTGGCGCGGCGGCGGAGGGCGGGGTGGCAGGCTGACGGCATGGAACCGACGCCGCTGCTGATCGTGGACGCCGCCAACGTGGTGGGTTCCCGCCCGGACGGCTGGTGGCGGGACCGCGCGGGCGCCACCGCCCGGCTGCGCGACTCGCTGGCCCGGGTGGCCGACGACGGGCTGCCCCCGGAACTGCCGGCCCCGGTGGAGGTGGTGCTGGTGGTGGAGGGCCGGGCGCGGGACGTGCCGGGCGCGGCCGGGGTCCGGGTGGTCGCCGCGGCGGGGTCCGGGGACGACGCCGTGGTCGAGCTGGTCGCCGGCACGCCGGAGCGCCGCCGGCTGGTCGTCACCGCCGACCGTGAGCTGCGGGAACGGGTCGCGGCACTGGGTGCCGAGGTGTACGGCCCACGCTGGTTGCGGGACCGGACCGAGCCCTCCGGCGAGTCCCGTTAATCGGACTCACGGTGCTTCCGGTCGACAACCGGTCAGCGGGGCAGGAACACTGACAGGGCGGATGTTCTCTCACCGCAACCGATAGGCTCTAATGGAGGCCTCCCCGCCCCCAGGAGGTTTCGCCGTGGCGAGCGTCGCCGAGCTCAAGGCAGCCATCGATGTCGCGCTCCAGCAGATCGGCGACGGCCAGAGTGCCGTGCAGGCGGCCGGTGAGAAGCTGGCCGAGGCGCAGCAGACACTGGCCGGCGCGCTGGAGGGCAGCGGGCACGAGACGGTCGAGGCGGCCCAGTCCTCGCTGACCCAGGCCAGCCAGGAGCTGGAGGAGTGCCTCGCCGCGACACTCGTAGCGGTCGAGCAGGCGCAGCTCTACGTCGCGACGCTCTGAGGCCGGGCCGTGTCCATCGTCGAGGACATCGGCGGGCAGGTCCGCGCCGCCGCCGAGGACCTGCCGCTCGCCCAGCTCGCCCTGGCATTGGAGAAGTTCGGGCTGGCCGCCGAGCGGCTGCGCTGGGTGCGCCAGGAGTCGGCCGACCCGATGGGTGTGCCGGAGTTGTCCGCCGCCACCGAGCACGCCGAGACCGCCGGTTACGCGCTGCGCGTCGCGCAGGAGCAGCTGTCGGCGTACCTGGCGGCGATCGGGCTGGGCCCCGACGGCGCGCCGGCGCCCGGGCCGGAGCGGCAGCGACGCCGGCCGGCACACGACGCGCCGCGCGAGGCGGCCCCGGTCGCCCCGGCGCCCGAGCCGCCCGGCGAGGTGAAGCTGCGCCGTTGGTGGTCGGTGCGGGTGGCCGAGCTGACCGGCGGCCGGGAGGGGCCGCCGGACGAGCCCGACGAGCGGGTCGGCGACTCCCGGGAGCTGCTGCGCCGGGTGGTGGGCGGGGTCCGGGCCGGCGACCGGGACCGGCTGCACCGCGAGCTACGCCGCGTGCACGCCGACGTCGGCCTCGGCCTGGCCGCGCTGGCGCCGCCGCTGCTGCGCGACCTGGCCGGGGAGCTGCTGGGGCACCCGCCGCGCGCCGACGACCTCGGGCGACTGCACCGTGAGCTGGACGGCCGGGTCCGGGACCTGCTGCCCGGGCTGCCCGCGCCGGTGCTGGACACCCTCCTGACCCGGGTCTGCCGGATGCCGCCGCCGCGGCGCGGCGAGGCGGAGCAGCCGCACGCGGCCGACCCCGCGGTCACCGCCGGGGTGCTGGCCGGCGTGCTGCTGGCCCGGCTCGGCCGGGACCTGCCGGCCGAGGGCGAGCGGGACCGGCAGGCCGAGGCCGGCCGGGAGCGGCAGGCCGCCGCCGAGCGGGACCGCCGGGCCGACGCCGCGCGCGACCGGGCCGCCGACGCCGAGTGGGAGCGGCGCGCCGCCGACGCGCGGGACCGGGTGGCCGATGCCCGGAAGCGGGCCGCCGCGGCGTCCGACCGGGCGGCCTCGGCGCACGAGCGGGCGGCCTCGGCGCACGAGCGGGCCGCCGCGGTACGGGACCGGGCCGCCGCCCGGCGGAACGGACCGGCGGGCGGCGGCCGGGGCGCCCCTGGCGACCCGCCGGAACCGGGCGGACCGGGGACACCCGGCGGGCCGACGGCCGGCCGGGGCGCGGCGGGCGCCGACCGGCCCGGCGCCGGTCGCGCCTGGTCGAGCCCGCCGACGGGTCGGCCCGCGTCCGGCGGGGCCGGGGAGCCGCGGTCGCGGGGCGTCGATGGCTGACCGGCGGACGCAGCTGGTCACCCGGGTCCGGGGCATGCTCGGCGAGGCCCTCGGCACGACCCGGACCCGGCTGTCGGCGGCGCAGGCCGAGCTGACCACGGCCCGGGAGCGGCTGGCGAAGGTGCAGCGGGCCGCGGCGGTCGTGCCGGAGCGGGTGGGCGCGCAGCGGGACCGCCGGCTGGCCGACATCGACGACCGGCACGCGGCGCGGATCGCCGAGCTGGCCCGGCGCGCGGCGGACGCCGCACGGCGGGAGGCACCCGGCGCCGCGTCCGCCGACTGGGCGCGGTGGCGCCCCACCCCGACACGGCGGGCGGAGCCGCCCGGCGCGTTGCGGATCGGCACGGTCCGCATCCCGGGCGCGGAACCGGTGCCGGCGCTGGTGCCGCTGCTGGACGCCGGCCACGTGGAGCTGACCGGGGACGACCGGGACGGCGGCGAGGCGGTGGTGTCGGCGCTGCTGCTGCGTGCCGTCGGCCGGGCCGACACGGGCGCCGTCCGGCTGATCGGCTACGACCCGGAGCACCTGGGCGGCGGACTGGCCGGCTTCGCCCCGCTCGGCACCGCCGGGCTGCTCACCTTCGTCGGCCCGGGCGGGCTGGCCCGCCTGCTCGACGACCTGGTGGAGCAGATCCGCCGGATCAACGAGACGGTGCTGGCCGGGGAGCACGGCTCGCTGCGCGAGCTGGCCGCCGCGACCGGCCGCCGACCGGAGCCGTGGCGGGTGGCGGTGCTGCTCGGCGGGGACGAGCTGTCCCGGCACGAGCGCGGCCAGCTCGACCGGGTGGTGCGCACCGGGGCGGCCTGCGGAGTGCACCTGGTGGTCCGGGGCGTGTCGCTGCCCGACGACTCCACGGTGACCCGGGTGACGGTCGACCCCGACGGCGCGCGGATCGGTGGGCTGCCGGTCCGGCTGGACCCGCCGCCGCCCGCGGCCCTGGTCACCGAGACCTGCCGGGACGTGGCGGCGCGGGTGAACGCCGGCCCTGCCCCGACCCCGTTCACCGACCTGCTCCCGCCCCCGGAGCAGATGTGGCGGGAGGATTCGGCGACCGGGCTGACCGCACCGATCGGCGAGGGGCCGCACGGCCGGCCGGTCCTGCTCACCCTGGGCGACTACCCGCCGCACGCGCTGATCGGCGGCCCGTCCGGCACCGGCAAGACGAACCTGATCTTCGCCTGGATCGGCGCGCTGGCGGCCCGCTACTCCCCCACCGAGCTGGAGTTCTACCTGCTGGACTTCAAGGAGGGGGTCTCCTTCGCCCGGTTCGCCCAGGGCCGGCGCGACCCGAGCTGGCTGCCGCACATGCGGCTCGTCGGGATCAACGTCAACACCGACCGGGAGTTCGGCCTGGCGCTGCTGCGCTTCCTCGCCGAGGAGCTGCGCCGGCGGGCCGACGCCGCGAAGAAGCACGAGGTCACCAAGCTCGCCGAGCTGCGCGCGGTCGACCCGACGGGGCACTGGCCGCGGATCGTCGCGGTGGTCGACGAGTTCCAGATGCTGCTGGCCGGGCGCGACGTGGTCGCCCGGGAGGCCGCCGACCTGCTGGAGGACCTGGCCCGGCGCGGCCGGTCCCAGGGCATCCACCTGGTGCTCGCCTCGCAGGACGTGCGCGGCATCGAGGCGCTCTGGGGGCGGCCGGCCCTGGTCGCCCAGTTCACGCTGCGCATCGCGCTGCCCAAGGCGCTGCGGATCCTCGCCGAACGCAACGACGCCGCCCAGTCGCTGCCCCGCCACCACGCGGTCGTCAACGCCGAGTCGGGCATGGCCGAGGGCAACCAGGTGGCCCGCATCCCGTCGGCCAGCGACTGGGAGACGTGGAGCGAGCTGCAGCACCGGCTGTGGCGGATGCGCCCGCAGGACGCCGCCCCGGCCCGGCTCTTCGACGGCGACGCGATCCCCCGGCTCGCCGACGCGCCGGACTTCCGGGCGCTCACCGCGCCGGAGACGGGCCACCCGCGGACGCCCGTCGCGCTGCTCGGCGAGATCATCGACGTGCAGGCCCGTTCGGCGGTGCTGCGGCTGCCCCGGGCCCCCGGGCGCAACCTGGCGGTGCTCGGCACGCGGGTGGACGAGGCGTGCGCGGTGCTCGACGCGGCGGCCCGCTCGCTGGCCCGGCAGCACCGCCCCGGCACGGCCCGCTTCTCCATCGCCTGCCTCGACCCGGACGCCGACCCGGCCGCCCGTTCCCTCTACGAGGACCTCGCCGACGACGCCGCCTGGTACGACGAGGAGACCGTCGGGGAGCTGATGGCCGAGACCGCCGAGGGGCTCGGCGCGCCGGGCACCCCGCACTACCTGCTGCTGTTCGCGGTCGACGCGGCGGCCGGGGCGCTGGCGGCGCGGGTCGGCCGGCGTACCGGGCTGGAGGAGTTGCGCCGGATCCTGCACGACGGGCCGGAACGGCGTACGCACGTGCTGGCCTGGTGGCGGGGCGTCGCCCGGATGCGCGCCGACCTGGGCGGCCCGGCGGCGCGGACGGACCAGATCGGCGCCTGGGTGGCGCTGGACGCGCACGGCGGCGAACTGGGCTCGTCGCTCTATCCGGGCACCGGCGGCCCGGACTGGTATCCCCGCCCCTGGCGTGGGCTGTTCTTCGACCGGGCGGTGCACCGCACCGGTCAGGTGATCATCCCCTACGGACCGGCCCGATGAACGAACCGTTGACCAGTGAGACGTACGCGGCGCAGCTGCGGCGGCTGGCCGAGCTGACGGCGCGGGTGCGCGACCAGCGGGCCGAGGCGCACACCTGGTACGCGCAGCAGTGTGCCGCCGCCGAACGGGCGGTCGCCGAGGCCGAGGCCGGGGTCGCGCGCGCCGAGCGGGAGTTGGTGGCGGCGCGGGATCTGCAGGAGCGGGTGGACGCCGAGGTCGCCCACCTGTGGCAGCAGCTGCGCGGCCGGCTCGGCGGGGGCGGCCGTCGGGCGGGCGGGCCTCCGGCCCCGGCGCCGGGCGCCACGGCGGACCCGGTGACGCTGCTGGACGGCGTACGCGACCTGCTGAACCGCACCCGCCAGCCCGGTGACCTGCCGGGTTCGGTGAACCCGCTGCTGGCGCTCTGCGGCGTGGCCGGCGCCGTGGTCGCGTACGCCCTGGGCGGCGCGGCCCGGGCGGCGGGCAACCGGTACGGCGGCGAGCTCGCGGTCGGGCTGCCTGTGCTGGCCCTGGTGGTGACCCTGCTGGGCCCGCTGGTCGGCCTGGTGCCGGCGAAGGCCCTGGCCGACCGCCGGCACGCGGTGCTCGGCCCCCGGCCGGTCGCCGTGGTCCTCGGTGCCGGCCTGCTCACCACGGTCCTGCTGCTGACCCTCGCGCGTTGACCCCGCGCCGGTGGCGTGGGCGTCAGGGTGTCCGTCCCGCGCGGGGTGCGGCGTCAGGCGGGGACGACGACGGCCTCCCGGAGCAGGCGGCGGGCCAGGGTGACTCGGTCGGCGTCGTCGTCGAGCCCCGGCAGGTCGCCGACCCGGGTGGCCTCGCCGGTGAGCAGGGCGCGCACCGCCGGCGCGCACGACGCGGGCAGGGTGATGGTGCGGTCGAACAGGCGCAGCGCCACCCGGTCGCCCTGCGGGGCGAGCTGCCAGTGCAGCCCGGGGCGCGGGGCGAGCCGGGTTTCGGCGTCCAGCGCCGCCAGCGCGGCTGCCTGGGCCAGGGGCCGGATCGGCGCCGGCCGGGCGGCCGGCCAGGCGCGCTGGCGTAGCCGGGCGGCCACCGCCGCGGGGTCGGCCCGCAGCAGCCAGTCCCGCAGCGCCTCGACGGTCTCGGTCAGCTCCGGCTCGATCGCGTCCGGGTCGGCCACGTCGGTGCCGAACGGCAGTGTGGCGCGTAGCCGCTGGTCCTCGGCCGCCAGGGCGAGCAGCTCCTCGATCAGGGCGTACCGGGTCAGTGCCCGGACGCCGACGGTCAGGTGCAGCGAGCTGGACTCCTGCGCCTGCGCGCTGTGCAGCCAGCCGCGGGGCAGGTAGAGCGCGTCGCCGGGGCCGAGCACCACGTCGAGCGCGGGCGGGCCGTCAGCGGTGGCGGCGACCTCGTCGGCCCGCCCGCCCCAGGTCTGCTTCTCCAACGGGTCGGGCAGCACGGGCGGGTGGATCCGCCAGTGCTTGCGGCCGTCGACCTGGAGGACGAAGACGTCGTGGGTGTCGTAGTGGGTGGCGAAGCCCTGGTTGCCGGCGGGGGTCAGGTAGGCGTTGACCTGTAGCGGCTGCCCGACCGCGACACCGAGGTCGCGGGCGAAGTCGATCAGGGCCGGCCAGGTGCGGTGCAGGCCCTGCAGCACCAGGGTGGCGCCGCCGGCGTACAGCTCCAGGACCCGCTCGTCGAGGACCTGGTCGCCTATCTCGGCCCCGGCGCCGCCGCCGCCGGTGAAGCGCGCCGCCGGGACGAGTTGGCCGTCTTTGGCGATGCGTAGGAACGGGGTACGCAGCCCGCGCCGGCTGAGCAGCTCGTCGGCGTCGGCGGGGCTGAGCAGGTCGGCGAACCCGGCGGGGTTGGGCAGTTCGTCGGCGCGGGACAGCAGCGGCGTGCGTCCCCAGTGGGCGGCGGCGAACTTCGCCGGCTCGGCCGACACGCAGCGGGTCAGCGCGGTCGTGGGTGCGGACGGAACCGCCGGGCGGCCGTCGCCGCCCGGCGGGACGATGTGGGTCACGGCGTTCCGTCAGGAGGCGCTGCCGTCGGCGCCGCCGTCCTGCTGACCGGGGGTGGCACCGCCGTCGGCCGGGCCCTCCGCCCCGCCGTCGGCACCGCCGTCCTGCTGGCCCGGGGTGGCACCGCCGTCCGCCGGGCCCTCCGCGCCCCGGTCCGCACCCTTGTCGGCGCCCCGGTCCGCACCCTTGTCGGCACCCCGGTCCGCACCCTTGTCGGCACCCCGGTCCGCACCCTTGTCGGCACCCCGGTCCGCACCCTTGTCGGCACCCCGGTCCGCACTGCCGTCGGCACCTCCGTCCTGCTGGCCGGGGGTCGCGCCGCCGTCGGCCGGGCCCTCGAGGCCACCGCCGGCGGTGGTCTGCATGTCGTCGTCGTTGAGTGCCATCGGTGCTCCCTCGGATGTGCCGCCCCGCCCGTACGCCGGGGTCCGTCGTGCAGCGGGCGGTACCCCACGCCCGATCTTCTCTAACCACACCGTAGACGCCCTTTCCGGCTCACACCGGCGGTTCGCCGTGCCGGGTGGGCGGTCAGTTCGGCGGTACGGCAGGACGGTCGAGGCAGACGTTCACCCGCGGTCCCCGGTGCCGGGCGGCGGGGCCGGCACCGCCGGTGTCAGGATGGTCAGGCCGACGAGGAGGTGGCGATGACCGAGGCGCCGGGGCCGCTGGAGCCCGTGACCGAGCAGTGGCAGCGCGCGCTGGCGATCGTGGCGCACCCCGACGACCTGGAGTTCGGCGCCGCCGCCGCGGTCGCGCGCTGGACGACGCAGGGCAAGCAGATCGTCTACTGCCTGGTCACCAGCGGCGAGGCGGGCATCGACGGGATGCCACCGGCGCAGGCCCGCCAGGTGCGTGAGCAGGAGCAGCGGGCGTCCGCCGCGCTGGTCGGGGTGGACACGGTGGAGTTCCTCGGCCTGCCCGACGGCATCCTGGAGTACGGTGTGCCGCTGCGCCGCGAGCTGGCCGCGGTGGTGCGCCGGCATCGCCCCGAGATCGTCATCACCAACAACTTCCGCGACACCTGGGATGGGGCGTACGCGCTGAACCAGGCCGACCACATCGCCACCGGGCGGGCGGTGCTGGACGCCGTCCGCGACGCCGGCAACCGCTGGGTCTTCCCCGAGCAGCTCGCCGACGGCGTCGAACCGTGGGGCGGGGTACGCCAGGTGTGGGCTGCCTCCTCCCCGCTCGCCGCCCACGGGGTGGACGTCACCGACACCTTCGACCGGGGAGTCGCCTCGCTGCGGGCGCACGACGCGTACCTGGCCGGGCTGGGCGACGGCAGCTTCGACGCCGAGGAGTTCCTCGAGGGGCTGGGCCGGCCCGCCGGCGCCCGGCTCGGCGTCCGCTATGGCGCCGTTTTCGAGGTCTTCCACTTCGACCTCTGGTAGGGCTGCCACGACGATCCTGCTCGCACCACGGTCGAGGTGAATCCGCCGGAACGCGCGAGCGGCCCGCCCCACGCCGGTGGAGCGAGCCCTCGTCGACGAGCCGGTCAGGGAATCATCCGGGCTATGTCCTTGGGCATGGTGTCCTTCACGTCCTGCCACTCGCCCTGGGTCACGTGCCGGCGCAGGGTGTCCAGCACCACCTGCACCACCCGCTCCGGGCCGCCCTCGACGTCGTACGGAAAGCGCTGCCGGACCTCCAGCAGGAAGTCGTCCCGGTTCAGCTTGACCGGCACGTCCATCGGCTTCCAGCCGTCGAAGTAGATCCCCCGCACCACCACCGGCAACTGCGCGGCGAACTCCACGCTCTCCTGCACCGGCATCCGGTCGCGCAACAGGTGCAGCACCGTGCGCATCGCGCAGTAGGACTGGTTGCGGTGCTCCTTCGGCCAGCCGTAGGCCTGCTCGATGTCCCTCAACATCTCGTTGGTCTTCTGCATCGAGGACTCGATTGCCGACTGCAACTGCTCAGCCATCTCTCCACCCCCGTACGTCGGTCTCCCACCGTCGGTCGTCGTCACGTCGCGGCGGCCCCACCGGGCCGCGCGGCTGCCGGGTCGGCCTGACCCGGTCGGCGCGCGGCACCCACCGGGCGTCGCCGGACGACCCGACGACGTGCAGCACGGCGCCGCGTCGTCGATCCGGTACCACCCGAACCGTCATCTCCAGCCACCTCCGTGGTGTCGGTTCCGCGGTCGCGTCGACCGCACGCACCCTCCATGCTGGGCGGCGGCGGGGTGAGCGGGCCTCACCCGGACGGGATGAGACCGGGGCGCGGCTCAGCCGGCGTCGAGCAGCCCGGCGAGGGTGGCGGCGTTGGTCTGCGCGTAGTCCCGATAACAGTTGTTCATCAGCACGTGGGTCTGCCCCGTGGAGTCGGCCAGCTCGCGCAGCTTCGGCGCCCAGTCGCGCAACTCCCGGTCGGAGTAGTGGTAGCCGAACTTCTCGTGGATGTCCTTGCTGGTCCACTTGTCGCTGTGCCCGTGGAAGCGGACCACCGCCAGGTCCGCGGTGGCGGCCAGCACCGGCGGCACCGACGAGCGGTGCCCCTGCGGCATGTCAACGCAGACGTACGCCAGCTCGTGCTGGCGCAGGAAGACGAGCGTCTCGTCGGCGTTGTCGCCGGCGAACCAGGAGGCGTGCCGGAACTCGTAGACCGGGCGCAGCGGGGCGCAGCGCTTCGCCACTTCCAGGAGGTACTGCTTGTTGTCCCGGCGGATGGTGAACCAGGGCGGGAACTGGAACAGCAGCGCGCCGAGCTTGCCCGCCTCGACCAGCGGGTCCAGCGCGCTGAGGAACCGCGTCCAGACCTCCTCGTACGCCTGCGGCGGCAGGTCGTCCGGGTAGAGGTTCTTCTTCTCCGTCTCGGGCCGGATGTCGGAGTAGAGGGCGTCAACCCGGGTCGGGTGCCCGGTGAGCATGCTGAACGCCTTGACATTGAAGGTGAAACCGGCCGGGGTGCGCTCGGCCCACAGCCGCGCCGTCCGCTTGGCGGGCGGCGAGTAGTAGGTGGCGTCCACCTCGACGAGTGGGAACTGCCGGGCGTAGTACGCCAGCCGCTTCTCCGGGGTGTCGGCGGTCTGCGGGTACCAGCCGGAGTCCAGCAGCGTGCGGTCGGTCCAGGAGGCGGTGCCCACCTTGATCTCACCCATGGGTGGAGTTCACCGCGTCCCGGACCGACCGGCAACCGCTCGCGTCAGGCCGCCCGGCGCTCCCGGTTCTGCTTGCACTGCACACAGGTGGTGGCGGAGGGGAAGATCTCCAGCCGCTCGACCGGGATGGCCGCGGAGCAGCCCTCGCAGAAGCCGTACGTGCCCTCCGCCAGCCTGGTGAGGGCGTGCTCGTACTGGGCGCGGCGGTCGAGGATGGTCCGCAGCAGGGACTGCGCGGTGTCCCGTTCGGCCGTCTTGGTGCCGCTGTCGGCCTGGTCGTCGCCGGCGGTGTCGCCGACCTCCACCAGCCGCAGCACCTGGCTCTGCACCACCGCCTGCTCGTACTCCGCGGACAGCTCGTCGTAGCGGGCCTGCAGGGAGCGCCGGATCTGGTCGATCTCCGCCTGGGATCGGCCCGTACCGACCTTGTCGTGGACGAGCATCGCTGCCTGCCTTTCTGGGCCTCAAGGTCCGTCGGGGCGCCGGTGCGTGCGCCCGGGCCGTGGTCGTCTGCGCGCGGGTGGATCACCCGTGCTCTGTGAGCCGGCCGAATACCCCGGCCCGCCGACGATCAAACCGGCCACTTTTCGGGACATCGCGGCGGTCAGGAGGACACCGCGGATTCCACCAGCGCCGGGTGTCGGGGGTCGTCGGCGCGCACCACGACGTCGGCGAACGAGGCCGGAGCCACCTCGTCGGCGTACCGGGCGAAGGCGGGCAGCGTCCACCGCAGCGCCGGGTCGGTACGCCGGGCCAGGGCCGCCGGGGAGAGCACCAGGTGGACCGTGACGTCGAAGGGCAGGCCTCCGCCGAGCAGCAGCGCCCCGCTGACCAGCAGGACGCCCCCGGGTGGCAGGTCGACGTACGCGGCGCGGCTGGCCCGGTCGGCGCGGGCGTCCCAGAGCGAGGGCAGCACCCGCCCGGAGCCGTCCGGCCCGGCCGGGTCGAGCACCTCCCGGCGCAGCCCCGCCTCGTCGACCCATCCCTCGTAGTACGCGTCGGGGTTGGTCCGGCCGTGCTCAAGGCGGACGGAGGCGGGGCGGAGGAAGTCGTCGGCGCGCACGTGCAGCACGGGCCGGCCGAGCGCGCGCAGCGGGTCGACCAGCGCGGCGGCCAGCGCGTCCGGGCCGGCGGCGGGCGGGCCGTCGACGGCCACGCGCAGCCGCCCGGCGCCCACGGCGCCGGCGAGCCGCTCGGTCAGCTCGGTGACCAGCCGGTCCGGGGTGATGGGACGGATCCGCATCCGACCATCGTGCCCCCTGGGCCGGCGGTCCCACGGGCCGGCCGGCTGCGGGGGTGGGGCCGGGCGGTCACCGCCCGGTCGCGCCCGGCGCGACTCCCCCCGCGAACGGGCCACTCCGGGCGCGAGGTCAGCCGCTGCGGTCGATGGTGACGCGGGCGTCGTCGGCCAGCCGGTAGCCGACGCCGTAGACGGTGGTGACCAACGGGACGTCGACGCCGACCTTGCCGCGCAGGCGGCGGACGTGCACGTCGACCGTGCGCACCCCGGCGTGCTCGTAGCCCCACACCGCGTTGAGCAGCTGCAACCGGGTGAACACCCGGCGAGGGTGGGCGACCAGGTGCAGCAGCAGGTCGAACTCCAGCCGGGTCAGCGGCAACGGCTCGCCGTCGCGCAGCACGGAGCGGGACGAGGCGAGGACGTGCAGGGCGGGGATCGTGGGGGCGGTGGCCGGGCGGGACGGCGACCGGCCGGCCGGCACGGCGTCGGGCCGACGCTCCACGGTGGCGGCCGTGATGGTGCCCTCACCGCGTTCGAGCATCTCCCGGGCGGCCTCCAGCAGCCGACGGGCGGGTGGGGTCAGCGACTCCTCGCAGGCCAGCGGGATGTTCAGCGTCACCGTGAGCATCGGGGCGGCCGTGTTGGCGGGGCGGCGCTGGCCGCCGGGGGGCCGACCGGGAACAGCGGGCTGGGACGTATGCCATCCGGCGCGCGACGAGGCGGGGCTGACCGACATGGTCCTCCTTGGCTGGTCCGGGTATCTCCCCACGGCCCGGGACGCCGCTTCATCGATGCTTCCCGGCGCCCACGCGAGGGTCAAGGGGCGGCTACGTTGCATGAATGTGACAATTGACGAACGCATCGGAGCCGAGTGCTCGCTCTGCGTACGAAGCCTGATGATTACAGCAGAGCCGTCGGGTTGACCCGATACGGGGGGTCCCCGTCCGGTTCGCATTCGTCGAGGTGATATGCCCCGGCGGGGCGAACCTGGCTCACGTCGGCACTACTTGGTGGGCCGGGCACGCTCCCACGGGGGCCAGGCGCCGTCGGACGCGGAACGCGGAGGACCACAGCACCGACCCGAGGTAGGGGTCGCGCAGGGCGTGTCCGCGCAGAGCGGGGATCAGGACAAGTGGCCGGTGCAGTGCCTCCTCATGGCTCGGTCAGGCCTTCTCGAAGGTGATGCCCTGCCGGCCGACCGACACCAGCTTCTCCACCACGGCGCCTTCCGCGGTGGTGTACCAGCAGAAGAACGGCGTCGTGCCGAAGGGGAACAGCGCCTGGTCGGGCATCGCGGCGTCGCACATCGCGGTGCCCAGCCGGGCGTTGTTGTTGAATGCTTCGCTGTTCCACAGCCAGTCCACGTTCGTCCGGGACAGCACGCCGACCGAGGCGGTGGCGGACCAGGTCAGGTACTGGTCGGCGATCGAGGCGGTCACGTCCATCGGCACCGCGAGGTCGTCGAACTTCACCGTGCACCTCGCCGTCACGTTGCCGGTGATGAACTTCTTGTCGCAAGTCACCGACGTGTGCGCGGGCGCGCCGGCCTGGTTCAGCACCTGCTGTTGCAGCTCACGCATGATTTTTGCGTGTGGTGTACCGGGAGCGCCGTAGTCCGTGGGCGTGGCGGGGCCGTCGGCGGTGTACGGGTGGGTGCTCGACACCAGCCGCCCGGGCCGGGGCGGCGCGGCCGGCGACGAGGAAGGCGCGGTCGCGGCCGTGTCGGGGCCCGAGCAGGCGGCGAGGGCAAGTAGCAGCAGCGGTCCGAGGCTCGCACGGAAAGGGCGCATCTGGTCAGGGTATCGACGAACGCCACCATGACCGGCGGGGCCTGCCGCAGCGGGCCTACGGCCTTCCCTGGCACCCGGCTCCGCCGTGTTGACCTGGACTCCGCCATCTTCACCCGGAGGCGGCTGCCGTGCTGGCGGCGATCAGCGCGCGTGTTCCTCCCGCCCGACCACCGGCCCCGTTACGCCGCGCCCGCCGCCTCGGCGGCGTGCCAGCAGGTCTTCGGCGATGAGCAGTCCGGCCGGGATGAGGCCCAGCAGGAAGCCGCTGGGACCGACGAGCAGTGCGCATCCGGCCGCCCAGCCGCCCAGTGCCCAGCCGGCGTAAGCGGGCGCGCGCTCGCCGCGCCGCCCCAGCCGCGCCACCAGGAGGCCGAACAGGACCAGGGGGACGACGAAGCCCCCGGGCAACGCCCAGAACACGGACAGGGACGCGTCGCCGCCTTCGCCCGAGCGCAGCCCGCCGGTGAGCCACTCGCTCCAGTAGGGGTGGGGCAGGAAGACTGCGGTGTGCAGGACGCCGATGGCCGCCATCGACCATCCGGCGCCGACCGTCAATTTTCTCTTGATCATGCCCCTAGGCTCCGCCTCCTGCCCGGGACCGCGCTTCCCCTATGAGGGGCGGTCCCCTCCCTCGCAGGAGGGAACATCCACACGGGCCCGTGAAGGAACGTGAACCGGTACCTGGTCGAGAAGATCACCGCGATGGGGATTCGTACGACTTCGGCGAGGGCCACGAACTGCTCGGCCTGCGGCCACGTGGCGCGGGTCGGTGAAGATCAGCAGGATCTGCTCAGCCACCTGCTCAAGTGGTTCGGCGGCCCGTCGACCAAACGCGCCGTCTGGCCCGAGAGGGCGGGTCCTTGTGACGGGATACGCGACGTCGGCGCGACCATCCAGGCCGAGCAGGACGAGATCATCCAGCTCGATCATTGGTGCGGCATCCGCAGCCCGGCGGAGAAGGCATCCCGCAGGTCGACGTATCCGTTGATCCGCCGTGCGATCGCGGCGTAGTGCGCCCGGCGCGGGGCGGGCACCATCGGGTCACTCAGGGCGGCGGCCAGGTCGACGACGCGGGCCCGCGGTCGGTACTCCATCCAGGTTGGCAGCACGGTCACGCCGGTGACCTCCCACCCACCGGACGGGGTGCGGGTGAAGGTGAACTCCGGCACGACCGCGTCCTGAGTATTTTCTGCCGAGCCGTCACCGAACCGGGTGGTCAGGTTGCCCATGCCGTAGGCGACCCATTTCGCGCCGACCTTCTCGAAGGGCTGCACCACGTGCGCATGGTGGCCGACGATCAGGTCGATGTCGGGCGAGGACAGCAGCCGGCTCGCGAGGTCGACCTGGTCGGCGTTCGGTTCGTTCTGGTACTCGGTGCCCCAGTGCATCGACAGGATGACGATCTCCGCGCCGGCGACGCGGGCCCGCCGTGCTTCGGCGAGGATGGCGTCCGCGTCGATCAGGTTGGCCGCCCACGGTCGTCCCGGTGGCAGCGGGATGTCGTTGAAGCTCAGGGTGTACGAGAGTTGTCCGACCTTGACGCCGCCCACGTCCATGACATTCGGGCGTTGGCTCTCCGCCGCGGTCCGGGCCGTGCCCGTATGCCGCAGGCCCACCCGGTCGAGGTTGTCGAGAGTGCGGGCGATGCCCCTCGACCCGGTGTCCAGAGAGTGGTTGGAAGCGGTGGAACAGGTGTCGAAGCCTGCCCATGCGGCGGCGTCGGCCAGTGCGGGAGGCACGCTGAAGTTCGGCCAGCCGGTGAACGGGCCGGTGGGCTCGGCCAGGGGCGTCTCCATGTGGCAGATGGCCAGATCGGCGGCGCTCACGCGGGCGCGGACCGCGGCGAGCACCTGGGTGAAGTCGTGGCCGTCGCGTCCTGCTCGGCGCGCATCGGCGGCTGCCTGCTCGGTGAGCGCGGGGTGTACGAGCAGGTCACCGGCCGCCACCACGGTGAGTGTGTTTCGGGGTCCGGGGCTGGCGGCGGCGGAGCTGGGCGGTTCGCTTGTCGTCTTCCTCGCCGGCGCGTCGCAGCCGGACGCCAGAACAGCGATCACCAGTACTGCCGCAGCCGATATTCTCCTCATATCAGCACATACTGCCGACGCTTCGGACAGAGCGTGGGGAGAGAGGAAAACGTCCTTCCCGGGAGGAAGGGCCCAGATGCCGGAATCGTCCTGGGACGATCGCGGCGAGCACGGCCAGGCGCGTACCGGGGCGCCAGGTGTCTGCGGCGCCGAGCCGTCGGTCGTCAGGAGACCCAGATGTAGCGACGCTCCGGGCAGCCGGCGGAGCCGTACCGGAGGCTGACCTCCGCCCGTCCCGTGTCGGCGAAGTGTTCCAGGTAGCGACGGGCGCTGACCCTGGAGATGCCCACCGCTGGCGCACTCGGCGCCAGCGGCTTCGGCGAGTTCCTCGACCAGGTCGAGGCCGGTCAGATCCGGGTCCTCGCGGTCACCAGCGCGGCCCCGATCGACGCGCTCAAGGACGTGCCGACGCTGAAGTCGTCCGGCATCGACCTCGTCTTCACCAACTGGCGGGGCATCGTCGTGCCGCCCGGCATCAGCGACGCCGACAAGAAGGTCTGGATCGACGCGCTGACGAAGATGCACGAATCGGACGAGTGGTAGGCCGAGCTGACCAAGCAGGGTCGGACCGACGCCTTCGTCACCGGCGACCAGTTCGCCACCTTCCTCACCGAGCAGGACAAGTCGGTGGCGGACCTGCTCGCGCAGCTCTGACTGGCATAACCGGCATGACCACCCGACCGGAGCGGGGCGGCGACCCGCCGCCCCGCCCGGGCGCCGCCAACGGACCGGTCACCGCGCCGGACTTCGCGCTGATGCTGCTGTCGTTCGTGGCGGTCACCGCGGTGCTCGGCGCGTCCCGGGTACGCGGCTTCGCCTCGCTGCTGGTCGGCCTGGTCATCGGCACCGTCGGGATCGACGCGGTCAGCGGTCAGCAGCGGCTCACCCTGGGGATCCCGCAGCTCGCCGACGGCATCGACGTGGTCGTGGTGGCGGTCGGCATCTTCGCCGTCGGCGAGGCGCTCTGGATCGCCGCGCACCTGCGCCGCCGCGCCGCCGAGGTGACGGCCGTGGATGGGGAAGCAGGACTGGAAACGGTCCTGGAAGCCGTGGCTGCGCGGCACCGCGTACGGGTTCCCGTTCGGCGCGCTGCCGGCCGGCGGGGCGGAGATCCCGACGTTCCTGTCGTACGCCACGGAGAAGAAGCTGACGAGGCACCCGGAGGAGTTCGGCCGGGGCGCGATCGAGGGCGTCGCCGGGCCGGAGGCGGCCAACAACGCCTCCGCCGCCGGCACGCTGGTGCCGATGCTGGCCATCGGCCTGCCCACCAACGCCACCGCCGCGGTGATGCTGGCCGCCTTCCAGCCGTACGGCATCCAGCCGGGCCCGCTGCTCTTCGAGCGGGAGTCGGGCCTGGTGTGGACGTTGATCGCCAGCCTCTTCGTGGGCAACCTGCTGCTGCTGGTGCTCAACCTGCCGCTCGCGCCCGCCTGGGCGCGGCTGCTGCGGATCCCCCGCCCGTACCTCTACGCCGGGATCCTCTTCTTCGCCTCGATGGGCGCGTACGCCGTCAACGCCCAGCCGTTCGACCTGTTCCTGCTGCTCACCCTCGCCTGCTCGGCTTCGGCATGCGTCGCTTCGGGCTGCCGATCCTGCCGCTCATCGTCGGGGTGATCCTCGGCCCGCGCGCCGAGTTGCAGGGCCGGCGGGCGTTGCAGCTCTCCGACGGCGAGCTGCACGGCCTCATCGGCGGCTGGGTGTCCTGGACGATCTACGCCGTGGTCCTGGTGGTGCTGCTCTGGCCGGTGCTCGGCCGCTTCGTCGTTCGACCTGTTCGGGAAAGGCTGGTGACCCGATGACGGTGCTGGTGTGGTACGTCCCCTCGGCCCCTGGTGAGGCGGCGCTGCTTCGGGTGCCCTGCCCGGTGCTCGCGGTGAAGGCCGACTGAGTGGAGTGCCAACCACCGCTCACGGGGACCCCGGGCTGACCGGGGTCCCCGTGCGTACCCAGACGGGCCTGCTGCTCGCCCACACCGTCGTGGTGCAGGCGGTCACCTTCATGCTGCGCCCGGCGTCCGCGTACCGGGCGCTGGACCTGGACGTGCCGGCGGCCTGGCTCGGCGTGCTCGGGGCCAGCTTCGCCGTCGTGCCGCTGGTGCTCGCGGTCCCCTCCGGCCAGGCGGTCGACCGGTTCGGCGAACGCCGGATCGTGCTGGCCGGCTCGGGTCTGCTCGCCGCCGCCGGCGCCTGCTTCGTGCTGTTCGCCGACTCGGTCGCCGGCCTGGTCGTGACCAGCATGGTCCTCGGCACCGGCCACCTCTTCGCGGTGGTCGGCCAACAGGCGCTGGTCGCCAACCGCACGGCGGCGGACCGGTACGACACGGCTTTCGGCTACTACACCTTCGCCGCCTCGCTCGGCCAGACGTTCGGTCCCGGCCTTATCGTGGCCTTCGGCGGTGACCACCCGATCCCGGACACCGGGGCGATCTTCCTCGGCGCCACCGCGCTCACCCTGCCCCTGCTGGTCGCCGCCGTGTTCCTCCGCCCGTCAGCACAGCACCGGCAGGCGGCGGGGCCGGCCGCCGGTGGGCTGGGCGGCCGGGCGATGTCCCTGCGCCTCACCGGCAACCGGCTCGGCCAGGTGCTCATCCCGAGCGCCGCCGGTGCGCTCGCCGCCGGCGCCGGGGCGGCGGGCGTGCTCGCCTGCACCGCCGCCGGCCCGGCCGGCGCGGCCGTCGCCGCGACCGGCCTGCACCGGCCACCCCCGGAACCCTGAGCGCGGCCCTCGCACGCCGAGCGGGGGAATCGGACCTGACGTGGACACCTGGACGACCACCGGCCCTGTCACGCAAGGCCTGCGCCGTCTCCGATAGCCCTCTTCAAGATCAGGATACGAACACGTAAACGTCCTTCCCGGATAGATCGACACTGGTTACAGTCTCCGCCGTGAGGCTTCCGTGGACTCCACGCGCATTGCCGGCGGCGGCAGCTGAGGTTGCCGCCACGCCGGCCAGGCGCGCATGCCACCGCTGAACGCGGCCCTTCAACGGCGTGGCGTCATCGCGCATGCTCACGTACGCGAGGTTCGCCGGGCGGAGGCAGACAGCGCCAGACCGGCGTCGTGGCGGGCGCCTCACACTCCCCCGTTGCCCATCCCTCTATCCGAGAGGCACCCATGCTCAGCAACACCCCCCTGCGGCGCCGTACCCTGTTGGCCGCCGCCGCCGGCGCCGCGTTCGCGCCCGTCGTCGCCGGCCAGGCCCGGGCCGCGATCCCCCGCGTCTACATCGACCCGGGGCACGGCGGCACCGACCCCGGCGCGGTCGGGAACGGCCTGCAGGAGAAGGTACTCACCCTCGACATCGCCCTGCAGTTGCGCAGCATCCTGCTGACCAACTGGAGCGTCGACGTGCGGATGTCACGGACGACCGACGTCACCCGTAGCCTCACCTACCGCACCGACGACGCCAACGCGTGGGGCGCCAACCTGTTCGTGAGCGTCCACATCAACTCGGGCGGCGGCACCGGCTTCGAAAGCTACCGATACCCGACGGCGGATTCGGCTACCGTCAACCTGCACAACGCCCTGCACTCGAAGGTCCTCTCGGGCATGCGGTCGATCGGTGGGGTCACCGACCGGGGCCAGCGGACGGCCAACTTCCACGTACTCCGCGAGACCACCATGCCGGCGGTCCTCACCGAGAACCTGTTCATCGACACCGTTGCCGACGCGAACCTGCTCAAGCGGGCCGACTTCATCACCGCCACCGCCCACGGGCACGCCCAGGGCATCGCGCAATACCTGGGGCTCGGCAGCACTCCCCCGCCCGCATACAGCACCATCGTGGACAACGCCACCGCGGGCCGCTTCAGCGCGAGCACCAACTGGGGCACCTCGACCTACTCGGCACAGCGGTACGGAGCCGACTATCGGTTCGCCAACCCGGTGGCCGCGAGCGACGCCGCATGGTTCAAGGTCAGCATCCCGCAGTCCGGCAACTACCGCATCGAGGTGCGGCACCCGGCGGATCCCGGCTACAACAGCGCGACGCCGTACGTGATCGTCACCGCGGCGGGAAACCAGACGGTGCACGTGGACCAGCGCACCAACGGCGGGGCCTGGCGTTCGATCGGCACCTTCAACCTCGCTGCCGCCGACCGCAACCTGGTCGGTGTGAGCCGTTGGAGCAGCGCCGGCGGATACGTGATCGCCGACGCGGTGCGGGTGACCCGAGTCTGAGGCGCCGGCCTCGGCGTTGAGTGGGAGGGCGCGGCCCGTGCAGGGTCACGCTCCGCGCCCTCCCTGACGGAGTGATGTGTCGGCGGAGAACGTGGGCGGCCGGACCGGGTAGGCGGTGTGTTCGGTCGTCACACCGGAGAAGTCGTCGGAGGCGGGTCGTCGTGCGGTCGGTGGCCGGTAGCCAGCAGACGAAGGTGCTGCCGGTGCCCGGTCGGGAGAAGACAGTGGCGTGCCCGCCGTGGGACTCGACGATCTGCCGTACGATCGCCAACCCCAGCCCGGTACGCCGGACCGGTGGGCTGGATGCGCCCCCATCGACGTCGACGCCTACCTGGCCTGCTCGCGGTCGACGGCACCCTCGTCAACGTCGGTGCCCCCGCCGAGCCGCTGACCCTCAACGTCTTCTCCCTTATCGGCGCTCGACGCTCCTACGCCGACTCGATGATCGGAGGCATCCGCGAGACCCAGGAGATGCTCGATTTCTGCGCCGAACACCGCATCGGCGCCGACATCGAACTCATCTCCACCGGCAAGATCAACGACGCCTACGAGCGCGTCCGCGCCTCCGACGTCCGCTACCGGTTCGTCATCGATACCGCCACGCTCGGCTGACCCGAGGTTCCCTGACCTGCTCCGCTCGGCCGGCCCTGGCCGAGCGGAGCCCACGGCCCCGAGGACAACGCTGAGCAACAGCCCGCCATCTAAGCCCTTCAACCTTTGCCGACTGCCGCTGCCGCGCTCAGCCAGGCACTCACACCCGGTGAACGCTCAGGGTCATCACAACCAGGTAGCCGAACCCGAGGCCGGTGCCAGGCGCTGCGTTAGTCAGCGGCGGAGAAGGCGAACGACCGCGAGGCGGTACCGTATCGGAGACCGAGGCGCTGAAGAAGGCGGGCGGAATCGACTATGGGACGGCCAGGCCGGGAAACCGGTACGCGGGTCGAGCACCGGGCGGCCCCTGGTGGCCACGTCGACCTCTTCGGACAGTGGTGGAGCCTGCGCACCGTCTGCGAGCCGCGGAGCGGCCCGGCATCCACCGGCGAAGGAATGCCGGCATGACTGGCTTCTCCCGCCGCGACGTGACGATCGTCGACGCCTGCACGCTCCGGGGACAAGGCGGCAGCCCCACCGCCGTGCTGATCGACGACCCGGCACTCGACGATGGCGCACGCCGCGTGGCAGTTCGCGACGCAGGTACCTCACACGCGGCGTTCGTGGACACCGGCACGGACACTGTCCGGTTCTTCACCACGCAGGGCGAACTCACCAACTGCGGGCACGGCACCGTGGCCGCCCAGGCGTTCCTGCTGCGCCGTCGCGGGTCAGCAGAGCATCACGGGCACCAGCGGACCGGTGGCCGCGTCTTCGGCACCACGGCGGTCGAGCGCGACGACGGCATCGAGGTGTGGTTCGACCAGGGCCTCATCGGTCTTCAGGACGGCGTTCCCGCGGGCCTCGACGGGGTCCTCGGCGCCCTCGGTATCCGGCCGGACGCCATCGCCGCGGACGACACCCCGAGCGTCGCGTCGCCGGGAACGCCGCGACTGCTCGTACCCGTCAAGACGGCGCCGATCCTGCGCTCCCTGCGACCGGATCTGCCCCGGCTCGCCGCCGAATGCCGCCGCCTCGGTTACCTCGGCTGCTTTGTCTACACGATGTCTCCGGTCGACGGCAGGGCGATGGCGCGCATGTTCGCGCCCGCCATCGGAGTCGACGAGGATGTCGTCAACGCCAACAGCAGCGGATGCCTCGCCGCGCATCTTCATGTGACACATGGCCGGAGCAGCGTCGAAGTCGAACAGGGACACTCGGCCGGGCGCCCGTCCCTGGTGTTCGCCACCGCGACAACCACCCCGGAGGGCATCTTGACCCGGGTCGGCGGAACGGCCGTTGTCCGAAGCAGACTCGAGGGCACGGCGGCCTGACGCATCCGGGTCGTCAGGGCGTGGGTGGCCAGGATGGTGACCGTCGCCGAGCGCGGCTCCGTGGACTCCCCACAATTTCCGTCATCGCCGTACCGGTCAGTCCGACGGCCCCGACGGCCCGTCCGGCCGGTCGCCGTCCGGGCCGGGACGGTCGGGTCTGCGCTCCCGCCGCCGCTGTGCCAGGGCCGTCACCAGCAGGGACGCCCCGAGCGCGGCGTCGCCCCAGCGGCGCAGCGCGGACCGGAGGCCGGGAGCGGACGGCGGGGGCCCGGGGACGACGACGGGGTCCACCCCCGGGTACGCCAGCCGGGCCGCCGCGGCCACCTCCTGCTCCGACTGCCCCGACAGGTTGCCGTGGATGGTGACGTCCCGGGCGTCGTCGCGGTAGCGCCAGCGCCACAGGTCGCCCTCGGGCCACATCTCGATCCGCTCGCCCGGCAGGGTCGCCTGCGCGGCGGACCCGGGCGGCTGGTCCGCCCGCCCCGCGTCGCCGCCGCGGCGGGGCACACCGACGGCCCGCCGCAGGTCGGCGCGGGTGAGATCGCCGATCCCGGCGGCGTCGCCGCGGTTCAGGGCCCGCGCCACCAGGTACGCGAGCAGCCCGGCCGCCAGGGGCAGCAGCAGGACCAGCACCCGCAGCAGCGAGAGCACGTCATGGGTCGGCACATCCAGCAGCCGGGCGATGACGTCGTCGCCCGCGGCGACGGTCAGCACCCCGTAGAAGGTGATGGCGGTTACGCCGATGCCGGTGCGCGCGGGGTGGTCGCGGGGGCGGTCGAGCAGTTGGTGCGGCCGGCGGTCCTTCGTGCGCAGCCGCTCGGCGAACGGCCAGGCGTACAGGGCGAGGAAGGTCAGTCCGCCCACCGCCACGCCGGGGACGAACGGGGCGGGCACGAGGTACCCGGCGATTCGGATCTCCCACGGCGGGAAGAGGCGCAGCGCCCCGTCGCCGAAGGCGACGTACCAGTCGGGTTGGGCGGGGGACGTGACCTCGGCCGGTTCGAACGGTCCGTAGATCCATACCGGGTTGATCTGCACCAGCCCGCCGAGGGCGAACAGCACGGCGAGCACCCAGGCGAACAGGGCCAGCGAGCGCAGGGCGTAGCTGGGCCAGAACCGGGAGCCGACCACGTTGTGTTCGGTCCGTCCCGGGCCTGGGAACTGGCTGTGTGTCTGCCGCACGATGATCGCCAGGTGGATCGATACCAGCGCGACGAGGAAGCCCGGGACCAGCAGCACGTGGCTGACGAACATCCGGGGGATCATCTCGTCGGAGGGAAACTCGCCGCCGAGAGCCAGGGACGCCAGCCACGGCCCGACCAGTGGGACGGACTCCGTCACCGAGACGAGGATCCGCAGGCCTATACCGGAGAGCAGATCGTCCGGCAACGAGTAGCCGGTGAAGCCGTTGAACAGGGCGAGGGCCAGCATGGTGACGCCGATCAGCCAGTTGATCTCGCGCGGCTTGCGGTACGCCCCCGTGAAGAAGATCCGGGTCAGGTGCACCACGATCGCGGCGACGAAGACCAGCGCCGCCCAGTGGTGTGTCTGCCGGATCAGCAACCCGGCAGACACGTCCCAGCTCAACCGCACCGTCGAGGCGTACGCGGCGGAGGTGGGGACGCCGTCCAGCGGCGCGTAGTTGCCCTGGTAGACGCGGTCGGCGACGCTGGGGTCGAAGAAGAGGGTCAGGTAGACGCCGGTGAGGATCAGCGCGACGAACGAGTAGAGCGCGATCTCGCCCAGCATGAACGACCAGTGGTCGGGGAACACCTTGGCCAGGGATTTGCGGGCGACGGGAGACAGCCGCAGCCGGTCGTCGAGGGCGCGGGCGAACCGGTCGACGATCACGGCCGGCCCCAGAAGCCGGCGCCGGGTGGGGTGGTGAAGTCACCGGTGGCGCGCAGGTGGCCGTCCGGGCCGACCTCGATCGGCAACGCGGGCAGCGCTCGGGCGGCCGGGCCGGACACCGGACGG
This sequence comes from Micromonospora sp. NPDC047620, assembly GCF_043205005.1. Classification (NCBI taxonomy): domain Bacteria; kingdom Bacillati; phylum Actinomycetota; class Actinomycetes; order Micromonosporales; family Micromonosporaceae; genus Micromonospora; species Micromonospora sp. NPDC047620. Next base: position 57,829 of record NZ_JBIDDG010000023.1, on the reverse strand, counting down.
GCCGCGGCGAGCAGGTCGAACGAGGACTGGTGGCAGGGGCAGAGCAGTTGCCCGGTACCTGCCAGGTAGAGGCGGACCGGGCAGCCGGCGTGCGTGCACAGCAGCGAGTAGACGACCAAGCCGTCGAGGTGACCGCCGGCCGGTGGCCGGGTGAAGCGTCGCGGGTCGAGGCGGACCGCGAAGGCGGGCCCGTCACCGGTGTCGACGTCGCCTTCCGGGAAGACCACGACCATCGTGTCCGCCGGCACGTCCTCGGGACGCAACGGTCGCCCCTCGCCGTTCACCAGCCGCACACCGAACCCCCAGGGCGTGTCCTTTCGTGCCGCCACCGGGCGGGCGCGGTCGAACGGCAGCAGGGAGCGCAGCGGGAAGAGCGCGGTGGCGCCGAGGGCGGCCAGCGCCAGCCCGAGCGCGGCGAGCGGGCCACGGCGGCGCAGCGGGCTGTCCTCGGCCGTGAGCGCCGCCGCCGTCCGCGCCTGCGTGCGCGGCGATGGGGTGAACCCGGCGTGCTCCTCGACGTAGCCGCCGGACGGCACGAGCCGCCGCCCCCAGACCGCGAGACCCACGGCCAGACCGGCGAAGGCCACCGCGAGCGAGACTCCCTCCCACTGCGTCTGGCCGCCGAGGACGTAGGTCACCGCGAAGCCGACCGCTCCGGCGGCGCTGACGAGGAAGGCCGCGACGATGCGGCGGGTCACGCCCCGCTCGGGCTCCGGTGCACCACTTTTGCTCACTCGCCGGCCCTCCTGCCCAGCCAGCGCGCTGCCGCGACGAGCAGCCCCAGCACGACGATCCAGGCCACGAGTCCCTCGGCCAGCGGGCCCAACCGGCCCAGCGGGTTCCCGCCCCGGTCCAGCCGGTCGCTCTGCAACCTCCGCACGTAGGTGACCACGTCGTTGACCTGCTGGTCGCTGAGTACCTGGCTGGGAAAGACCGGCATCAGACCGGGACCGACCCGCACCGCCTCGGCCACCTGCACCGCACTCGCGTCGTACAGGGGTGGGGCGATCGATCCGTCGGTCAGGTTCGCGCCCGCCCCGGTCGCGCCGTGGCAGGGTGCGCAGGTGGCGGCGAAGATCTCCCGGCCGTTGGTGACGCTGCCGGGTGCGACCTGCGGGATCTGCGGGCCCCCGCCGAAGGTGCCGACGTGGCCGACCAGCGCCGCGATCTCGCCGGCCGAGAAGACCGGCTCGGCACGTCGGGGCTGCTGCCGCTCGGCCGAGAGCGGCATCCGGCCGGTGGAGACCTGGAAATGGACCGAGGCGGGCCCGACACCGATCAGGGAGGGCCCTCGCTGGGCGCCCTGGCCCTGGGGGCCGTGGCAGCTGGCGCAGTGCTGCCGGTAGAGCTCGGCGCCGTGGTCCGCCGGTGCGGACGTGGCCGGTGCCGACGTGGCCGGTGCCGACGTGGCCGGTGCCGACGTGGCCGGTGCCGACGTGGCCGGTGCCGACGTGGCCGGTATGGGGTCGGGCTGCGCCGCGACGCCGGGTCCGGCGGCGAGCGTCAGCACCGCACCGACGGCGAGGGCCCGGCGGGGGTGCAGCCGCGCCGGGCGGCCCCGTCCGGCGGTGATCGTTGCTCGTTGGTCCACGGTCTCAGTCCAGTGTGTACAGGTAGGCGGCGATGTCCTGCGCGTCGATCGGGTCGATGCCCAGGTCCGGCATGGCGGTGCCGGGCTCGACCGCCTGCGGGTCGGCGATCCAGCGCCGCAGGTTGTCGGCGTTGTTCGGCAACGCGCCGGCGATGTAGGAGCGGGCCCCGAAGCGGGTCAGGGGCGGGCCGACCAGCCCGTTCGCCCGGTCGATGCCCGGGATGACGTGGCAGGAGCCGCAGCCGCGTTCGACGATGAGCTGTGCGCCGCGCTCGGGGAAGCCGACGCGGACCTCCGGCGGTGGCGGCGGGGCGGTGCTGGCGCAGCCGGGCGCGACGAGCACGACCGGCAACACCAGCAGGACCGGCCACAGCGACCGGATTCCTCGCGTCATCGCGCCCCCGCTCCGGTATGCGTGGTGGCGACCGGGCCGCTCGGTTCCGGCGGGGTCACCCGGTCCGGGCTCTGCCGGTGCAGGCGCAGCAGCCAGCGGAGGAAGATGGTCAACGTCGCGACCAGCACGGCCACGTCCATCGGCGCCCACATCAGCAGGCCCGCCACCTGTTGATCGGTGAGCGGGTTGGGGCCGAGCGCCTCGGCCGGATAGATCGGTCGCGGCGCGAAGGTGAGCACCGCGCCCAGCCCCGAGGCCGGCAGCATCGTGGCGGCCAGGAGCAGCACCGCGATCGGGGCGGGCAGGCGGTGCTGCGGCGCGCCGAGCACCGGCGCCCACAGCAGCCAGGCAGCGGTGACGAAGCAGAGATGCTCGACGGCGTGCACGAGCGGCTGCTGCAGGGCGGCGACGTAGGGCGCGGGCAGGTGCCAGACCCACAGCACCAGCGTCTGCACCCCGCCTGCCAGCGCGGCCGTGGTCACCGGCCGGCGCAGCCACCGGGCGGCGGGGGCGGCCCGGAGCCGGGCCAGTCGTTGCCGTAGCGGCTGCGGGCAGGCGAGGGTCAGCGGCAGCCCGGCGGCGCCGGCGGCGAGCAGCGGCCCGGCGACCAGCAGCAGGGCCATGTGCTGGGTCATGTGCCCGGTCAACGACCGCCCGGCCAGGTCGGTCAGCGGAGGGCCCTGCGCGGCGAGCGCGACCAGCACGCCGAGGCCGAAGGTGGCCACCCGCCAGCCCGGCAGGACGCGTCCCGCGCCGCGGCGGGCCCAGAGCTCGTGCACGCCGCGGCCGTAGCCGGCGGCCAGCAGGGCCAGCGTCAGCACGAGCAGGATGTCGAGCAGCCCGGCCACGACGGACGCCTCCTGCGGCCCGCCGCCGGTCGCCGTCATCCCTGGCATGGCGCCAGCACCAGCAGGGCGGCCCCGCCCAGGGCGATGATGGTCAGGAAGAGCAGGTTCAGCCAGATCCCCACGACGGCGAGCATCCTGGTGCGGGAGACAGACCGGTCCTCGCCGTCCTGGCGGATGCGCCGCCAGGCCAGCCCGGCGGCGAGCAGCGATCCCACGGTGGCCAGCGCCGGCAGCACCACCGCCAGGGTGACGACCAGGCGCAGCGGCACGGCGCCGACGCGCGTGGAGCCGGTGGCGCAGGTGAGTTCCTCGACGCCCCAGGCGACGAGTAGGTGCACGGCCCAGGCGAGCGCGCCGCCGAGGACCCCGTACCAGAGCAGCAGCCCGCCGGCGAGGCGGGCGCGCTGACCGGGCTGGACGCTCATCACAGCCACGGCGAGACGTAGACGGTGAACAGGATGGCGGCCCACACCGCGTCGACGAAGTGCCAGTAGATGGCCGTGTTGCGGACGCGGTCGTGGCGGTGGCCCCCGAGGTTGCCGCCGAGCAGCGAGGCGGCGAGCAGCCGGCTCAGCATCGTCAGCCCGACCAGCACGTGCAGGCCGTGGAACCCCGTGATGACGTAGAACAGCGAGCCGTAGACGTTGGTGGTCATGGTGAACTCACGCAGCAGTTCGGCGTACTCGGTGGCCTGCAGGGCCAGGAACGTCAGCCCGAGGAGCAGGGTGGCGGCGACGCCAATGTTCAGCCGCCGGCGCTGCCCGGCGCGGATGCCGCGTTCCGCCCAGATCAGGGGCAGGCTGCTGGGCAGCAGCACCGCGGTCATCACCAGCGGGCGCAGCAGCGCCGGCTCGGCGATTCCGTCGGGGGGCCACGGCGAACCGTGCTGGAAGCGCAGGTAGAAGTAGCTGCCGAGCAGGTAGGCGAACAGGGCCGCCTCGGTGGCGACGAACATGACCATTCCCCACCAGCCGATGGAGCGGCCGACCGGCAGTTCCGTGGTCAGCGCCTCGGCGCCGGTGGCCGCCGCGATGCCGCCCCGGGCGTCTCTCATCCGGTCACCCCCGGCTCTGCCGCTGGCCGGCGCGGCGGCCAGAGCCAGACGGCCAACGTCGCGGCGACGGCCAGCGCGGCGGCGGCGGCGACCGGGTACCAGGCGAACAGCATCGCGGTGAAGAAGACGAGCAGTTCCACGGCGACCAGGAGCGGCTGCAGGGAGGCCTCGGGCATCTGGACCGCGCGTTCGCGTCGGCCGTCCAGTTCGCTGGTGATCAGCGTCGTCCGGCCGTCGGCGAGGATCCGGTCACCCGTGGCGCCCGCGCCCAGCGACTCCATGCTCCGGGCGTCCCACACGGGGTGCAGGCTGTGCACCCGCGGCAGCACCGGGAAGTTGTAGGGCTGCGGTGGTGACTGGGTCGCCCACTCCAGGCTGTCCCCGCCCCACGGATCGGCCGGGGCGGGCCGGCCGCGCCGGATCGCGTGCCCGACCCCGATCAGCACGAGCAGCAGCCCGACCGCGAGGAGGTACGCCCCGGCGGTGCTGACCAGGTTCCACCGCTCCCAGCCGAGCTCTGCGGGATAGGTGTAGACGCGTCGGGGCATGCCCCACAGGCCGTAGAGGTGCATCGGGAAGAACGTGACCTGCATGCCGGTGAACACCAGCCCGAAGGCCCATCGGCCGAGCCGCTCGTGGTACATCCTGCCGGTGATCTTCGGCAGCCAGTAGTAGATGCCGGCGAGGATCGGGAACAGCGCGCCGCCGACGAGCACGTAGTGGAAGTGCGCCACGACGAAGTACGAGTCGGTGGTCTGCTGGTCGAAGGCGGTGATCGCGAACATGGTGCCGGTGAAGCCGCCGACCACGAAGGTCACCAGGAATCCGATCAGGAACAGCATCGGCACCCGGAGGACCAGCCGGCCGAGCAGCATGGTGGCCAGCCAGGCGAAGATCTGGATGCCCGACGGGATGGTGATGATCGTGCTGGCCGCGCTGAAGAAGCTGTAGGACAGCTGCGGCAGCCCGGTGGCGAACATGTGGTGCACCCACACGCCGAAGGAGATGATCGCGATGGACACGATGGAGAGCACGATCAGCGCGTAGCCGACCACGCCCCGGCGGGTGAAGGTCGGCAGCACCGCCGAGACGATGCCCAGTGCCGGCAGCACGATGATGTAGACGTCGGGATGGCCGAAGATCCAGAACAGGTGCTGCCAGAGCAGCACGTTTCCGCCGGCCTCCGGGTCGAAGAAGTGGGTGCCGAAGCGGCGGTCGAAGAACAGCATCGCGTTGTCCAGGTTCAACGCGGGCAACGCGAAGATCACCATGAACGCGGTGGCGACGATCGCCCAGACGAACAGCGGCACCCGGTCGAGCGACATGCCGGGGGCGCGCAGCTTCAGCGCGGTGACGATGAAGTTGATCGAGCCGGCGGTGGTGGCGATGCCGAGGAACAGCAGCCCGAGGGTGTAGACGTCGATGTTCAACCCGGGCAGGCTCTGCTCACCGGCCAACGGCACGTACGCGAACCAGCCGGCGTTCGGGGCCGCGCCGAAGGGCAGGCTGGCCCACATGAACAGCCCGGCGAAGAGGAAGATCCAGTAGCCCAGCGCGTTCAGCTTCGGGAACGCCATGTCCCGCGAACCGATCATGAGCGGGACCAGGTAGTTGCCGAAGCCGAAGAGCATCGGGGTGGCGAACAGGAAGATCATCGCCGTGCCGTGCATGGTGAACAGCTGGTTGTACTCGTCCGGGGTGAGCAGGGTGGACTCGGGGCGGGCCAGTTGGGTGCGCATCGCCAGCGCGCTGATGCCGGCGAGGGCGAAGAACAGTCCGGCGGTGACCAGGTAGCGCCGCCCGATCCTCTTGTGGTCGACGGTGCCGAACCAGGCGACCAGGGACGGCCGCTCGCCCCAGTGTTGTTGCAGCCGTGCCAGGTCCTCGCGGGTCGCGCCGGTCGGCGGCGCGGCAGCGGTCGACATGTCGTCACCTCCCCCGTGTGGTCACTTCAGCGACTGCAGGTACGCGATGAGGTCCGGCAGCCGCGCGGCGTCGATCGGTTGCGGCGGCATGTGGCTGCCGGGTTTGACGGTCTGCGGGTTGGCGATCCAGCCGCCGAGGTGGCCGGCGTCGTTCGGCACCGCGCCGGCGCCGAGGCTCCAGCGGGAACCGACGTCGGACAGGTCGGGACCGGCCCGGCCGTCGGCGCCGGTGCCGCGGATGGCGTGGCAGCCGGCGCAGGTGCCCTGGACGAACGCCTGCCGCCCGCGCTGTTCGGCGTCGGTCCGCGGCTGCCGGGCCGGTGAGCCAAGTCGGGCCAGCCAGGCGTCGAACTGCGGGCGGGGCTCAGCCACCACCAGGAACGCCATGTGCGCGTGCTGGGTGCCGCAGTACTCGGCGCACTGGCCACGGTAGGTGCCCGCCCGCTCGGCCTGCAGCCACGTCTCACGGGTCTCGCCGGCGATCAGGTCGGTCTTGGGCATCAGCTGCGGCACCCAGAAGCTGTGCAGCACGTCCGCGGTCCGCAGCCGCACCCGGACCCGCTCCCCCACCGGGATGTGGAGTTCGTTGGCGGTCGCCCCGTCGATCCCCGGCACCCGCACCTCCCACCACCACTTGTGGCCGGTGACCTCGATGGTCGGCGCCTGCGGCTCCGGGCCGGCGCCGAGCGCCGCCAGGTCCCGCAGCCCGACGCCGTAGACCGCGACCAGGATGAGCAGCGGAACGCCGGCGCCGGCGACGGCCACGAAGCGCAGTGGCTGGCCGTGCCGGACCCGGGTCGTCGGTGCGCGGCGGAACAGCAGCGCCCAGGCCAGCAGCGCCATCACCTCGACGAAGACCGCCAGGGCGATCCAGAACAGCAGCCACCAGGTCCGCTCGACGCGCTCGGCGCCGGTCCCCGCGGTGTCGAGCGTCGACGGCGCGTCCGTGGCACAGGAGGTCAGGGCGAACAGCGCCGCCAGGGTGCCGAGCGCCATGACGGTGCGACGGTGTGACCGCCGCGCGGTCCCACCGGCCGTCGACGCCGCTGACGTGTCCACCGCCAGGGACGGTAGCGGCACGAACCGCTTTGGGCTGCAACTATGCCAAAAGCCGCCTATTGCCCTCTTTGGGCCGCTAGCGTCCTGTTCGAGCGATAGCCAGCGGAAGCGCCCGGTCGGGGCGCGGACAGGGAGATCATGCACCAGCGGGTCCTCGATCTCGTCGCGGATACCCCGCGGGCCGCCGCCGGCCGCCGCACCCTGGCCTGGATCGCCGGCGGGTTGGCCGCCGCGGCGGCCCTGACCGGCGGGTTGGTGGCGCCCGCGGACCAGCTCCAGGGGCAGGCGCAGCGGCTGATGTACCTGCACGTCCCGGCCGCGTGGGTGGCGTACGCCGCCTTCGCGGTCGTCCTGCTCGGCAGCGGCGCCTACCTGCTCAACCGGGATCTGCGGTTCGACCGGCTGGCCAGGTCGGCGGCCGAGATCGGCGTCGTGCTGACCGCCGTCGCGATCGCCACCGGCGCCGTCTGGGGCCATCTCGTGTGGGGCACCTGGTGGGCCTGGGATCCGCGGCTGGTGAGCACCGCCCTGCTGCTGGCGGTGTACGCCGGCTACCTGGCGTTGCGCCGCCTGCTCAGCGAGCGGCACGCCGCGGCGGACAGCGCCGACCATCGGGTCGCCCGTTCGGTGGCCACCGTCGGCGTTGCCGGGTTTCTGCTGGTACCGGTGGTGCACTTCTCGGTCGTCTGGTGGCGCTCCCTGCACCAGCAGGCGACGGTGCTCGCGCCGCAGCGCCCCCCGATCGACCCCCGGATGGGGGCCGCTCTGCTGCTCGCGGTCGCCGCCGCGACGGCCGCCGCGCTCTGCGTCCTGCTGCGCCGGCTGGCGGCTCTGGAACGCCAGTCCGCCCCCGCGGTGCGGCAGGCGACCGCTGCCCGGACGCCGGTCCGGACGGGATGACCCGCCGCATCGGCCGGATCGCGGTCGGCTTGGTCGGCCTTTCCGCCGGTGCCCTGCTGGCGGCTGCCGCCATGCAGGGCACTCTCACCTTCTACCGCACCCCGGCGGAGGTGTCCCGGGATCCGGAGGTCCGTCAGGAACGGCTGCGGGTGGGCGGCCAGGTGGTGCCGGGCTCGCTGCGCCGTGCCTCCGATCGGACGGAGTTCCGGCTCGCGGAGGACGGCCACGAGATCGCCGTGCGGCAGCGCGGTGTGCCGCCGGAGACCTTCCGGGAGGGCGAGGCGGCCGTCGTCGAAGGCCGCTTCTCCGCCGACGGGGTCTTCGACGCGGATCAGGTCGTCGTTCGGCACGGCAACGAGTACCGGCCTCCGGCAACCCCGGGAGGGCCGGCGGATGGCCGGTGAGTTCGGCACCGCGAGCCTCGCCGCCGGCCTGGTCACGGCCACCCTCGCCGCCCTGCTCTGGCTGCGCGCCGGGCTGTCCGGCGGGCCGGTCAGGGTGGCGCGCGCCGCGACCGTCGCCAGTTTCCTGGCCGCCGTCCTCGGTGGCGCCGTGCTGGAGTACGCCCTGCTGCGCCACGACTTCAGCGTCCGGTTCGTGGCCGAGAACGGTGGACGGGACGTGCCGGTCTACTACACCGTCACCAGCCTCTGGTCGGCGCTGGACGGCTCGCTGCTGCTGTGGCTGGTCATCCACTGCGCGATCGCCGCGCTGCTGGCGACTCGGGCGTCGCGGTACCCGGCCCGGCTGCACGCGTACGCCATGCTCGTGGTCAGCGCGGTCGGCGTGTTCTTCTTCGCGCTGACCTACTTCGCGGCGAACCCGTTCCGGGAGGTGCGGCCGGTGCCGCTCGACGGTCCCGGACCCAACCCACTGCTGCAGCAGCACCCCGCGATGGGAGTGCACCCGCCCCTGCTCTACCTGGGCTACATCGGCCTGGTCGTGCCGTTCGCGTTCGCGCTCGCCGGGCTGCTCGCCGGCCGGGACGGGCACCGCTGGCTGCGCGCCGCCCGGCCCTGGGCCCTGGTCGCCTGGTCGGCGCTCACCGCCGGTATCGGGCTCGGCGCCTGGTGGTCCTACGCGGTGCTGGGCTGGGGCGGATACTGGGCCTGGGATCCGGTGGAGAACGCCTCCCTGTTGCCCTGGCTGACCACCACCGCGCTGCTGCACACGGCGCTCGGCGGCGCCCGGGCGCGGGCGGGTTGGAACGTCGTGCTGGCCTGCGCGAGCTTCCTGCTGGTGCTGCTCGGCACGTTCCTCACCCGCTCCGGCGCGGTGGCCAGCGTGCACGCGTTCACCGAGTCGCCGCTCGGTCCGATGCTGCTGGGCTTCGTCCTGTTCGCCGTCGCGGTCTCGACCGCGCTGGTGGGATGGCGGGGCCCGGGTGCGGTCCCGCGAAGGCGGACGCCGGTGCTGTCGCGGGGCGCGGCCGTTCTGGTCAACGGGGTCCTGCTGCTCACCATCGCGGCGATGGTGCTGGTCGGCACGATCTTCCCGCTGCTGTCCGAGTCGCTCGGTGGGATCCGGACGGCCGTGGGCCCCCGCTACTACCAGCGGACCGCGGTGCCGCTGGCCGTCGTGGTGCTACTGGTGATGGGCGTGGTGCCCGCGGTGGTGTCGGCCCGGCGGGCGGGCGGGCTGCGCCGGCTGGGCGTGCCATTCGGCGTCGCGCTGGCCGTCGTGGCCGTGCTGGGCTGGGCCGGCCGCCCCGGTGCGCCCGCCCTCGCCGCGTTCGGGGCCGCGGCGTTCGTCCTCACCGGCCTGGCGGGGCAGGCCGTCCGGGCCGCCCGCATCGTGACGGCCGCCCCTCGGCTGGGCGCTGCGAGGCTCGGCGGACTGCTGGCGCATGCCGGGATCGCGCTGGTCGCGGTCGGGGTCGCCGGCTCGTCGGCGTACGGCAGCAGCATCGAGCGGGAGATCCGGGTGGGCGAGGCCCTGCGCGTCGACGGGGTCCAGGTGCGGCTGCTGGAGGTGCGTCGAACGGGCGACACGGATCGGATGGCGGTGACCGCCCGGCTCGAGCGCGACGGCGGCGGGACACTGGCGCCGGCCCTGCGCTACTTCCCCGCCCACGACACCGCCGTCACCGTTCCGCAGATCCGCACCGGAATGCTCCGGGACGTCTACGTCACGCTGATCGCCGCCGGCGCGGACGGCGGCAGCGCGACCGTACGGCTCGCGGTGAATCCGCTGGTGGCTCTGCTGTGGGTCGGTGGCGGGCTGACGGCGACCGGCGGGCTGCTCGCGGTGCCGGCGGCGGTGCGGCGCCGCCCTGCGCCCGGGGCCGCCGTCCCGACCGCGACGGCCGTCGAGCGGCCGGAGGTGCGGGTGTGAGCGTGCTCCGCACGCGGCTGTGGCCGGCGCTGGTGCTGGTGGTCACCGCCGCCGTCGGCGCCGGCCTCGCCGCCGGCCTCGACACGCCGAACCGATCGGCGCCGGCCGGCGCCTCGACGGGGGACCTCGCGCCGCCGATCGCCGGCACGACCCTGGACGGGGGCCGGTTCGACCTCGCCGAGGTGCGGGGGCATCCGGTGCTGGTGAACGTGTTCGCGTCCTGGTGCGGACCCTGCCGCGACGAGCTGCCGCTGCTGGCGGAGGCCGGCCGGCAGGGGCAGCCCGCCGGGTTGCGGGTGGTCGGCATCAACCTGCGCGACGGGCCCGACGCGGTACGGGCGCTGCTACGCGAGACCGGCGCGGAGGCGATGACGGTGGTGCCGGATCCCGACGGCACGCTGGCGATCGGCTGGGGGGTCCGGGGCGTGCCGGAGACCTTCCTGGTGGACCGGGACGGGCGGGTCGTGGACCGGCGCCAGGGCGTGGTCACCCGGCAGTGGCTGGAACAGCGGCTCGGTCCGCTGCTGGCCAGATGAGGCGGCGTCAGGCCCTCGGCGGCGCCGTGCTGGCCGTCCTGCTGGCTGCGGCGGTCCTCGGAATGGTTCGTGCGGGCCAGCCCGCACCACGGCAGGATCCGGTCCGGTCGGTCGCCGTCGGGTTGCGCTGCCCGTCCTGCCAGGGCGAGTCGGTGGCCGACTCGCGTTCCCCGATCGCCGCCGGAATGCGGCAGGTGGTGGCCGACCAGCTCGCGCGGGGCCGCGACCCGGACGACATCCGGCTCTGGTTCGTGCAGCGCTACGGCGAGGAGGTGCTGGCCGATCCGCCGGTGCGCGGTTCCGGGCTGCTGCTGTGGGTCGTACCAGCGCTGGCGCTGGTCGGCGCCGGGTACGCCGCGGTTCGGACGCTGCGCCCCCGTGCCCGGGCGGCGCCGGCACCGGCACCGGCGGAACCGGCGCCGAGCGACGCGGCGGCCCGCCGGGCCTGGCGGGCCGGCTCGCTCGGTCTGGTCGCCGTCGTCGTGGCGGTGGCGGTGGCGGCCGCCGGGGTCCGGGACGGGTCGACCGAGGGCGGCGAGCCACCGGATCCGGCGGCGGTGGCCGTGCTGCTCGCCCGGGACATGGAGCAGCAGAGCCGCTTCGACGCGGCGGCGGAACTGTACCGGCAGGCGTTGCGAACCCGTCCCGACGACGGGGTGCGGCTGCGGTTGGGCTTCGCGTTGGTCCGCGCCGGTGACACGGCCGGTGCGGAACGGGAGGCCCGGCAGGTGTTGGCGCGCGTTCCCGATTCACCGGACGCGCTGCTGGTGCTCGGGCTGGCCCAGCGACAGTCCGACCGGGCCCAGGCCGAGGTGACCCTGCGTCGCTTCCTGACCGCCGCCCCGGACCATCCCGCCGCCGCCGAGATCCGCCGGCTGCTCCCCTGACACTCACCCGTGCCGACCCACGCGGCGGCCCCGTTCGCCGACGGCACCGGCGCCGCCTCGCTCCCCCCGCGCCGGCTCATGCCTTCGGCCGGGTCGTCCGCCGACAGAACGAGCATCCCCACGTTCGGGACCAGGCTCACCCGATCCGGTGAGTGCTGTCGGCACACAGGGACGACGAGCACTTACGACCACCCAGCCGGATGGACTAGACCAGGGTGACGGCTCACCGGAGCTGGTTCCGTGCACCGCGGAGGGGGGGCAGCACCATGCAGACGCATCCGCGCGGCGGTGGCATCCACGGCGCCGAGGCGGTCGCGGAGGCGATCCTGTACGAGGGCTACCTGCTCTACCCCTACCGGCGGTCATCGGGCAAGAACCGCGTCCGTTGGCAGTTCGGTGTCCTCGTGCCCCCCGCCTGGGCGGATGCGCACGGCCTGGCCGGCAGCACGGTGGCAGGTTCGGTCGAGTCGCCGTGGCAGCAGACAGAGTGCCTGATGGAGGTCCCGGACACCGCAGTCGTCCGGATCAGGGTGCGGTTCCTGCACCTGCAAAGAAGGGTGGCCGAGGAGCGGACGGCCGACGGCGTCTACCGGCCTGTCGACCGGAAAGATGCCGGGAGCCGCACGGAACTCAGCTTCGACGAGGCCGTACCACAGGAGTTCGACCTCGAAGCGTCGGTCGCCGACCTGCGCTGCGGCCGTCGCCTCGACATCCGCGTTCCGGGCGGCGAGGACGTCGACCAGTTGGTCGACGATCGGGGCGAACCGGCGGGACGGGTGGTGCGCCGGCGATGGCCGTTGTCCGCATCGGTCACCATCTCCGCCGTGCCGTGTCAGGCGCCCTTCCGGTTGCTGCGGCTCCGGATACACGTCGAGAACACGGACCGGACGACTCCGGCGGCCAGCCCACGCGACGAGGCGTTGCGGTGTTGCCTGCTGGCAACCCACACCCTGGCCTCCGTCAGTCAGGGTCGGTTCCTGTCACTGCTCGACCCGCCCGAGTGGGCGGCGCACGCGGCGAAGGAATGCCGCAACGTGCACACCTTCCCCGTGCTGGCCGGCGAGGTCGGCGCCGCTGACGTCCTGCTCTCGTCGCCGATCGTCCTCTACGACCATCCGCAGATCGCACCGGAGAGCCCAGGCGACCTGCACGACGCGACCGAGATCGACGAGATCCTCTCGCTGCGCACGCTCACGCTCACCGACGCCGAGAAGCAGGAGGTCCGGGCCACCGATGCCCGGGCCGCCGCGATCCTCGACCGCGTCGATGCCATGCCGCCCGAGGTTTTCGCGCGGTTGCACGGCGCCGTTCGGACCCTGGAGCCCGTGCAGCGAGACGGCGGTACCGCCACCTCACGAGACTGGTGGGAGCCCGGTGCCGATGCGGGGATCGCGCCGGAGAGCGACACCGTCCTGGTCGGTGGCACCCTGCTGTCCCGGGGCAGCCGGGTCCGGTTGCGCCCCCGAAAGCGCGGCACCGACGCGCACGACATGTTCCTGGAGGGCCGCACCGGCCGGGTGGAGCAGGTCCTGCTCGACGTCGACGGGTCACGGTTCCTGGCCGTGACGGTGGACGACGACCCGGGCGCCGACCTGCACCAGTGGTACGGGCGGCTACGCCATTTCCGTGCCGAAGAGGTCGAGCCGTTGGCCGGCGAGGTGGAGGCGCCGTGAGGAGCAACGGCGGCGGGCGGATCCTGGTCGCCGGCATCGGCAACATCTTCCTCGGCGACGACGCCTTCGGCGTCGAGGTCGTCCGGCGCCTCCGGGACGCTGTCCTGCCGGAGATGGTGGATGTGTCCGATTACGGCATCCGGGGGATGCATCTGGCCTACGATCTGCTGGACGGCCACCACGACGTGTTGGTCCTGGTGGACGCGTTGCCACTGAACGAGGCGCCTGGCACGTTGGCCGTCCTCCACGTGGACCTCGACGACCCCGGCTGGACGCTGGGGCCGGCGGACGCGCTGGCGGCACCGGCAGCCGACGGGCACGGGATGGATCCGGAGTCCGTGCTCCGGTTGCTGCGCAGCCTGGGCGGCACCGTCGGCCGCGTCCTGGTCGTGGGATGCCAGCCCGCTGTCATGGACGAGCGCATGGAACTGTCGGCGCCGGTCGCCGAGGCTCTCGACGAGGCAGCCCGGATGGTGGTCGGGGTCGTGGAGGAGGAAGCAGCACGGCTCGGTGCTGCGGCAGAGCAGCGGGAGACAACCCAGCAGACGTCAGCCGAGAGGGAAGTGACCGCGCATGCATGAGACGGGGCTGTCCGAGGCGATCGTGACCGCCGCGGTGCGCAGAGCCGCGGGCCGCCGGGTCACCGGGCTACGGGTGCGGATCGGGGGTCACCCGGTCGACCCCGAGATCGTCGCGCAGGGCATCCAGTTGGCCGCAGCCGGCACCATCGCCGCGGACGCCGCCGTCGACCTGGTCCTGGAGCCGATGACGGTGACCTGCCATGACTGCGGTCGCAGCGGGCCGGTCGACGACCACCTCGCAATGGTCGCCTGTCCGGGGTGCGGCGGCGTGGACATCGATGTCACCGGCAGCGACGACGTCGTCCTGGAGTCCATCACCGTGAACTCCGGCGCGCGGAAGCCGGCCTGATGGACGCCGTCGAACTGCTGCGGCATGACCACCGCGTGGTCGAGCAGTTGTTCCGAGACTATCGGGCGGCGGCCTCCGACGCCCAGCGGCGCGGGGTGGTCGACGTCCTCATCCGGGAGCTGTCGAAGCACGCCGCGCTCGAGGAGGTGCTCTTCTATCCCTTCGCCGCGCGGGTGTTGGACGACGGGCAGGTCGACGGACACCTCGCGGGGCATGTGCCCATCAAGGAGCTGCTGCTTCAACTGGACCGGTGCGGGGTCGGCGATCCGGCCCAGGACCAGCTGATGGAGCGGCTGGCGTCCGCCGTCGCCCGGCACGTGCACGACGACGAGAACCAGCTCATGCCGCTGCTGTGCCGGCAGGCGGACGAACAGGCACTCCGCGAGCTGGGGCAGGAAATCGACCGGGGCAAGCAGCGCGCTCCCACGCGTCCCCACCCGCACGCACCGGACAAGCCTCCGGCGCTGGCCCTCGCGGCGCCGCTGGCAGCCATCTACGACCGGCTTCGGGACCGGATGCAAGGGAGGCCACGCACATGACGCAGGGTATGCGCGACGCCGGCGCGGCGATCCCGCACGAGAACGGGTTCGACGAGGTCACCGTTCTCTGGATCTCCGAGGGCATGAGTTGCGACGGAGATTCCGTGTCGATGACCGCCTCCGGTCAGCCGGCGATCGAGGACATCGTCCTCGGGCTCGTACCCGGTCTGCCGAGGGTCAACCTGCACAACAAGGTGCTGTCGCCGACGGCCGGCGGCGAGGAGTTCCTGGCGCCGTACCGGAAAGCGGCCCGTGGGGAGATGGTCGAGCCGTTCATCCTCGTCATCGAGGGATCGATTCCGAACGAGAACATCAACGGCGACGGGTACTGGACGTCGTTCGGCAACGACGAGAACACCGGTGAGCCGCTGACCTTGAACTGGTGGATCGACCGGCTCGCGCCGAAGGCCTGGGCGGTCGTCGCGGCCGGCACGTGCGCGACGTACGGTGGCATCCACGCCATGGCGGGCAACCCGACGGGGTGCATGGGCCTGGCCGACTATCTCGGGTGGGACTTCCGGTCCCAGGGCGGCTTGCCGATCGTCAACGTGCCCGGCTGCCCGATCCAGCCGGAGAACTTCATGGAGACCCTGACCTGGGTGCTCTACCACGCCGCCGGCTCGGCCCCGCCTCCGCCGCTGGACCACATGCTGCGGCCGCAGTGGCTGTTCGGCAAGACCGTGCACGAGGGCTGCGACCGGGCCGCCTACTACGAGCAGGCCGACTTCGCCAAGGACTACAACTCCCCCAAGTGCCAGGTGAAGATCGGCTGCTGGGGGCCGGTCATCAACTGCAACGTCCCGAAGCGCGGCTGGATGGGCGGCGTCGGCGGCTGCCCCAACGTCGGCGGCATCTGCATCGGCTGCACCATGCCGGGATTCCCCGACAAGTTCATGCCGTTCATGGACATGCCTCCCGGCGGCAGCCTGTCGACGTTGCTCATCAAGCCGTACGGCGCCATGATCCGCCGCTTGCGCGGCATCACCAACGCCACCGCCAACCGGGAACCGAAGTGGCACCACAACGGTCCGGAGCTCACCAGCGGCTACAACCCCCGGTGGCGCCCCTACGGTCCGGCAGATCCCCGGCGACAGGCAACAATCGAGAGGAACCGACCGTGACCGCGACGAAACCCAAGCCGGCCGCCGGCCAGAAAACCGGCGAACTGGTGGAGATGGCGTGGGATCCGATCACCCGGATCATCGGCAACCTCGGCGTCTACACGAAGATCGACTTCGCGAACCGCGTGGTCGCCGAATGCCACACCACGTCGTCGCTGTTCCGCGGCTACTCGGTGTTCATGAAGGGGAAGGATCCCCGCGACGCCGGCTTCATCACCAGCCGGATCTGCGGCATCTGCGGCGACAACCACACGACCTGCTCCGTCTACGCGCAGAACATGGCCTACGGCATCAAGACACCGCCGCTGGCGGAGTGGATCATCAATCTCGGCGAGGCCGCCGAGTACATGTTCGACCACACTCTGTTCCAGGACAATCTCGTCTTCGTCGACTTCTGCGAGGCGATGGTCAAGCAGACCAATCCGAGTGTGCTCGCCCTCGCGGAGAAGACCGCGGCACCGGGTCGGGACATCCACGGCTACCGGACGATCGCCGACATCATGCGGGCGTACAACCCGTTCGAGGGCGCGGTCTACAAGGAGGCGCTGAAGGTCAGTCGGACGACCCGGGAGATGTTCTGCCTGATGGAGGGCCGGCACGTCCACCCGTCGACGGTCTATCCGGGCGGAGTCGGCACGATGCCCCAGCCGACGCTGTTCACCGACTACCTGAGCCGGCTGATCAGCATCCTGGACTTCGTCAAGAAGGCCGTGGCCATGAACGACGACATCTTCGACTTCTGGTACGAAGCGCTGCCCGGCTACGAGGAGGTCGGTCGCCGCCGGGTCCTGCTCGGCTGCTGGGGCGCGTTCCAGAATCCCGACGTCGTCGACTACCGCTACGAGACCATGTCGACGTGGGGACGGGCGATGCACGTCACGCCCGGCATCGTCGTCGACGGCAAGCTGCTCACCACCGATCTCGTGGACATCAACCTCGGCATCCGGATCCTGCTCGGCAGCTCCTACTACAAGGACTGGGCCGGCGAGGAGGAGCCGTTCGTCAAGTACGACCCGCTCGGCAATCCGGTCGACATCCGCCATCCCTGGAACCAGACCACCCTGCCTGACCCTCAGAAACGCGATTTCGACGACAAGTACAGCTGGGTGATGAGCCCCCGCTGGTTCGACACGAGCAGCGGGGAGCACCTCGCGCTGGACACCGGAGGCGGCTGCTTCGCCCGGCTGTACACCACAGCGCTCGCGAAAATGGTCGACACGCCGTACGTCAGGTCGACCGGGACGAGCGTGCTGATCTCGCTTCCGAAGAGCCAGCAGCTGCCCGAGATGACGTTGGAGTGGAAGATCCCGCGCTGGTCGAACGCGCTGGAGCGGGACCGTTCACGGGCCTACTTCATCGCGTACTCCGCGGCGATGTCGCTCTACTTCCTGGAACGGGCGATGGAGCGGATGCGCGGCGGCGACATGCGGGTCTTCACCGAGTTCGACGTGCCGAACGACGCCATCGGCTGCGGCTTCCACGAGGCCGTGCGGGGCGCGCTGTCGCACCACCTCGTGATCCGGGATCGCAAGATCGCCAACTACCACCCGTACCCGCCGACGCCGTGGAACGGCAGTCCCCGCGACAGCTACGGCACGCCCGGTCCGTACGAGGACGCGATCCAGAACATGCCCATCTTCGAGGAGAACGGCCCGGACAACTTCAAGGGCGTGGACATCATGCGGGCGGTGCGCAGCTTCGATCCCTGCCTCCCCTGCGGGGTGCACATGTACGTCGGTGGCGGTCGTACCCTCAAGAAGATCCACTCGCCGATGTTCGGCGCGTCCCATGGGTGAGCAGCCGGACGTCCAGCGGCTCGACGACGAGGCCGTCGAGCCGCGGCTGGCCCGCCTGGACGCCGCGCTCGGCCAGCTCGAGCAGACCCCGGGCCGCACCGCCGAGCTGGGGCTGGAAGCCGTCGAGATCCTGACCGAGGTGTACGGCGAGGCGCTCGCGCGGATCATCGACGTCGTCGCCGACGTCCCCCGGACGCTCGACCGGCTCACCGGCGACGAGTTGCTGCGGCATCTGCTGCTGTTGCACCGTATCCACCCGGATCCGCTGGAGCCGCGCGTGGCCCGTGCGGTCGACGATCTCCGGCCGCAGCTGCGCGCGCAGGGCGCTGAGATCGCGCTGGTCGACGTCCAGGACGAGGTGGCGAGGATCAGCCTGTCCGCGAGTTCGTGCGGCGGTGGCGGCGGGGCCCTTGGTGACCTGGTACGGGAGCAGGTGCTGACGTTCGCGCCGGAGCTGTCCGCCGTCGAAGTGGTGGCGCCAGCGCCGACTCCGGCGCTGATCCCGGTCGCCACCTTGTGGAAGCGGCCGGACCGGACCGATGAGACGGCGACGAGCGCGGCGGGGCGAGCTGCGGGGCCCCTGGCATTGGGTGGCACGGAATGACGGCGGGCGCGCTGCAACGGGCGATCCGCCGCGCGCGGCAGCGCGCGGCCTCGGTCGAGCGCTGCGGCATGTGCGCCGGGCCGGTCGGCCCCGAGCACCGGCATGTGTGGGACGAGCAGGACGCAGAGCTGATGTGCGCCTGCACGCCCTGTTCCCTGCTGTTCGAACGTGAGGCGGCCGGCGGTGGCCGGTACCAGCTCGTCCCCACCGAGGGCAGACGGTTGACGGGCCTGTCCGTCGACGAGCTCGGCGTGCCGGTCGGCCTGGTCTTCTTCGTGAAGCAGCGGGACGGCCGAGTTTTCGCCCACTACCCGAGTCCCCTCGGCACGACCGAGTCGGAGATCGATGCCGGCGTCTGGGGGGCCGCCGAGGCGCGATCACCCGCGCTGGCCGCGCTGAAGCCACGGGTCGAGGCGTTCCTGGTGTGGACGGGCACGCCGCGCGGCGGCGGCCAACAGTGGGTGGTGCCGGTCGACGACTGCTTCCGACTCGTCGCACTCATCCGGCAGAACTGGGCGGGCATGTCGGGGGGAAGCGCGGTGTGGCGGGAGATTCCCCGATTCTTCGACGAACTCGGCCGACGACACCATCGGCCGTCCGGCAACGACTGACGGAGGAGGCGGGAATGGGCGAGATCCGAGTGGGCGATCCCGATGTCGAACTCGACGCACCGGCGCACACCAAGGGCGTGGAGGAGGGGAACTCGCGGCGGAGGAGGCAGTCAGGCCATCAGGATGACGGAACGGTGGACGCCCGTCGCTCGACCGGCATCCGGCCCGAGAAAAACGACCCGATCCTACCGAT
Source organism: Micromonospora sp. NPDC047620 (assembly GCF_043205005.1). Taxonomy (NCBI): domain Bacteria; kingdom Bacillati; phylum Actinomycetota; class Actinomycetes; order Micromonosporales; family Micromonosporaceae; genus Micromonospora; species Micromonospora sp. NPDC047620. Next base: position 38,834 of record NZ_JBIDDG010000023.1, on the reverse strand, counting down.
CATGCCGAATCTGCCGCCGGGCTGAGCGTGCCCGGGGCAGGCCCGAAGGAGGTGAGCTGTGCGGAAGCTGTTGGTGCTGCTGGCCGGCGTGGTGGTGGCCGGGATGTTCTGGAAGGAACTTCCCGCGCTGCGGCGCTACATCAAGATCGAGAGAATGTGATCCGGAGAGGACCAGCGGGTCGATGTGTCTTGGTATCCCGGGCGAGATCGTCGAGATCAAGGCCGGTCACGACGATCTCGCCATCGTCGACGTCGTGGGCGTCCGGCGGGTGATCAACGTCGGCCTGCTCGACGGTGATCAGACAGGTGTCGGCGACTGGGTGCTGGTCCACGTCGGGTTCGCCATGTCGAAGATCGACGAAGCCGAGGCGACCGCCACGTTGGCGCTGTTGTCCGGCCTGGGCCAGGCGTACACCGACGAGCTGCAGGCGCTCGCCGAATCCGATATCAGCTAGGGAATGACCAGATGCGTTTCGTCGACGAGTACCGCGATGCGGACAAGGCCCAGGCGTTGGCCACGCAGATCGCCGCGTTGTGCGAGCCCGGGCGGCAGTACAAGTTCATGGAGGTCTGCGGCGGGCACACGCACACCATCTACAAGCACGGGCTGGAGGACTACCTGCCAGAGAACGTCTCGCTCGTGCACGGGCCCGGCTGCCCGGTCTGCGTGATCCCGATGGGCCGGGTGGACGACGCCATCGCCATCGCACGCGAGCCGGGCGTCATCATGACGGCGTTCGGCGACATGATGCGGGTTCCCGGCGGCAGCGGCTCGTTCCTCGACGCCAAGGCGGCCGGCGCGGACATCCGGATGGTGTACTCGCCGTTGGACGCGCTGAAGGTCGCGCGGACCAACCCGGACCGCAAGGTCGTCTTCATGGCGATCGGGTTCGAGACCACCTCGCCGTCCACCGCGATGACCGTGCTGCGGGCGGCCGCCGAAGGAATCGACAACTTTTCGGTCTTCTGCAACCACGTCACCATCCTTCCGGCGATCAAGGCCATCCTCGACTCACCCGACCTGCGCCTCGACGGCTTCCTCGGCCCCGGGCACGTCTCCACCGTGATCGGGTGCCGACCGTACGAGTTCATCGCCCACGACTACGGCAAGCCGCTGGTCTGCGCGGGTTTCGAGCCGCTGGACCTCCTGCAGTCGGTCTTCATGCTGCTCACGCAGCTCGCCGAGGGCCGCTGCGAGGTGGAGAACCAGTACACCCGGGTGGTGCCCTGGGACGGCAACCCGCGGGCGCTGGAGGCGATCGGCCAGGTCATGCAGCTGCGGCCGCACTTCGAGTGGCGCGGTCTCGGGTTCATCTCGCACTCCGCGCTGCGGATGCGGGACGAGTACGCGGCGTACGACGCCGAGCGGATCTTCGACGTTCCCGGGGTGCGCGTGGCGGACCCGAAGGCCTGCCAGTGCGGCGAGGTGCTCAAGGGTGTGCTCAAGCCCTGGGAATGCAAGGTGTTCGGCACCGCGTGCACGCCGGAGACACCCATCGGCACGTGCATGGTCTCGTCGGAGGGCGCTTGCGCGGCGTACTACAACTTCGGCCGCTTCACCCGGCAGCGGGTGGCGGAGGCGACGCGGGTATGACGACAGAACGTACCGCCGAGTGGGCCGAACGCGCGGTGGCCGAGGCCGAAGCGGCAGTCGACCGGGAGCCCGGGCGGCTGTCGCCCGAGCAGCAGGTCCTGCAGCGCATCGAACGGGCGCGCCGGCGCAAGCCGAAGATCAGGGAGGATCTCGTCACCCTCGCGCACGGCGCCGGCGGGAAGGCGACCCACACCCTGGTCGAGGGGCTGTTCGTCGAGGCGTTCCGCAACCCGACGCTCGAGGCGCTCGACGACGGGGCGGTGCTCTCCGTGGCTGGCGGCCGGTTCGCCTTCACCACCGACTCGCACGTCGTGTCCCCGCTGTTCTTCGCCGGGGGTGACATCGGCGACCTCGCCGTGAACGGCACGGTCAACGACCTCGCGGTCAGCGGCGCCCGCCCGTTGTACCTGTCGGCCGGCTTCATCCTCGAGGAGGGCTTTCCGGTCGCCGACCTGCGACGGATCGCCGCCTCGATGGCCGTCGCGGCGCAGCGGGCCGGTGTGCAGGTGGTCACCGGTGACACGAAGGTGGTGCAGCGTGGCAAGGCCGACGGCTGCTTCATCAACACGGCGGGGATCGGCGTGGTGGAACGGCCGGTGGTGCTGGGCGCCGCACAGGTCAACCCTGGTGACGCGATCCTCGTCTCCGGGCCGATCGGTGATCACGGTGTCACGATCATGCTCGCCCGCGGCGAGCTGGACATCGAAGCCGACCTCGCCTCAGACACTGCGGCGCTGCACGGTCTCGTGGCGGCTCTGCTGGACGCCGCTCCCGGGGTGCGGCTGATGCGCGACGCCACCCGCGGCGGAGTGGCGACCATCCTCAACGAAGTGGCGCAGGCGGCACGGGTCGCCGTGGTCGTCGACGAGGCCGCCGTACCGGTACGTCCCGCCGTGACCGGGGCGTGCGAACTGCTCGGCATCGATCCGCTCTACGTGGCCTGTGAGGGACGCTTCATCGCCGTGGTGGACGGCGCGCAGGTGGACGTGGCGCTCTCGGCGCTGCGGGGGCATCCGCTCGGCGAGGACGCCGCGGTCATCGGCCGGGTCGTCGCCGACCCGCCCGGGATCGTGCTGCTCAAGACGGTGTTCGGCGGCACCCGCATCGTCGACATGCTGGTCGGGGATCCGCTGCCGCGCATTTGCTGACGCGACGGTCGTCGGCTCAGCTGGACGGGGTGGCCCGGTGACGGGCCGCGGCCACCACGGCCTGGCCGAGGGAGATGCCGCCGTCGTTGGGCGGCACCCTCGAGTGCACGAGCACCCGGAACCCCGCCGCCTCCAGACCGCACACCACGAGGTCGAGCAGCAGCACGTTCTGGAAGACGCCGCCGGACAGCGCAACACCTGCCAGACCCGTGCGTTCGCGGACGGCTTCGGCCGCCCGCACCACGGCGTCCGCCAGTCCTCGGTGGAAGCGCGCGGCGATCCGGCCGGGGTCCACACCGGAGAGCAGGTCGTCGACCACGCACCGGACCAGCCCGCGTCCGACGTCGGCGAGCGGGGCCGTCCCGGCCGCCTCGACCCGGTAGCCGCCGCGTTCGTCGCGATGAGCCCGCTGTTCCAGGGCAATCGCGGCCTGGCCCTCGTACGTGACGCGGTCCCGCAGGCCGAGGATCGCCGAGACGGCGTCGAACAGCCGGCCCGCGCTCGAGGTTCGCGGCGAGTTCGTCCCGCCCCGCGCCAGAGCCACCATCACGGGCCACCGCCGCTCGTGTCGCCGCAGCACCGCCAGGTCGGGCACGGCGTCGCCGTAGATGTCGTCGAGGTACGCCACCGCCATCCGCCACGGCTCGCGGATCGCCGCGACCCCGCCCGGCATCGGCATCGCGTCCAGGTGGCCGACCCGCTCGAACCCGATCAGGTCCGCGACGAGCACCTCACCTCCCCAGAGGGTGCCGTCCGGGCCGAACCCGAGGCCGTCGAAGGCGACCCCGATCACCGGGCCGCGTTCGCCGTTGTCGGCCAGGCAGGACGCGACGTGGGCGTGGTGGTGTTGAACGCCGACCAGTTCGACGTCATCGCGCTGGAGCGCATACTTCGTCGACAGGTACTCGGGATGCAGGTCGTGGGCGACCAGCTCCGGTCGGACGTCGAAGAGGCGGCTGAAGTGCTCGATCCCGTCGGTGAACGCACACAGTGTCTCGTAGTTCTCCAGGTCGCCGATGTGATGCGAGACGAACGCACGCCGTCCCTTCGCCACGCAGAAGGTGTTCTTCAACTCCGCGCCGCACGCCAGCACCGGTCGGTCGAACCGCCACGGCACCGTCACCGGGGCGGGCACGTAGCCGCGGGACCGCCGCACCGGCAGCTCACGGCCCCGGAACACGCGCACCACCGAGTCGTCGGTGCGGACGTGGATGCGCCGGTCGTGGACCAGGAAACCGTCGGCGATCCGCGCCAACCGCTGCCGCGCGTCGTCATCCCTGTGGGCGATGGGTTCGTCGGAGGTGTTGCCGCTGGTCAGCACGACGGGCATGCCGAGCCGGCCGATCAGCAGGTGGTGCAGCGGCGTGTACGGCAGCATGACGCCCAGGTCGCGGTTGTCCGGTGCCACCGACGCGGCGACCGGAGCGTCGGCGCGGCGTGGCAGCAGCACCACGGGACGGCGTGCACCGGTGAGCACCCGCACATCTGCCGGCGTCAGGTGGACCAGGGTGCGTGCCGCCCGGAGGTCGGCGGCCATCACGGCGAACGGTTTCTCCTCGCGGCGCTTGCGGGTGCGCAGGGCCGACACGGCCCGTTCGTCGTCGGCACGGATCGCCAGGTGGTAGCCGCCCAGCCCCTTCACCGCGAGGATCCGGCCGTCCCGCAGCCACCGTGCGGCGGTGTCCACGGGATCGCCGACGACAGGGGCGCCATCGGCGTCGACGAGCCGGAGAGCCGGGCCGCACTCCGGACAGCACACCGGCTCGGCGTGGAAGCGCCGGTCTCCGGGGTCTGCGTACTCGGCGGCGCAGCCGGCGCAGAGTGCGAAATCCACCATCGTGGTGGCGCGCCGGTCGTACGGCACGTCCGTCACGATCGTGAACCGCGGCCCGCAGTTGGTGCAGTTCGTGAACGGGTAGCCGTGGCGGCGGTCCGTCGGATCGGAGACGTCCGCGAGGCAGTCCGGGCAGGTGGCGGTGTCGGGGGAGATCAGTGCTTCCCGACCGGCGCCGGTGACGCTGGCGACGATGGCAAAGCCCGGCCGCCCCGTCCGGGGCACCGCTTCGGTGGTGACCCGCTCCACCTGTGCGAGTGTCGGTGCACGCCGGCTGAGGTCCGTCACGAACGCGGTCAGCTGGTTCCCATCCCCTTCGACCTCGACGAAGACACCTCCGGTGTCGTTGCCGACGAACCCGGCCAGGTCGTACTCCGTGGCCAGGGCGTGCACGAACGGACGGAAGCCAACCCCCTGCACGATGCCCTCGACGCGGACCCGCACCCGCCTCGGATCAGGCGTGACCATGCCGGCCGTCAGAGTTCGCCGGCCAGCGCCTGCTGGGTGAGTTCCCAGAGCACGTGATAGACCGTCGTCTGCGCCTCCTGCACCCGGTGCACCGACGAGGACGGCACCACGAACAGGTGATCGACGGCGTCCGACTCGGCCATCCGGCCGCCGTCGTAGCCGGCGAGCCCGACGGTGACCATGCCCCGCCGGGTGGCCTCCTCGAAGGCCCGCAGGACGTTGGACGATCCGCCGCTGGTGGAGAGCCCCAGCGCGACGTCGCCGGCGCGACCGAACGCGGCGATCTGCCGGGCGAACACCACCTCGAACCCCACGTCGTTGGAGAGCGCGGTGAGCACCGCGACATCGTGGGTCAGCGAGATGGCCGGCAGCGGTCGGGAGGTCGTCGGTGGGTGCAGGAACAACTGCGCGAGGTCCTGGGCGTCGGTGCTGCTGCCGCCGTTGCCGAACGTGAAGAGCTTGCCGCCTGCCTGGAACGCCGCCGCGAGCGTCCGGGCGCATTCGACCAACCGGCACCCGTGCTCGGCGACCAGGGAATCGCGGAGGGTGACGATCTCCCTCGCCTTGTCCGCCGTGGATCGGGCGACGTCGGCGAGCACCGCGCCGGCGTCGGCCGCCCGGGTGTCGAGGAACGGATAGAGCGCCCCCAGCGCGCCCCCGACGCGGGCGCTCACCGGGCCTTCTCCACGACCGCGATGGCCTCCTTCGCGTGTACGAGCACCACGTCGCCGGCCGCCGCGTCGACCAGCGCGACGCTGACCTCCTGCGGCCCGCCGTCCGTGTCGACCACGGCCAGGCGGCCGGCCACCAGTTCCCGGATCCGAACCGCCACCGCGGCGTCCGAACAGGTGACGCAGGCATCGCCGTGGCAGTCGGTCACGATCGTTGTGCTCGGCCGACCGGCCGGCGGGAAGAACGCGTCCCGAGTCACCGGGCCTCCTCCGGTTCGAGCAGGCCGGGCTGCTCGAGGAACACGTGCACCAACTCCCACAGAAGGTGATAGACCGTCACGTGGACCTCCTTCACGATGCACGGATCAGCTGAGCGAGCGACGACGAGATGGTCGGCGGTGGCATCACAGGCGATGTCCCCGCCGTCTCCCCCAACCAGCGCCACGGTGAGGAGGCCGAGGCGGCGGGCAGTCTCCAAGCCTCGGCGGACGTTGACACAACGGCCGTCGACGGAGAGCCCGATCGCGATGTCCTGCGGGGTGGCGAGCAGGCGCAGCTGGGCGGCGAACACCTCGTCGAAACCCTCCGCCCGGGCGATCCCGGTGAGGGTGGCGGCGTCGTTGGTGAGCGAGAGCGCCGGCAGCGCCCGCTTGCCGACGATGACGGGGTGAACGAACTCGACCACGATGTGCTGGGCATCGGTGGCCGGCCCGCCGTTACCGAAGACGATCAGCTTGCCGCCACGATGAAAGCGCTGGGACATCTCGTAACAGGCCCGCGCGACCTGCGCCGCGTCGCCGGCGAGCGCCTCCGCAGGGGCCACCCGGCGGGCGAACGCGCGGTGAACCGCCGGGAACACGGACGATTGCATCGTCCTCCTTCAACCTCGGGAAGCGGCATACGAGTCACGCCCGTCCCGCGGCCGCTCGAAGGCGACCGCCGAGCGCCGCAGAAAGGCATCCATGACGTGGTCCAGTTGCGCCAGGCGGGCAATCCACGACCGGAGGTCGTTGCGTCCCTTCGCCGTCAGCTCGTAGCGCCGACGCGCCGGGCCCGCCTCGGCGGCCTCCCACATCGACAGCAGCGAGCGGTCGCGCTCCAGCCCGCGCAGCACCCGGTAGACCTGACCGGATTCCACGTCGGACATTCCCATCGCTTCAAGTCGCTCGATCAGGTCGTACCCGTGACTGGGTCGCTCGAAGATCAGGAGCAGAAGGAATGGATGCAGCAGGCTGCGCAGTTCACGCCCATGCATGTCAGCCCCTTCCACGGTCGGGCCGCCTCTCCTCCTTGCAGCTAAGCACACCGAACCTCCCGAAAATGGAGAAATGTCCAGCTTGAGGTTGCGGAGCCGATGGCGTGAGAGCCGGGCCGCGTGCCCCTTGGGCCGCCGCCGGTCCCCACCGCGGGTTACCGGGCGGCGAGTCGGGCTTGTCGGAGCAGGTACTCGCGTTCCGGGATGCTCGCCGTCTGGCGTGCGGCGGCGCGGTAATGGGCGACGGCAGCCTCGTGATCACCGGCTTGGTGGAGCAGGTGGGCCCGCACGGCGGCCAAGCGGTGGTTGCCCGTCATCCGGGGATCGGAGTCGAGCGCTTCCAGTAGCGTCAGGCCGGCCCGGGGCCCGTGGACCATGGCGACGGCGACGGCGCGGTTGAGCGTCACGACGGGGTTGTCGTCGAAACGCTGGAGCATGCCGTACAGGTTGAGGATGTGCGGCCAGTCGGTGTCTTCGGCACGGGCGGCCTGGCTGTGCGCCGCGGCGATCGCCGCCTGGAGCTGGTAGGGGCCCGGCCGGCGGTGCGCCAGTGCCGCGGCGAGCAGCGTGACGCCTTCGTGGATGGTGCGGCGATCCCAGCGGCCGCGGTCCTGCTCCGCCAGCGGCACCAGTTCACCGGCGGGGCCGGTGCGCGCCGCCCGGCGGGCGTCGGTGAGCAGCAGCAGCGCGAGCAGGCCGGCGACTTCGGCGTCGTCGGGGCGGGTCCGGTGGCACGTACGGGCCAGTCGGATCGCCTCGGTGGCCAGGTCCGTACGCTGCAGGGCAACACCAGAGGTCGCCGTGTGGTCACTTCCTGGTCCAGCGCGTTCACCTCGTCCAGGGCGACCAGACCACCTCCGGTGTCGAGTACATCGGATACGACCCGGAGAGCGGCACCCTGAAGTCGCACTTCTTCGGCAGCACGGGAGAGATCCTGGAGTACGTGTACGAGGTGGCCGACCGCGAGCTGACCATCTGGTTCGGCGAGCCAGGCTCGCCGGCGAGGTACCGCGGGACCTTCGACGCGGAGGGCACCAGCGCCACCGGAGCGTGGTCCTGGCCCGGTGGCGGCTATCAGTCCACTATGACCCGTGTCCATCCCGTCATCTGTTGACGGCCTGGTGGGGCGGTGTCTCTCAGCAGGTACGCCGCAGTGCTGAGGCCGTGACGGTGAGCACGGACAGGGCGACCAGCGACAGGCACGGTCCGAAGACCGTCCACGGGGCGCCGTACGGCCGCGGCGGTGAGTCGGGCCCGGTCGGTGACCCCGCACAGCCGGCGAATCGGCTCCGCGACGATGTCGAGGACCCGGGCGCGCGGGTCGAGCGTGGAGCCGGGGTCCTGCGGCACGTACTGGACGCCCCGGCGGTACCAGCGCAGCCGGTGGACCGGTCCGGGCGTCACGTCCCGGCCCTCGCAGCGGATTGTCCCGGCCTCCACCGGTTCCAGGGCGAGCAGCGCCCGTACCAGAGTGGATCTGCCGGACCCGGACCGGCCGACCAGCGCGACGCGCTCACCGGCGGTGATCGTGAGATGGACGCCGTCGAGCACGGGCACGGCGGGCGCCGAGCGGTGGGACGGCGGGTAGGCGTGCCGAAGCCGTTCGCACTCGATGACGGTCATCGGCGTGCGGCCAGGGCGACGGTCGAGAGCCGGGCGGCGTCAACGAGGTCACGGGCCCGGGGATGCCGTGGGTCGTGCAGCACGTCGAGGGCCGGACGGTCCTCGACGACGCGCCCCTCGTGCAGCACCACGATGCGGGTGCACAGTTCGGCGGCGACGGCGAGGTCGTGCGTGATGAACAGCAGCGCCGGGCCGTCCGGGCCGCCGGTACGCTCCCGCAGCAGCCGCACGATCGCGGCCTGGGTGACGACGTCGAGGGCGGTCGTCGGTTCGTCGGCGATCAGCAGTGGCGGGCGGGCGGCCAGCGCCACGGCGAGGCAGGCGCGTTGGCGTTGCCCGCCCGAGAGCTGGCTCGGGTAGCGGCCGGCGACCTGCTCCGGGTCCGGCAGGCCCACAGCGGCCAGCAGTTCGAGAAGCACGCGCCGGGTGTCGGCGCGCCGGAAGTCGCGGTGCAGTGGCAGGGCGACCTGCTCACAAAAATGAGATCGGTTTTCGTCGTCCGCGTAGCCTGCCGCCCGGCCGTAACGCCGCCGGCCCGAACCCTCGAACACTGAAGGCCACAATGAGAATCGTTGCCAACCAAATCGCGGCGTCATGTCCCACCGACAAGCCGCGCTGAGGGTGCTGAGCTTTCGTCGCAGGCAGCCGCCCGCCGTTGCTGGCTTGTCAGTCCCCGAGGGCCATCCGGCGGGCACCGACGGGCCAGAGGATCGTGGTCGGGATGCCGTGGTGCCGCGCCCAGTCGACGGTCCGGTCCGTCGACGCCGCGTGGCAGCCAGGTTCGCCGTCCCATACCGCCACGAGCCGCTGCACCCGTCGCACCATTTCCCGGTTGGCGGCCACGTAGGCGGCGGTGTTCGAGCGGTCGTAGCCGGTGTGGATGACCGCCGCCGCCCGGGCGAGCAGCTCATCGAAGGCCGTCCGGTTCTCCGGGCTGATCACGGCGGTCCGGTAGTCGCGGGCCGGGAGGATCACCTCGTGCGTGCCGCCCATCTCCAGAATCGTGCGCACGAAGACCTGATCCGCACCGGCCGCCAGGCAGGTGACGCCGTGCACCGGCCGGTCGCTGATCCGGCGCAACTCGACGCGGAGCGCGTCGGCGACGAGCAACTCGGTGTCGCGGGTCAGGTTGATGTGCCCGGTCATGCCGACGCGCACCGGTGCGGAATCAGCCGGCATCCCCCGGTCCTCTCCGCTGCGCGGGCACCGCGGGTGCCAGCCGGATCAGCTCGAACCCGCTGTCGGACAGCACGTCGGGCAGCGCCCGGATCTCCTCGCGGTTCTGCTCCTGGACGTCGGGAGGCAGTTCGTGCCACGGCCGCAGGGCGGGATGACGCCGCCGGACATCGTCGCGGGGCTCGCCGTACGTCCAGCCCTCCCCTCGCCGTTCCCGGCACCACCGTTCGTGCTCGAGGCGGGCGAGTTCCTCGATCCGGTCGTCGATGACCTGCCCGGAGGCGTCGCCGGTGCCGCCGCGCCGGGGCGCCACGACGCACCCGAGCTTCAACAGCTTCGCGGCGATGTCCTGGACGTGGGCCCGGTTGGCCCGCCGCAGCGACTCGGGCAGTCGCGACCAGTCCACCATCGCCGGCGCGTCGCCGGGGCGTACCCCGGCGCGCTGCTGGGCCTGGAGGTACCGCTCGTGGATCAGCCGGGCCAGTCGCTCGGTGAGGTCCTCGGCGATCAACCGGGCATCGCAGGCGCGGGTCAGCACCGGATAGAGGCGGAGCTTGCCGTGGACCTCGTCGAGCAGGTCGTGACGGGAGTCGCCGTGGAAGGCGGCGGCGAGCGCTGCCTGCTGGTAGACCGGCACGAAGACCGAACTCTCGGCGCTCTGCCAGAGGGCGGGCGTGTTCAGCACGAACTGCAGGCCACCGGTCTCGTCCGGTGCGCAGACGTAGATGCGGTCGTAGCGGTCGCGGTCGAGCTGGTCGAGCCCGTCGAGGTCCAGGTTGTACGCGGTGAGCTGGCAGACGGTGGTCAGGAACGGGTAGCGGGACGCAGCGACGGCGAGTTCGGTGTCGGCGTCCGGGGCCACGAGGTCCACCCGCAGGGGTGGCACGACGTGGCCGGGAGGGATGTCGGCCCGGCGTGCCCGCCAGTGCCGCGCGGTTTCCGCCAGGAGGGCTCGGCGGAAGGCGCCGGTGCCGGCGATGAGGACCTTGGTGGGTCGGCCGGTCGCGTGTGGCAGCGGGTGGTGCCGGTGCAGCGCACGGGCGGCGACGTCGTCGACGTGGAAGTAGTCCAGCCGCAGCCGGCTGGATCCGGCGGCGCCGAGTCGTCGGGCCTGCAGTGACAGGCACATCTCGGAGTCGTGGACCAGTACGTAGACCCGAGGTGGTTGCCGTCGGTCCTGGACGAGCCGGCTGGCGGTGTTGGCGATCGCGTGGTTGCGGTCGTCGTCCTCGCTGCAGGCGTAGATGGTGTGGGCCCGGGGCAGGCCGGCGCCGCGCAACACCTGAGGGCTGGCCGGGTCGCCGATGACGCCAAGATACCGGCGTAAGCGGTACTCCAGCGGTCCGAACGGTTCGGAGCGCACCACGACCACGCGTTCGCCGTCGGCGAAGAGTCGGTCGGCGAGCATGTGGGCGAACTGGGAGTCGCCGCAGACCAGGACGTGACCACGGGCTCGCCGGGCCCGCAGGCGGCGGCTCTCGGCGGCCAGCAGCAGCCGGCTGGCCTCGGCCACGGCGAGGAGGGTGAACAGCGGGGCGGCGAACCGGGCGACCTGTAGCTGCCACGGGTAGGGTCCGGAGTTCTGGAAGGGTTCGGCGCCGAAGACGAAGAGTTGCAGGTCGTAGTAGAGCACGTCGTACGGGTCGTGCGCGGTGTCCGGCCGGGCCTGGAGCAGGCGCTCGAAGCCGACGTAGCCGAGTATGAAGGCGGCCAGTCCGATGACCCCGAACACGACTCGAAGCCACCATTCGGCCGGGCGGGGCGAGCCGGCGACCGGGTCTGTCATGAGCCTGATGGTATTTGACGAGGTCGATCAAGGCCGCGCTCGACGCGTACCCGCCTCCGCGCTGCCAGCTCGGGCGAACCGACGGCGGCGAGCACGTCGAACGGAGGCCGTCTCCGCAGCCGGGGCTGGTCACCCTCGCAGGTGCGGGACGATGCGTGAGCTGATGCCAGTGGTCGGTGCGAGCGTGTTGCTGACGGCGGACGGGGCTGCGGTTGGTGTTCCGCCCGGCTCGACCCGCTCACGGGCGACGGCACCGGACGCCCGGTGGCCCGGTGGCCCGGGCGGGCCCGGTCAAGGGAAGTCGTCGGGCTTGGTGTCGGGCAGCGCGGCCAGCAGTTGCCCGGCCAGCCGCCGTACGGTGGCGTCGTCCTCCTGGCGAGCAAGCCGCACGAGCACAACCCGGGTCCGGGTGTCCCGGCAGTAGTGACGGGTCAACCCGAGCAGCGCGGTCCGGCGGATCTCCCAGTCGTTGTCGTCAGCCAGCCGTAGCAGCAGCTCCTGTATCCCCACCCGGCCGGCCAGCGTGGCTCCCAACTGTTCCACGGCCCGGCGCCGGACCTCGAGGTCCGGGTCGTCGCGGACCAGCCCCACCAGCAGTACCCGGACCTCCGGGTCGGCTGCGAAGTGCGCGCCGAGCGCGGCGGCGATGCGGGCGCGGATCGCCGGGTCCTGGTCTGCCAGGCGGCGCAGGAGCCGCAGTGTCACCGCCATGGATGCCGAGCCCTGCTCGGTCAGGCAGCACACCGCCGCGTCGAACACGGTAGGGTCGCTGTCCGATTCGACGCACTCCAGCAGCACGTCGGTCACCACATCGGGGCTCCCGTACGCGCAGAGGGTCTGCACGGCGGCCAGCCGGATGCCGACGTAGCTGTCTCGGCGCGCCCGCCGGCACAGTGTCTCCATCAGGCCGTCGGCCTCGCCGTAGCGGGCGAGCGCCTGGGCGGCGGCGCGCAGCACGTTCGGGTCGGGGTCCCGACTGACCTGCTCGGCCAGGCACTCCAGCACCTCGGGGTCGGGCGGGTCAGCGAGGCGGGTCAGGCGGAGGGTGACCCGCAGCCGGACGATCGCGTCCCGCTCTTGGGAAGCGCGGCTGATGAGCAGATCACGAGTGGCGTGGCCGAGTAGCGGCCGGCCGGTGAGCAGGTCGACCGCGGCGAGCCGGACGCTCGCGGTCGGGTCGCGGTGAGCTTTCTCCAGCAGCAGTTCCCCGGTGCGGTGGTCCGGGTAAGCCTCAGCCAGCGCGCGCACCGCGGCGAGGCGCACCGTGGCGTCCTCGTCGGCACGAGCCGCGTGCGCCACCACGGTCCATCCGGTGTCGTCGGCGCGGTCCCGGTCGATCAGCGCGGTCACGGCGGCGGCACGAACGGAGGCGTCCTCGTCCTGCTCGATCTGATCGACCAGCCGGGCTCGGCAGCGCCCCTCCGGGTCGGATACGAGCGCCAGCCGCTGCACGGCGACCGCGCGGAGCCGCGCGGAGGTGTCCGAGCAGGCCAGCTTCAGCAGCAGTTCGGTGCTCTCCGGGCCGGACCGCCCAGGCAGCAGTTCGGTCACCACGCAGCGCCGCACCTCGTCCGGGGAGTCGCCGGTCACCCGCCGCAGCGCCCGGGTGCGGGCGGTCTCGGCGTGCTCCGGCAGGGCCAGCAGGCCGTCCAGCGCGCACTGCACCACGCCCGGGTCGGTGTCGGTGGCCAGCAGCCGCTGCAGTGTCTCGGGGGCGTCCGGCAGGTCGGCGCAGCGCGTGGTGAGCACTCCGGCGGCGGCCCGCCGCACCGCGGTGGCGGGGTCTTCGGTGGCCCTGGCCAGCATTTGGCGGACGTCCTCGGACAGCTCGGTCCGGCCGCCGAGGGACTGCACGGCCAGCGCGCGCACCGCGAGATCGGGTGAGTCGGCAAGGTCGCGCAGCACGTCGACGTGGTCGGGGTCGGCGCCGAAGTGCGCGACCAGAGCCCGTACGGCGGCCTGCCGCACCGCGGTGGAGACCTCGGCCCGTGCCTGGGCGAGCAGGAGGTCTCGGCATCGGCGGCGGCTGCGGCTGGTGGTGTCCAGCCGGCCGGCGGTCTCGGCCAGCCCCGCGACCAGGGTGAGGTGGGCCTGCCGCTCGCGGCCCTGCCCGAGTTCCCGGACCAGCAGTTCCTCCAGCTGCTCCTCGGCCGTGGAGAGCACCGCGGCGATCCGGGTGGCGAACGCGGAGCCGGAGCGCCAGCTGGTCCGCACCCCGCGACGGCGGTACCAGTGCAGGAAGGCTTCCCGGCCGGGCCAGCTCGGTCCGAGCGCCCGGATCGAGGACAGCAGCTCCTGCTCGGTGAGCTCCACCAGGTTGGGGTCGTCGGCGGAAATGCCGTGTTCGACCAGCCGCACGACCTGGCAGAGCACCGCGTCGCCCGCGCCGGCCAGCTCGGCGGGCTGCGGCGCCTCCGCCACGCACTGCGCGGCCAGCACCAGGTTCCACGGCGGGCCGGTCAGGTTCAGCGGCGGCCAGGGCTGGTTGGCCTCGGTGGCGAGCAGGATGACCAGGTCGTTGGCGGTCTGGGCGGGCAGGGCGCCGGCGACCAGCCGGAGCACCTCCCGCCAGGACGGGTCGGCCCAGTGCTCCCGGAACAGCGCGCGCAGTTGGTCGAGGCCCCAGGCGTCCGGATCGTGCTCGAACCTGTCCACGATCTCCTCGGCGCAGAAGAACTCCAGGAACGTGCGGTGCACGAACCCGAACAGTCGCAGTCCGTACCGTTCCAGGATGAAGCTTCGCTGACGCAATTTTTCGATCATCGAGTAGGCCATGGCGAGCGCCCGCTCGTTCTCGAAACCGTAGAACGCGACGAGGTGGTCGCGGAAGACGCGCGCCAGTTCGTCGGATTCAATGTAGTTTCCTGCCGGGCCGGACTCCCGGAACTGCATCCAATACGCCAGGTGGCGCACCAACCGGCGCTTCGCCTGCAGGTCCAGCAGCGGCACGTCGCTGTGGCTCTCCCGCAACTGTTTGGTCACGTCCCACTCGGAGATCAGAACGTCCGTGACGTGCGCGTAGAGCCGGTGCCGGTTGCGGGGCAGCGGGTGGCCCCGGCCGACGATCGCCATGAGCATCAGCAGCAGGGGGTTGCCGGCGATCTCGTGCATCGCTCGGGACCTGCGCACCACGTCGAGAATCTGTCGCCGCTGCCGGTCCGCCTCCGCCGCCGGTGTGGGCATCACGTAGCGGTACCAGTTGCCGAGGAACCGGGCGATCCGCTCGTCGTCGAGATCCTCGAGGGTGAAGTGGTCGAAGCCGGCGTTGGCGAAGGTGTGCCGCAGGTACCCGGCCGCCCGCGAGGTGACCATCGTCCGCACCCCCGGGTACTCGCTGGCGAACGTGGCGATCTGTGCGGCCACCTCCTCCCGCTGCGCGGGGTCGAACACCTCGTCCAGGCCGTCGAACAGGAACAGCGCCTGGCCGCCCTGATGCAGGTACGCCTCCAGCACGCCCTGGTCGATTCCGGCCAGTCCCTGCTGGTGGCGGTGGCCCACGTAGTCCAGCAGGCCGTCGCACCGCCCGTCCCCGCAGTGCGCGGCGTAGGAGCGCAGCTCGATCAGGACGGGTAGGTACCGGTCCAGCGCCGCCAGCCGGGGCTCGGCGCAGACGCCGGCCAGCGCCAGCGCCAGGTACCGCGCGGCCGCCGACTTGCCGGAGCCGGGGTCGCCGAGCAGCACGATCGCCGGCCGGCCCGGATCGCACACCACGTCGAACAGGGCCAGCGCGTCCTTGGCCGCATATTCTTCCCAGAGCCGCTCCACCTCCTCCGGGTTGACCACCCCGGGCAGCGCGCCGGCATCACCGTCCGCCGTGGAGCTGGCCCAACGCCACCAGGCCAGTGGCATCTCCGGCCGGGTGTCCTCGTGCACGCGGGGCTCCACGAACATCTTCGGTAAGCCGACCGTGAGATATCCGATGGTGGGGCGTGGTGAGACCGCGTCCAGCGGAACGGCCTGGTACCTCAGCGCCAGCTGTTTGTAGTACTGGTTGCGCACGGCTTCCGGCAGGTGGGTGTCCGGGTCGGCGGGCTCGCGCGCCGGGGATCGGCCGCTGCGCACCTCGGCCAGGGCCATGGTCACCTTGGCGGCGAGGTCGTCCACGCCGGAGAAGAAGGCACAGAGGTGGCGCTCCTTGAGCTCCCGGCGCAGCGCGACGATCTGCTGCCAGTCGGCGTCCCGGTCGATCATGTCGACCGGCCAGGGGGTGTCCTCGGCGAGCAGGAAGATCAGGCAGGGCTTCCCGGCCGCGAGTGCCTCACGGTACTCCAGTTCCGTGATGGAGGAGTCCTGGCCGGGCGGCCGGAACCCGTACCGCCAGGCGAACAGCCCCACGTAGAGATCGCATCGGCGCACGTCGGTCAGGCAGCGTTCCAGCGGTGGCCGGACGTCGGCGCCGTACGCCTCCATGGCCACGTCCTCGATCTCCAGACGACGTGCCACGACGTGCACGGCAGCGCGATATTCCAGCAGGTCCTTTTGGGTGGCTGAAATGTAGACCTTCATGAACGGCAACTCCAGGGGGTGGCTGGCGACCGCACCAATGAAAATATCAGCTGCCTTCACATCCCTCTGACCCGCGAACACTCGCAACCCCCGCCGTACATGGGATTCCCGCCAACCGTGGGCCTATGATGGCCACAGGACGGATACGGATCCGGGCGGGCCGAATGCCGTGCTCACGAGGAGTTTCGGTAATCCCACACGGACCCGTGTCGGTGCGGGTCACGGCGGCGTACGTCAATCACCATGGGACCGCATTCCGCGGGTCTACCGCGGACCGGTGCCGGCAATGCGGAGGAAGCCATGCTCACGGTGGGTGAGGTGCACACCAGCCTGCTGCAGCACAGCACGGCGCTGACCCAGGAGCAGAGCTCCGAGGTGCTCGGCCTGGTCGAGGGCGAGGTCGTGCTGACCTCCCGACGCCCTTCGCTCTACGCGGTGTCGCCCGACGTCCGCACCGGCGTGGACTGCTGGCTACCCAGCGCCAGGAAGCGCCAACTGCGCGGGGTGGGTGCGGTGGTCACCCGGGCCATCGTCACCGGTGGCCGAATCGTGCAGGCTTCCTCGGTCATCCAGGTCGTCGCTGGAGATCGCCGCCAGCCGTGGTCGCACTATCTGGCCAACCCCGGCGTCCTTGAGACGGTCGGCAGGCTGGACGCCGCGGACCTGACCGCAGGCTTCCTGCACGGCAACAACGCGGACGTGCTGAACCTGGAGGCGATCACCGGCCGAGTACTCGACGGCGTGCAGATGTCCGACTTGCTGGACCGGCACCCGCCACTGCGCGCGGCGCGCACCCGGCTGCGCTGGACCGCGCAGGTCGACCAGCAGCCGGGCCGGGCCGTCTCGGCGGTGGTCACCGTGGACTCCCCCACGCTGCGCACGGTCGAACTCGTGGTCGGCCCGCAGGACGTGCCGGCCGCCGTGGCCGGCCTCTGCGAAGATCTCGCGCTGCACGATTGGCTGCTGACCATGCTGTCCTCCCTGGTGGAGGCCGCGGTCACCCGACCAGCCTCCGGGCAGGAGCACATCGAGCGGCTGCGGCCGGTGCTGGAGCACCTGCTGCACCTGTGGCTGCCTGGCGCTCGGGTCCACCCGCGGCTACGGCCGATCTGGGACCGCCTGGAGCAGGTGCCCGGGTTCAGCCGGCAGTGGAAGTCGTCGGTCAACTGGATCCGGGATCAGATCAGCGTGAACAACATGGCACTGCTGCGCGACCTGGCCGACCGGGTGGCGGTCAAGCAGCCCTGCGGCCGCTGACCACGCTCACTCGCCGATGAACACGTAGCTCAACCGGTCGACCAACTCGCTCGGCAGCTGCAGGCCCTCGCCGCCGGCCCGCTTGGCGACCTGCTGCGCGACTGCCGGCGGTACCGCCACCTGGCCGAGGATGGTCCGTACGGCCAGTTCGACCGGCAGGTACTGGGTGTCCATGAGGGTCAGCGTGCGGTACGCGCAGAACGGCGCGGCGACCGGATTCAGCTGGACGATCGCCGGCAGCTCGTCCCAGTCGGTGGGCAGCTCCCCGACAAGCCGGCACGGCTGCCTGATCGTCTCACCCCGGTGCCGTAGCACGCCCAGCCGGGTCAACTGCCAGACCGAGGCGAGCAGCGCGCAAGCCCACACCCGGGTGTTCGGCTCGTCGGACCACAGCTCGATGTCGACGAAGATGGAGTGCTGTGGGTCGCCGGACTGCACCGGCGGGGACCACGGCCGTGGCAGGGTCATCGCCGGGGCGTCGACGTGCCCGGGCGACCGCTTACCGTTGGACAGCCAACCCGACTCGTTCAGCGGTGGGCGACTCCCGGTGGTGTGCCGGGGCGGTTCCACCACCAGTGTGTCGACCACCAGCTGGGCCAACTCGACACCGTCGTGCCGCGCGAAGCTGGACTCCCGGGCCACGTAGTCCAGCATCAGGCCGTGCTCCGCTGCGGCGCTCTGCACCTGCGGGATCACCTCGCGGGGGGTACCGAAGCGGTGGAAGTAGTCGTCCACCATGAAGCAGGTGCTGATCCGCGGTTGCCGGTGTGGGGGCAGGCCTCGTCGGGCCAGGGCCGGGATCGCGGCCGACCAGTCCGCGATCCGCTCGAACTTGCGCCGCAGCTCCTGACACCCGTCGCCGAAGTCCTCCGCGTAGAAGTGCCCCAACTCCACCGACAGGTGCGAGTACGCCACGCTCTCTGTACGTCGCACCGCAGCTGCCTCCTGGAACCTGACATCCACGCCAATCACACGGTCTCCCATGCCGTCTCGTCGAAGAGCTTCTCGGTCAGATCCACGAAGGCGTCCACGGTCTTGACGTTCGCGATCTTGCTTTGTACGTCGTGGTCCGAGATGAGCTGCTCCCGCCACTGCAACAGAGGATCCAGCGGCACCGCGCCGAACAGCGTGGTGCGCCCGACGCCCCGCCGTCGGGCCAGCTCCGACAGCTCCGCGTCGCACTTGCGCAGGAATGCCTGCTGCGCAAGGTCGAGGTAGCCGACCTCGGGGCCGCGTGAGTCGATCACCGCCGTGCGGATGAACCGCAGCGACTCCCGCAGCCGGTCCGGCTCGTGACCGTACTCCTTGCCCATGGCCACAATCCCGCCTGCCTCGAAGGCCAGATCCGCAGCCGCGGTGACGTGCTGGGGAGTCCACCGGTGGAAGACCAACCAGCGAACGGTGACCTTGCGTAGGGTCGGGGTGGCGGTGGCCGCCAGCGCGATCTGGCTGGCGTACGACCGGCCGGCGCTGAGGTCTACCAGGGTCAGGTCGAACTCCTCCTCGAGACGAAGGAAGAGTTCGGCGCAGCGCTTGGCGATGTCGTTGGTGAAACCGAACTCGCTGCCGTTGCGCTGCCCGGGCAGGAGCACCAGCGGACCGGACCCGATGGGCCGCTGGCGCAGGCTGGCACGCTCCGACGTGCTCCACACGTCCAACTGCTCCGGAGACGGGATCTCCCCGCGTAGATACCGGT
This sequence comes from Micromonospora sp. NPDC047620, assembly GCF_043205005.1. Taxonomy (NCBI): domain Bacteria; kingdom Bacillati; phylum Actinomycetota; class Actinomycetes; order Micromonosporales; family Micromonosporaceae; genus Micromonospora; species Micromonospora sp. NPDC047620. The sequence goes on along the minus strand of NZ_JBIDDG010000023.1, from coordinate 19,820 downwards.
GCAGGCCGCCGCCGTTGGGCCCGGCGCCCTCCACCCCGTTGACGGCCTGCGGGATCTGGAACGTGATGCCGGCCGTCGGCGAGCCGAAATCGTAGTCCAGGTAGCAGGTGGGGCGGCCGGACAACGCGCTGCGGTAGGCGATGTTCGCCGCGGTCACCGAGCGCCCGGTACCACCCTTGTGCGACGTGACGAAGACCAGCATTCAGATCCCCTCGCTGGCTTTCTGCTGCCCGGTGGCGACGTCGTTGAGCAGCAGCAGCAGGGTGTTCGCCAGGGCGGCCGCCGTGCCGGGGCGTTCGTCCACCAGCAGCTGTGCCCGGCGCAGGCTGGCCCGGATGCTGCGCATGCTGCGCTGCATCGCCTCACCGGCGAACGTGCCCCGCATCAACTCCCGGTCGAACAGGTACTCGGCCTCGTCGATGAGATCCTGCGCGTACGCGGCGAGCCGGCCAGCCCGCGGGAACGGCCGGTCCCAGAGCAGCTGACCGGCGCTGACCAGCGCCTCCACCACCCGCTCGGTCAGATACCAGGAGGGTGCGTCCGGCTTCGGCGCCAGCCCGGGGAAGGCGCCGCCGGCGTGGTCCCACAGCCCTCGGTGCTGGCCGTCAGGAATACGCCGCTGCAGCAGGTGATCCCACACCTCGTCCGCCAACTCGAGCAGCTCGCTGCGCCGCCGGGCGTTGCTCAGCAGACCGGCGACGGTGGCCGCCCGCTGGAGCAGCACCGTGGAGTACTCGTTCACGTTCCACGTCATGATCGGCTTCGACGTGTCGTCGTTCAGGGTCACCCGCTTGCCTGGCGCGTGCAGGAGCAGCGCCGGCTCGTCGGGCGAGGCACGCCGGGTGATCCGTGCCCGCTGCGCCAGCTCCACCAGCACCGAGGCGATCCGGCCGAGTTCTTCGTCGGCGCCGCGCCCGCCGGCGATCAGGCCCTTCACCGCCAGCGATGTGGCCTGGAGGGTGTAGTAGTCGGTCCGGTCACCGTCGGTCGTCCGCCAGGGAATGTCCTCGATGGGCCATCGCCGTCGGTTGCCGAAGGTCGCCACCGTCGCCCAGTAGGTCCGGGTCAGCTCCCAGCGCAGCTGCAGCGCCCGAGACAGCCGCTGCTGCTCCTCGTTGAGCAACCCGAGCAGGCGGGTGCGTTCGGAGTTCAGGTCCTCGATGGCGTCCATCGCGATGACCGTGAAGTAGAGGTAGGGGGCGTTCTCCGCCGAGCCCTCGCGCTGCAGGCCGATCGGCTCGGTGGTCGGGACCTCCTCGGCCCCGGCGATGATCCCCCACGACCAGCCGCACTCGAACAGCATCTCGCTGTTGTCCAGGTCCTCGGTCACCCGGCCCGACCCGATGACCACGCTGCGCAGGCTGGCCATGGTTTCCCGCAGCTGTTCGCGCAGCGCGGCCACGACTTCGCGGCGCGGCAACTCGTCCTGGTTGATCATGTCGCACAGCCGGACGCCGTACTCGTCGGTGGAGGTGAAGACGAAGGTACTGAAGCTGCGGAGCAGGCCGACCATGGCCGCGGTGAGCCGCGCGCTGGCCATCGCTTCCAGGGCGTCCAGTTGCGCCAGCAGGTCGCGTCGCTTGGTGGCGCCCCGGTAGACCTTGACGAAGCCGATCGTCGCCAGGGTAAGCGTGACGGACACCGCGAACGAGTCGACGATGTCCAGGGACCGTTGCTCGTCGGTGAGCTCCGAGCCGCCCTCCAGCGCGTTGAGGTAGCTTCCGCCGCTGAAGATCGGGGTGCCGGCGTCGTCGGTGTAGCGCGTGAAGTAGTCGATGATCACGCTGACCAGCCGGCGGGGAATCTCGATCGCGCCGCCGATCGGGCTGAGCGCCTCGATCACCTCTTCGTCGGCGCGATCCGGGTCGTCGAGCGACAGCACGGGGACCCTGGCCGCCGGGAGCAGCAGGGTCAGTAGTTGCTCCGCATCGCTGATCGAGTTGCTGCCACTTCGACCACCCCAGTGCCATTCACCGTTCTGCCAGCAACTACGCACCGTGGCCCGCCAGATGTCGAGGATTTCCTGGCGTGGCTGTATCCGCACGATTCACCGCCGTCTGCTGTAGTCGACTCGAAACTGCTGGTGGTGCCGTTCACACGATGATCCACGGTGGTCCACAATGACGCGCAACAACATGGTAGCGGTCCAGTCGAGTGCCACTTGAACAGCTTCGATGGCCGCGTGTCGGCAACCCGGCCCGTCGGGCGCGGTGGGAATGCCCATACCGGCAGGCCGGGCCGACCTCACGGCACCAGCGCCTCCCATGATCAGGCACGGCACTGACCGCGGGTACGGCCGGTGGTCAGCAGCATGCTCAGGTACCCGTCACGCAGCGGCGGCGTGAGGCGCACCTCGTGGACGGCCAGGTCGTACGCGCCGGCCGCGATGCTGGCCACCACCTCGGCGCGCCGCAGCGCCACGGCCGGGAACAAGCGCTGGCCGACGCTGTAGCCGCGGGAGCCGAGCATGACCGCCACGGCAAAGGGCGAGCCGGGCCGCAGCGCTCCGAGGAACCGGCCGATCGCGCGCTCGGCCTCCGCGCGGTCGGCCGATATGGAGCAGGCCACGAAGAACATCGTGCCGGCGTCCCAGGCGTGTTTCGGCGCATCGAAGACACTGGCCCTCAGCACTCGGCCCACCCGCGCCAGACGGCCCCGCGGATCGGTCAGCGCCGAGTACGCCGGGTGCTCCGCGCACACCTGCCAGTACGGGTCCCAGAGCTCGTCGTAGCTGTCGATCTGCGTACGCAGCCAGCTCACATTCGACGTCGACCAGTCGCACAGGTCGATCGTGCGCGCAAACGGCAGGAGCGACAGCGCCGGGTAGAGGTTCGCCCCCGACCCCACGTCGACACAGTGCGCGCCGGACAGCTTCGCCTCGGCGAGAAAATCTCTGGTACGGCAGAGGATTTCACGATCGTCGGCACGCAGAACCGCGTAGTTGTGCCGGACGTACGCCTGGGGGTCGAAGCTGTCCCACTCGACGTCGGAATTTACCGGCCTCGGAGACTGGATCGGCGGGGGTGGCGCCGACTCGCCGCAACCGCCGCCAGCCGCCGGGGTCAACGTCATGGACGGGCCTCCATCGATGTCGGCTGATCATCTTGGCCGTCGTTTCGGCGCGCTCCTTCTCGCTGCCCATTGTGTATCGAAGATGGTGTTGGTTCGCAAGCAGCGGCATTTCACCAACTCCAGGCAATGACGACCTGACGGTGTTCGCCCCGCCTCCCCCAGTTCACACGGCCGAGGCGTGGGCCTGACCCGCTTTGACGGACATCCGATATCGGGAGCCAGCGGCTCCGCGGAACCTGTCAGTCAAGTGAGACTTCGTGGTCAAGTGTCTGCATCTCGGTGGTTTGTTGATCCACACGGTGCCGGGCAGGGCTGGGGTCCGGGGGGGCAGCCAACATCAGGTCGCCGAACAACACCTGCCACCGCTGGGCGTCTACCCTGTGTCCCGCAGCCACCGCTGCGTCATGGTCAGTCCACACAGCCGTCCATGATTGACGGTGGCTGCATTCGTCCTGCACCGCGTCAACCCGCAGCTCAGCCAAGGTCAGAATCCCGGCTGGGTAGCTACGGGGGTGCGCTCAAGCGGCGAACTGTCGTTCAGGCTCCACACGTCGATTGTCTTGGACAAGGATGTCTCAGTGAGCAACACACCGCATCTCGGTCCCGTGCCTCAGCGCATTGCCGTCGGCGCGGAGCAGGTTCGTTCGCTCGTCGCCGGCCAGTTCCCTCAGTGGGCCGACCTCCCGGTTCAGCCCGTGGCCAGCGGCGGCTGGGACAACTGGACCTTCCACCTCGGCGACGGAATGTTGGTGCGTCTGCCCAGCGCATCCGAGTACGCCTTGGCGGTCGACAAGGAACACCGGTGGCTTCCGACGCTCGCCCCCCGGCTCCCGCTGCCCATCCCCGTCGCACTGGCGAAAGGGGAACCCGGCGCGGGCTACCCCTACTCGTGGTCGATCTACTCATGGCTTGACGGCGAGCCTGCGAGCGCAGACCGCATCGCCGACCCCGTCCGATTCGCCATCGACCTGGCTGGATTCCTGGCGGCCTTGCAGAGCGTCGATACCACTGACGGTCCTCGCCCCGGACAGCACAACTGGTTCCGGGGCGGCCCGCTGCGCACCTACGGCCGGGAAGTCCAGCGCGCGCTCACGGCGCTGGACGGCCACGTCGACGTCGACTTGGCCCGCGAGATCTGGAAGAGCGCACTGGACGCCCCCTGGGATGGTGTGGAGAGCTGGTTCCACGGCGACGTCGCCCAGGGAAATCTCCTGCTCAACGACGGGGAGTTGGCAGCCGTCATCGACTTCGGGACATGCGGCGTCGGCGATCCGGCCTGTGACCTGGCAATCGCATGGACACTGCTGACCGCCGACGGCCGGCAGGCGTTCCGGGAGCGGCTGTCCGCCAGTGAGGCGACATGGGCGCGCGGGCGCGGCTGGGCCCTCTGGAAAGCGCTCGTCACCTGTGCCCAGCCCTTGGGCACTGCCGACGAGCCGGCCCCGAACGCACTGCGCGTCCTCGCCGAGATCTTCTCCGAATACGTCGCCGACGCCGTCACCAAGCCCAAGCCATGAACAGTCACTATGACCAGATCTGGCGCTGCGGTTTGGCTACCTTGGAGCGCTTTTAGTCACATCGATGACTGGCGTGTTCCTGTTTCTGATGTGACAGTGGCTTCCTGCGATTTGTCCCCGGGAGGCTGTGATGGATTCGGCGGTGCACGGCACGGTGGCGGGGGTGGTGCGCGACGTGGTCGCTGTCCACGCGCCGGAGGAGCTGGCGGTGGTGGAGGGTCTGGCGACGCTGGGCGGCCGGGCGGTCGCGCGCCGGTTGCGGGGTTCCGGAGCGCGTCGCGAGGCGCTGGGGTTCGGCCTGGCCGATGTCGCGGTGCTGGTGACCCCGGTGGTCTGGCTGGTGTTGAACGAGGTGGCGCAGCGTGCGGCCGGCGCGGCCGTCAACCGGGCAGAGCGGGGGTTCGGTGCGCTTTGGCGGCGAGTGTTCCAGCGGGGCACCGGCCAGGTCGTGGTGCCTCCGTTGTCCAAGGAGCAGCTGGGTGAGGTTCGGCGGCGGCTGTTGGAGGTCGCCGCCGAGCGGGGCCTGCCTGAGGCGAAGGCGGTCGCGGTGGCCGACGCCGTGGTGACCCGGCTGGCCCTCGATCAGAGCGCTGCGGAGGGGTAGGTCGTGCCTGGTGCCGGGCGGCAGCTTGCCGCCACGACGCTGCGTTTCGTGTTGTTGTTGACGCTGCTGCTGGTCGCCAGCGTGTGGATGACTCAGTTCACGCTGGCGAATCTCGGGTTGCTCCGGCGGGCCGCCGTCACCTGCGCCGGCATGGTCCCGACGGATGACCGGCGGGTCACCTGGGATCCGACGGACTGCGTTGAGTTGCAGGCCGTCACACCGCCGTGGTGGGTGATCCCGGCGGCCTCCATGCTGTTGCTCGGCGCCGCCGCGGTGTTGTTCGCGGTTCTGCCCCGGTGGAAGGCCCGGCGTGGGCGGGTGCTGCCGCTGGCCGCCGTCGACCGGGATGGGCAGGTCGGCCGGATGATCGCGGAACTGGTGGCGCAGACCGGGCTGCGGCGTGTGCCGACAGTGCTGGTCGACCCCACCGCGTTGTCGGCCGGTGCGGTGGTGTTCGGCCGGACCGGACGCCCCCGACTCTGTCTGCACGGTGGGCTGCTGGCCCGGATGCGCACCGACCCGCATGCCGTCCGCGCGGTGCTACTGCACGAGCTGGGGCACATCGACAACCGGGACGTGACGCTGACGTACGCGACGGTCGCGCTGTGGCGGTCCTTCGTCGTGGTGGCGCTCGTGCCGTTCGTGGCCACGCACCTGCACTTGTTCGTCAGGTTTCCCTTTACCCCCGATGCAGTGCCTACGCATCGCAACCTGCTGGCGGCGGCCCTGCTGGTGGCGCTGGTCCACCTGTCGCGTTCGGACCTGCTCCGGACCCGGGAGTTCCACGCCGATCTGGCGGCGGCGCGGTGGGGCGCGGATCTGCGCGGCTGGTCGGCGGCGTCGCCGGTGCGGGCCGGCCGGGGTCGGCGGCTGCTGGCCGGTTTCGGTGGGCTGTGGCGGATCCATCCCGACTGGGAGTCCCGCCGGCGGGTGCTGGCCGACCCCGACATGTTGTCCCGCATCCCGGCGCTGGCGATGTTCCTCACCGGTGCCGCCCTGATCCTGGTCGATGCTCAGCTGTGGTTGATTGACCCTTCGGCGGTCGCCTCCACGGCCGCTCCGACGGTCGCCTTGGCGGCCGATCCGGCGGTCGCCTCGGCGGTCGCGGTGGCGCTGCTGGCCACCGGCGTGATCTCCAGTCTGGTCTGGCAGGCGGTGGAGCCGGCCTGGCAGGCGGGTCGCGGTGGCCCCCGGGGCCTGCGGGCCGGGTTGTGGCTGGGGCTGGGCATGCTGGTGACCGAGTTCGTGTCCGGCCGGGTCGCGATCTGGGAGTGGCTGCCCCAGCAGCCCTTGCTGCTGGTCCTGCTGGTCCTCGCCGGCGTCGCGGTGACCTGGTGGATCACACAGTGCTGCTACCTGTGGGTGTCGGCATGGCCGGGACGTTCCCTCCGCCCGGTGCGGTGGATCGTGTTCATCACAGGCTTCGTCGCGATCGTGGGCTGGATGACGTGGTGGCGCGGCCCGGGTGTCTGGCTGGCGCACGGCATGCCCATACCGCGGAGCCAGATCGCGCTGATCTTCGCGCCGGGTGGTCTCGAACCCGGGCAGATGCTGCCGTACGAGGCGGTGCTGCCGGCCTACGTCACGTTCGTCTGGTTGACGTCCATGTTGGTGCTGGAGGCCGTGCCGCTCAGTCAGATCGCGGTCGCGGTCTCGTGGGCCGTTCCGCTCGCCGCCTGGCTGGTCCAACACCGCCCGGCGTCGAGCCCAGGTCTGGCTTCCGTGCCGGGGCCGGGTGCGGAGGTCGTCGTCACGCCGGCTCCAGCCATGCCGCCGCGGCCGGTGCCGCTGCCCCGACTCCGGCGGCTGGTGCTGCCCGCCCTCGCCGGTACTCTGCTGTGCTGGGCCGCGGTTGCGACGACGATGGCGGTCATGCACCTCGCCCTGCCGGTGATCGGGGCCCGGGCCCGGATCTTCGTCAACGCCTACCAGGGCTGGGTCACGTTCGCCCTGCTGGGCGCGGCGGCGCTGAGCGCCTTCGTCGCCAGCACGCTCGCCGGCCGCTACCAACTCGTCGCGGCGGTCACCGCAGGCCAGCTGACCGTGCTCGGCGGTTCGGTGGGCGTGCTCGCGCTCATCGCCATCGACGGCTGCGTGAGGCCGTTGACGCTGTTCCACGCCTCCTGCGGCTGGCAGCCAGGGCAGTCGTGGACGGCGTGGCGCGGGCTGCTCGACGAGATTGTGGTGTTGGCGCTGATCGTGGCCATCCCGGCCGCCGGGCTCGTCGCCGGCGCGCGGGCCGTCACCGCCCGGTGGTGGCGGGACCGCCCGGCGGCCGTCGACGTGCCGGGGCGGGCGCGGATGGTGGTGCGGCGTGCGTTCGTCACAGTGGTCATCTCGATGGCAATGACGCTGACGGTCGCGCTCGGGGCGGCCGCACCGGCCAGCGAGGGCACCGCTGCCCGCCCCGGACCGAGCGGCAGCACTCCGCCGACCGGCGGTGTCGCGCCCACGGCCGGGCCGACCGGTTCCCCGGGTTCGCCGCGGTTAAAGGCCATCGAGGTGTCGGCCTGGATCAGGCGGGGTGGCGGCAGCCTGACGACCCGGTTCTTCGACGTGCACGGCAAGTTCGCCGTCGCCATCAGCGACCTGAAAACGCGGAAGCCGGGCGCGAACGGCAAAGTCGAGGTGGACGAGGCCCGGATCCGGCCGCTGTGCGCGAGCATCGAGACGATCGCCGAGGAGGCCGCTCGCTACGCAGCTGTCCCCGACGCGCAGGCGCAGGCGAGCTGGCAGTCCTTTGTCGAGCATGCCGCGCGGGCAGGCCGCGACTGCTCGCGCTCCTTCGAAACCGGGGACAGTCAGCCGTTCGTCACCTCGATCGCCGACCTGCAGCTCGCGTACACGCACCTGGCAGCGGTCGGCCAGCGGTTCACGGACATCCGCAAGGCCGGCGGGGGCTGACAGCCGCTGTTCCCCCGGCCGACACACCCTCACCGCCCGTGCTGGGGCCACGACGGGCCGCTCTCCGGCCCCGGCGCCGGGTGACGGCGGCAGCGGCAGCTCGACGGCGTCCGCCGCCATCGACCCGTCACCGACCGCCGGGTGCCCGCCCCAGAGCCCGCGCCGCGTTGTCGGTGGCCACCTGCCGGGCGTAGTCAGCGCCCCGGTGTGCCACGGTGGCGGAGGGAGCGTCGGTGCCCATCGGGAACGGCCAGTCGCTGCCGAGCACCAGCCGGTCCGCGCCGAAGACCGACACCGCCAGGTCGACCACCTGCGGGTCGTGGGCCAGATTGTCGACGTAGAGGGCGCGCACCGCCTCGGCCGGGGTGGGCGACAGCACGGGTACGCCCGGTCGGGTGGTGGTGTGACCGCGCTCCCAGCGCCCGACCACCGCCGGCACGCAACCGCCACAGTGCACCAGCACGAACCGGATCCCCGGGTGCCCGCCGAGCACCCCGCCGAAGACGAGCTGGGCCACTGCCACCGTCGTCTCGACCGGGTTGCCCAGCAGGTTGGCCAGGTAGTAGGGCTCCAGACGGGGGTCCGTCGAGTGCGCGGGGTGCAGTTGCACGGTGCGCCGGTCCGCGTCGAGACGCTGCCACAGGGGGCGCAGCGGCGGGCCGTCGAGCGGCCCGACGTCTCCACCGGCGGCACCCACCACCCCGGCCCAACGGTCGTCGGCGGCGATCCGGTCGTACTCGGCGAGGGCCACTTCGGGATGTTCGAACGGCAGGTACGCCAGCGGGGTGAGCCGGGGCCGGTCGGCGACCACGGCGAGCAGGCCGTCGTTGACCGCACGGACCCACGCCGCCGCCTCCGGCCCGGACAGCCGCTGGCGGTAGAAGGGCGGCGGCACGCTGACGATCGCCTCGTCCAGCCCTGCCTGGTCCAGGTGGTTCTCGAGCCGGTCCGGGTGGTACAGGTCGGGCGGGCCGACCCGTTTGCCGCCGAGAACGGCGGCGCCGTCACTGTCGACCGCGACCCCTGGCAGGTTGGCCGGGCGCAGGTCGGGGGCGAGGTGGGCGTGCATGTCGATGCCAGGCAACGGGGGCTTCCTAACGGTTGGCCCGACCGGCGGTCACGACGGGACGCGCCGACGGTACGGGATGGTGGCTGGCGTGGCCGCTCACCCGGCGGCGGACGGTCCGTCGGGGCGGAGGTGCCCCGACGGTTGGAGGGCGGCGCCACTACCGGTTGACGCGGTGGCGCCGGCGGTCAGCTCCCGGTACGCGCGCTTCCCGGTGCCCGGGCGGCGGGCACCGCCGCGGCGTCGGTGTTCATCTTGCCGATCACCCGGTCGGCCGCGTGCTGGATGTGGACCTGCACGGCGGCCACCGCCGCCGCCACGTCCCCCGCCACGCACGCGTCGAGGATGGCCCGGTGCTCGCGGACCCGCTCCTCGTTCTGCCCCGTCGGGATGACCGTCGCGAACCGGTACCGCTCGCTGTTCTCCCAGACCGGTTCCAGGCCGCGCAGCAGCCAACGCGATCCGGCCGCCCGGTAGATGGTGAAGTGGAACTCGGTGTGTGCCCTGCGGGCAGCCGTGGCGTCGCCGCGCGCGGACGCGGCGACGTGTTCGTCGAGGGCCGCCTCGGCCCGCCGGGCGTCCTGCGCGGTGAACCGGGTCGCCGCCCGCTCGATCAGTGCCGTCTCCATGGCGATCCGGGTCTCATGGGTGTCGACCGCGTCCTCGACGGTCAGTGGCATGACCCAGGCACCCTTGTGCTGGACCACCTCGACCAGGCCGAGCGCGGCCAACCGGCGGATCGACTCGCGGACCGGGCTCATGCTCATACCGAGCAGGTCGGCCATCTCGTTGAGGCGCAGCGGGGTACCGGCCGGCAGCCGGCCGGTGAGGATCGCCTCGTGCAGGACCGCGGTCGCCGAGTCGGCGAGGGTGCGGTGCTGTCCGTCGGCTCCACCGGCACCGGCCCGGCCGTCGTCGTCGTTGGCGTCGCTCAGGACGGATCGACGATGCGTTGTTGCCACGGGTTGCCTCCGGATAGGGCCGCTGGTGGATGCCGTGCTCGTCCCGTTCTCGCGGGACATGATCCATGTTCATGGGGTGCTCGGGTGATCCCACAAACGCATCAGGGCCCTGGAAATGGTACCAATTTCGTCGCTGTGGAATGGTGCGGGTCGGCGCCGCGCTGCGCCGCCCCGCACCCGTCGTGGGGTCAGTGCAGCTTCGTCAGTCGCACCCGGTTGCGCAGCTCACCGAGCGCTTCCACCCGGGTCACCACCAGGTCCCCGTCGGTCAGGAAGACCTGTGGGTCACGGGCGTTCCCGATGCCGCTCGGCGTGCCGGTCAGCACCACGTCGCCGGCCCGCAGGGTCATCCCCCAACTCAGTTCCGCGATGATGCGGGCGAATGGGAAGGCCATCTGCCCGGTCGACGCGTCCTGGAGCAGCACGCCGTTCACCTCGCACTGGATGCGCAGGTTCGCCGGGTCCGGCACCTCGTCCACGGTGGTCAGCCACGGCCCGAGCGGCATGGTGGCGTCGATGCTCTTGCCCTTGAGCCACTGGCCGCCGTGCGCGCGTTGCAGGTCGCGCTGCGACACGTCGTTGGCCACGCAGAACGCCGCCACGTACGACAGCGCGTCCGCCTCGCTCACCGAACGGCAGTCCGCACCGATGACCAGCGCCACCTCCGCCTCGTAGTCCCACTTGGCGGAGAGTTGCGGGTCGTAGGCGATGTCGTCGTACGGGCCGACGACCGTGTCCGGGCCCTTGGTGAAGAAGGTCGGGTGCTTGGGCCGTTCCGCGGGGTCCTGCCCTTCCCGCTTGCCGCGCGACTCCTCGAAGTGGTCCCAGTAGTTCCAACCGGTGCAGAGAATGTCCCGGTTGAACCGGCGCAGCGGCGCGTCGAGCCGGACCTCGGCCAACGGCACCGCCGCGACCTGCCGCGCGGTGGCGCGGACGGCGTCCAACGCGTCCGCGCCACCACGAATCGCCTCGTCGAGGTCGCCCAGCTCGGCGGGGAGCACGGCGACGGTGTCGCCGTCCACCACCCCGATCCGCCGGCCGGTCTCGGTACGAACGCTGGCGAACTTCATCAGGCGTCCTGCTCGTCGTCGATCACGCCGATTGCGTTGATCTCGATCAGGTAGTCCTTGTTCACGAACTTGGAGACCTCCACCATCGTCGAGGCCGGCGGCTCACCGGTGAAGTACTGCCGGCGCACCTCGTGGATGGCGTGGAAGTCCTCCATGTTGCGGACGTAGACATCCACCCGCACGATGTCCTCCAGCGACCCGCCGGCAGCCGTCATCGCGGCGCGCAGGTTCTGGCAGACCTGGTGCGTCTGGGCGGCGATGTCGCCGACGCCGGTGACCCCGCCCTCGCGGTTGCGGGCGGTCATGCCGGACACGAACACCATCCGGCCCCGCGCCCTGATCTGGGTGGCCTGGGCGAAGTGACCGTTCGGGGCGGCCAGCTCGGGGGAAACAATCTGCTGCTTGGGCATCGTTGTCTTCTCTTCTTCGAGGTGGAGCTAGCGGGCGTCCGCCGGGTCGGTGTACCACTCCGGCTGGGTCGGGTAGTGCGGCCCGTCGTAGATCTCCAGCAGGACGCTCTCTTCTTCGGCGAGCGTGGGCCCGTGCAGGCTGCCCTTCGGGTTCCAGTAGAAGGAGCCCGGGGTGAGGGTGAGCCCGGTGGGCACGTAGGTGTACCGGCCGCTGAGGCAGAACATGAACTGGTTGGACGCGTGTGAGTGGCGCAGCGGGATGCCGGCGCCCTTGCGGAACCGGATCAGCGAGATGGACGCCTCGGTCTCCTCGTTGCGCCACAGCGCCTTGTGGGAGAGGCCGGCCAGCGTCTTGTCCGCCCAGTCCAGCTCGTCGGTCTGGAGCAGGATCTCGCGGAAGCGGGCCAGCACCAGGCCGTCCGGGCCGGGCACCAGTTCCTCCCGCGACCGGTCGGCCGCCTCGCCGCCGTAGTTCGACGGCTCGGAGAGGTTGTTGGCCCACTCCTGCGGGTCGACGCCGGCCGGCACCGGTGGGGTCGGTACGAGCGGCAGGTCGCTCACCGCTCGCCCTGACCGGACACGAGGTTCTCCCCCAGGCACTTCAGCTCGACGAGCCGGCTGCGGTACCGGGTGGTGCCGTTGTTGGTGAGCATGTGGATCTCCCCCGGCTCGCGGTAGACCACCCCGCCGATGGCCTCGTGCACCAGGCGGGGGTCGCCGCCGGCGAGCGCGTCGATCCGGTTGTCGGCGGCTTCCAGCGCGATCACCAGGTACGGGTTGAGGTGGTGGTGCCAGGGCTGCTGCTCGCCGGGCGCCAGGCTGATCTCCCAGACCCGCACCTGGTCGTTCTCGAAGACCACCTGCTGGCCGACGGCACCGAGCTCGACCTGGGTTCCGTCCGGGGCGGTCGCGTGACCGTAGTTACTCATTGTCATCCCTTTCGCAGACGAGGGTGTTCTCGGGCCGGGTCACGGGCGGTGGGCAGCCGGTGACCCGGGCGTAGAGCTGGGCGGCCGTGTCGATGCCGGAGACGGGGTCGAACGGGACGATCGCCGCCACGTGCCCGTCCGGGCGGACCAGCACCAGTGTGTCGTTGTCGACTCCGAAGCGGCGCCGCACCCGGTCTCCCGGGTCGAACAGCGCCCGGTCCCGCAGCCCGGAGTCGTGCGGCGCGTCCCACCGGCTCACCACGTAGTGCCGCAGCGCGGGCGACTCCTGTGGCGGCAGTGCCGGGACCCGGCGCGGGTCGGTGAAGTAGAGCGCCACGAAGGCGTCGGCAGCCAGGTCGTGCAGGTGCACCGTGCCGGACTGGCCGAACAGCGGCAGGTCGGGGCTGCGTGCCCCGGCCAGCACCGGCAGCGGCTCGTCACCGGCGGCGACCATCGACCAGTCGCCCGTGCCGCTCACGTCGAGGCGTACGCCGAGCATGGCGCGGGTGAACGCGTTGCCCCAGTTGCCGGCGGTCATCACCCCCGGGTCGTCCGCGCGCCGGGCCATGTAGGCCCGCGCCGCCGCGGCCATCGCCGCGGAGCCCTTGGTGGCGACCGGTTCCTGCTCGACCTGGTAGCCGTCGAGCAGGCTCGGCTCGGCCCAGCCGCGCAGCACCCAGGCCATCCGCCAGGGCAGGTTGGAGGCGTCCAGGACACCGGTGTTCAGGCCCAGCGCCCACATCGGGGTGATCAGGTGCGCGGCGTCGCCGAGCAGGAAGACCCGCCCGTCCTGCCACCGGTCGGCCACCCGCTGGTGCACGTTGTAGATGTTGGTGCCGACGATCTCCAGGGTCTTGGTGTCCCCGATGAACCGGCGTGCCTTGTCGGCCAGTTCCTCCCGGTCCGGCTCGGCCTGCCCGGCCGGCAGCGGGTAGAGGAAGCGCCAGCAGTGCGGCTGGCGGACCAGGATCATCCACTCCTGGGGATCACCGAAGTAGGCCAGGTACGGGTAGTCGCGCGGGTTCTCCACGTCCAGGTCGACCTTCAGGTCGACCAGCATGTAACGCTCCTGGTACGTCTCGCCCTCGACCCGCGCGCCGATCTGGTCCCGGACGGCGGACCGACCGCCGTCGCAGCCCAGCAGGTACCGCACCGGAACCGTCCGCTCCCCCTCGGCGGTGCGCAGCCGCAGGTCCACCCGGTCCGGGTGCTGGACGAAGTCGAGCAGCCGGTGTCCCATGTGCAGCGCGCCGGGGGCGGTGGCGTCGAGCCGCTGCCGCAGGATCGGCTCCAGCTCGTGCTGCGGGATGTTGATGACGAACGGGAAGCGGGTGTCCTCGGTCAGTTCGCCGGTCCGGACGCTGAGGGTCTGGGTGTTCGTGGCCCGGTCCAGCTCGCCGATCTCGTCGATGCGCAGCGAACCGGCCAGCACGTCGTTCAGGGCGCCGTACCGGTGCAGCACCTCCAGGGTGCGGGTGAGGACGGTGCCGGCCTTGGTGTCCAGCGACAGCCGCTCGTCCTCCTCGAAGATGACCACCGGCACGCCGTAGTGGGCCAGGCCCAGCGCGGTGACCAGGCCGACCGGCCCGGCGCCCACGATGCCCACCGGCAACTGCTCGGTCGTGCTGCTCATTGTGCTTCGCTCCTCGGGTACGCCCGGTCACGGGTGAGGGTGGATCCGGTCATGGTCGCGGCCGGCGAGAGCAGGAACATCAGCGGACCGACCACGTCGGCCGGCGTGCCGATGCCGGTGGCCCGCGCCCAGTGCTCCCGTTCGCCGCCGGTCGGGTTGGCCTGCTGGAACTGCGGGGTGTCCACCACGCCGGGGAAGACGGTGTTCACCCGGATCCGGTGCTCGGCGACCTCGGCGGCGAGCGACTTGGCGAAGGCGATCAACGCCCCCTTGCTCGCCGCGTAGGCCGACGCCTGCGCCCGGCCGGCGGTGGCCAGGCCCGAGGCGAAGACCAGGATGGCGCCCGAGCGGCGGGCGATCATGTCCGGCAGGACCGCCTGCGCGCACCAGACCACCCCGTCGAGGTTCACCGCCAGCGTGCGGCGCCACTGCTCGGGGTCCATGTCGACCACGTCGCACCGCGGCTGCACCGCCGCTCCGGCCACCAGGGCGTCGATCCGGCCGTGCTCGGCGAGCACCCGGGCGACCGCGGTGTGCACCGCGTCGCGGTCGGACACGTCCACCCGGTGCTCGTGCACCCGTCCGCTGGGGTGCGGCTGACCCGATGTCACGTCGAACACCACGGCCGTGCCCCCCGCGTCCGCGTACGCGTGGGCGAGGGCGGCGCCGATGCCGTTGGCGCCCCCGGTGACCACGAGCACCTCGCCGGTGGCGTCGAAACTGGCCTGCATGACTTCCTTTCCTCCTTCGTCGACCGGGGTCAGCCGGCGCTGGGCGGTGGCGGGAGCGGCACGCCCAGCCCGGCGGCGACCTCCACCAGTCCGGCGAAGACCGACGGCTGGAGCGCCACACCGTCGCGCGACGCCCGGTCGTACCGGTCGGCTTCGATGTCACCAGGCAGGTGGACCCGCTCCGTGCCGGGCGCCAGCGCGGAGCCGAGCACCTGGTCGGCCAGGTCGGCGACCCGGCGGGCGAGTTCCTCCGCGTCCTCGGCGAACGCCTCGGCGTCCAGGGCGAGGAAGAAGTGCGCGCAGTCGTTGGGCACCGACACGTCGGCGTAGAGGCCCTGGACGCCCCGGCCGTACGCCCCGCCGGACAGCACCCCGGTCAGTACGTCGATCATGAGCGCGAGACCGTATCCCTTGTGGGCGCCGGACGGCAGCAGCAGTCCCTTGAGCGCGGCGGCCGGATCGGTGGTGGGCCGCCCCTGCGCGTCGGTCGCCCAGCTCGCGGGGATCTCGCGGCCCTCACCGGCGGCCAGCCGGATCTTGCCGAGCGCGGCCTCGGAGAGCGCCACGTCGAGGATCACCGGCTTGCCGCCCGCGCGGGGTACGCCCACCGCGAGCGGGTTGTTGCCGACCACCGCCGAGGCGCCACCGGGGGCGGGCATCAGCGGGCGGGTGTTGGCCGCCGCGATGCCGACGCAGCCGTTGTTCGCGGCGAGGTCCACGTACCGGAACGCCCCGCCGAAGTGGAACGCCCGGCGGACGGTGACCACGCCGACGCCGTACGTCTGCGCCTTCGCCACCGCCAGCCGCATCGCCTGGTCACCGGTGAGCTGCCCCAGCGCGTGGCCGGCGTCGAGCACCGCGATGGCGCCCTTGTCGCGGACCACCTCGGCCCGCTCGGCCCGGCTGACCGAGCCGGCCCTGATCCGGTCGACGTACATCGGCAGCAGCATCACCCCGTGCGAGGGAATTCCCCGCATGTCGGCGTCCACCAGGGAGCCGGCGACCAGGCCGGCCGCCCGCTCGGAGTAGCCCAGTGCGCCGAAGACCGAGGCGACGGCGTCGGTGAGCCACCGGACCGGGACCGTCGACGGGAAGTCCGGCGCGGTCATGACCGGTCCGCCCACGGTACGAAGAACCGCTCGACTGCGGCGAGCAGGTAGAACAGCACGACACTCAGCACCCCGAGCAGGATCATCGCGGCGAAGGCCAACGCGGTGTCGGCGCTGGCGCCGGAGGCGACGATCGCGTAGCCCAGCCCCTCGGTGGCGCCGACGAACTCGGCGATGACCGCGCCGATGACGGCGAGGGTGATGGCGAGCTTGAGACCGACGAAGAGCTGCGGGATGGCGGCCGGCATCCGGATCATGCGGAACGTCTGCCACCAGTTGGTCTTCAGCGACCGGCCCAGCTCCACCAGGTCGGCCGGGGTGGAGCTGAGGCCGGCGGCGGTGGAGATGACGATCGGGAAGAAGCAGACCAGGAAGACCAGGAAGACCTTGGGGAACTGGCCGAAGCCCATCCACACCACCAGCAGCGGCGCGACGGCCACCTTCGGTACGGCGTTGAGCATCAGCAGCAGCGGGTAGACGGTCCGTTCCAGCATCCGCGAGGCGGTGACGATCAGCGCCAGCGGCACCCCGACCGCGATGGCCATCAGGAAGCCCAGCAGCGTCTCCCAGAGGGTGACCAGGGTGTTGTCCCACAGGTAGGCGGACTCCTCGACCATGGTCTGCGCCACCTGCCCCGGGGACGGCAGGATGAAGCTCTCCACCTCGAAGACGACCGTGATCGCCCACCACAGGGCGGTGGCGGCCACGACGCCGAGCACGGGCGGGAGTTGCTGGGCCCAGCGGCCTGCGGCGCGTGACTGGTCGCGGCCGGTACGGCGGGATTCGGTGACCGTCACCGTGCCACCTCCTCGGGGGTCATGAGCAGGTCGTGCAGTTGGGCGCGCAGCACGCCGAGTTCGGCCGAGTGGCCGTCGCGTCCCAGCGAACGCGGACGGGCGATGTCGATTCCCACGATCTGCCGCAGCCGGCCCGGTCGCGGGCTGAGCACGACGACCCGGTCGGCGAGCAGCACGGCCTCGTCGACCGAGTGCGTCACGAAGAGCACCGTCGAGGCGTGCTTCATCTGGAGGCGCTGGAGTTCGACCGTGAGGTCGGCGCGGGTGAGCGCGTCGAGGGCGGAGAACGGCTCGTCCATCAGCAGCACGCGTGGCTGCTGGATGAGGGCCCGGCACAGCGAGACCCGCTGCTGCATCCCGCCGGAGAGTTCGTGCGGCAGGCGCTTCTCGAAGCCGTTCAGCCCGACCATGTCGAGCAGTTCGTGTGCGCGGGTCCGGGCGTCCCGTCGGTCCTGCTTGAACACCTCGGTCGGCAGCAGCACGTTGTCGATGACCGACCGCCACGGCAGCAGAGCCGGGCGCTGGAACATGAAGCCGATGTCCCGCCGTGGCCCCCGGATCGGGGTGCCGGCGACGGTTATCTCGCCCGAGGTGGCGGCCTGGAGGCCCGCCACCAGCCGCAGCAGGCTGGACTTACCGCACCCGGACCGCCCGACGATCGCCACGAACTCGCCGTCGGCGACCTCCAGCGACACGTCACGCAGGGCCTCCACGTCACCGGCCCGGGTGCGGTAGATCTGCGAAACGTTACGAATTCCGATCATGGTTTCGCCCCTCGCGGTGCGCGCCGCAACCAGCCGCGCGCTCCGCCGTCGAAGAGGAAGTTATGGCCTTGCGATGTCGTAGACGCCGATGTCGTCGGCGTTCGGCGTCGACTTGAGGGTGCCGGTGCCGGCGAGCAGCTTGATCATCGCCTCCACCCGCGCCCGGTCCAGCTTTCCGGCCGGTCCGCCGTCGCCCAGGACGTACGGCTTCATCTCGGTGAGTTCGGCGGCGGCGACCTTCTCGTCGGCCGTCCGGTCGTGCTTCTTGAGCAGCTGGGCGGCTTCCTCGGGGTGCTCCACCGCGTAGAGCAGGCCCTTGACCAGCGCTGCCGTGAACTTCTCGACCTCGGCGCGGTTGCTTTCCAGCTTCGCGGCGGAGACCAGCAGGCCGTTGCCGTACAGGTCGGGAAGCTTGTCCGCGTACGGCAGCATGGTGACGGTCTTGCCGCCGGCCGCCTTCTCCAGCAGCGGCTTGCCGGCGGCGAACTGGCCGATCGCGTCCACCGAGCCGGCGGCGAGCAGCTGCGGGAGCGACTGCGGCGAGGACGGGACGAACTTCACCGACTTCGGGTCGATGCCGGCCGCCTTGGCGTACGCCGGGAAAATGATCATGTTGGTGGAACCGGAGCTGTCCGCGATGCTGGCGCCGGGCAGCTTCTCCGGCGAGTCGATCGCCTTATCCAGCGAGGCGATGCCGGCCATCGACCGCTGGTGGATGGCAGCGACCACGCGCACCGGCATCTTCTCGTTGGCCAGCGTGGTGATGACCCCGGAGAGGTCGCCGGGGCCGTAGTCGGCCTGCCCCGACCCGATCAGCTTCATGACATCGACGGTGCCGGTGCCGGGCTTGATCGTGACGTTGAGCCCGGCCTCCTTGAAGTAGCCCTTCTCCAGGGCGACGTATGCGTACGCGTCCCGACCGAACGTCCCGAAGGAGGTCAGGTAGGTGACGGAGGCGGCATCGGGGGAACCGGCCTTCTCCGAACCACCACAGCCGGCGACGGTGAGTGTGAGAGCCGCTGCGGCGACGGCCGCGACGAGACGGGTGCGAGCTGACATGAGACCTCCTGCATCGGCGGGATTTATCAAATGTCAAACTTCCCGACTCGTCAAGACCTCGTTTTGGCAACACCGCCCCGCTTCGGCGGTCCCGGCCCGGCGCCCGCACCCCCGCCAAGCCCACTGACCTGGCAGTACGCCCCGCCGACCGCCGGTGGCGTCGACAGTCGACACTGCAGGATCGCGTTACGCGCCGACAGCGAACACGTCGCCGCTCGGCTCGGGTCGGCTGTATGGTGCCGGCATCCGGCCGCTCGAAGGGCCCGGCAACCCCCAACTGCCCGTACGAACGGAGCACCGCCTGGACGGCCTCGCGTTCGTCGAGGAAACACAGATCCGCGAGAAGACCCCCTGGCCATCACGTCGAAGGCCTGCCCGCTGCTCGCCCACATCCCGGGCCTGGTCACCATCCGTGGCAACTGTTCGAGCCAGCGTCGCGTCTGGGACAGGGCCACGCCGAAGCGCCCGCGGTAGGCGCCGGCGAGCGGCCGAGATGGGTGAAGCCCCAGCGGTAGGCCGCCTCACTGACGCTGACCTGCCACGGGTCCGAGCGGCGGGAAGGTTCGTCGTGCACGCCGTCCAGCCGCAGCCGCCGCAAGTGGTTCAGCGGGGACACGCCGACGTGCTGGCACAGAAGGAGCCCTGAAGCACGCGCACGCCGCCGGCAGTGAACTGACGCCATGGCTCGGCGTGCATTGCGTCAAGGGTGCCGCCGCGCGGGGGCGGCGCGAGCCCTGCAGGCCCGCCGGTTCCTCGCCGTTCGGGTGCTCAAGGTCAGGACGAGTCCGCTCGCCACCATGTCACGCCACCCGGCCGCCCTCCGTGGCTGCGCGGCCAAGCCGTCTCGACGGTGGCGCAGCATGTCGATGTCCTCGATCGCTTCCCCGCCATCGGCGATCACCACCCGCGAGTTCGACCGACACCCAGCCAGGAACGCGGGAGGGTGGGTTCAGATCATTGGCGCGTACCACTGAGCACCGGTCACCCGGATCCGCCTCGACTGCTTGCGGTTCCACTCCACCCGCAGCCGTAGCCGAGATACCTCGCCGTCCTCGCTCGCGTGCGCCCGTTAGCGCGTGTTTCGTAAGGGCTTGCCGAGCGGTGAGGTAGGCCCGGCGTGGCGGTGATCGATAAGAGAGGAGGTCTCCGGTAGATCGGTTAGCGACCAAGCAAACCGAAGACCGACCGGAGAC
>NZ_JBIDDG010000022.1:0-118391 GCF_043205005.1 Micromonospora sp. NPDC047620 | reverse complement strand
TCCTGACCGCCGGGCTGGCGGTGTCTGCCTGTGGAGCCGGTGTAAGACCTCAACGGGAACCCTCCCGAACGGGGCGGTCGGCGATGAAACAGGAAACCCCTGGGGCGACCCAGGGAATTCCTGTCCTTTAGGGCGGGGAGGATGTCAAGGCCGCTGACTCTACACCGGATCGACACGGTGTCGACGGGACTCGACAGGGTGTTGACTGGCGTCGACGGCCGTGGCTAGTGTCCGGTGTCACATCCGCGGACGGGAGACGAGATGGCCACCGACCACGTCGACGTGCTCGTCGTCGGTGCCGGCCTGTCCGGCGTCGGCGCCGCCTGCCACCTGCGCCGCCACTGTCCGGAGAAGACGTACGCGGTGCTGGAGGCCCGCGACGCGATCGGTGGCACCTGGGACCTGTTCCGCTATCCCGGCGTCCGCTCCGACTCCGACATGTTCACCCTCGGCTACTCGTTCCGGCCGTGGACGGACCCGAAGGCCATCGCCGACGGCGACGCCATCCGCGACTACGTCCGCCGGACCGCGCAGGATTACGGCGTCACCGACCACATCCGCTTCCGGCACCGCGTCGTGCGCGCCGAGTGGGACAGCGGGCGGGCCCGCTGGACGGTGCACGCCCACCGCGACGACACCGCCGAGACGGTCGAGCTGACCTGCTCGTTCCTGTTCACCTGCTCGGGCTACTACCGCTACGACGCCGGCTACGCCCCGCAGTTCCCCGGCATCGAGCGGTACGCGGGACGGATCGTGCACCCGCAGCACTGGCCCGAGGACCTCGACCACGCCGGCAAGCGGGTGGTGGTGATCGGCAGCGGCGCCACGGCGGTGACCCTGGTGCCCGCGATGGCCGAGCGCGCCGCCCACGTGACCATGCTCCAGCGCTCACCCACGTACGTCATGGCGCTGCCCTCGCGCGACGTCGTCGCCGACGCGCTGCGGCGCTGGCTGCCAACGAAGGCCGCGTATCCGGTGGTGCGCTGGAAGAACGTCCTGCTCGCCACCGCCAACTTCCAGCTCAGCCGGCGTGCCCCCGCCCTGGTGAAAAAGCTGCTGCTGCGGGCCGCCCGGGGCCGGCTGCCGGCCGGCTACGACGTCGACCGGCACTTCTCGCCCCGCTACGACCCGTGGGACCAGCGGCTGTGCGTGGTGCCCGACGGCGACCTGTTCACCGCGGTGAAGAGGGGCCGGGCGTCGGTGGTCACCGACACCGTCGACACCTTCACCGAGCGGGGCGTCCGGCTCTCCTCGGGCGAGGAGTTGGCGGCCGACGTCGTGGTCACTGCCACCGGGCTCAACCTGCTCGCCCTCGGTGGCATGACCCTGGCCGTGGACGGCGCCGAGGTCGACCTGGCCGGCACCGTCGCCTACAAGGGCATGATGCTCTCCGGGGTGCCGAACTTCGCGATGACCATCGGCTACACCAACGCCTCGTGGACGCTCAAGGCCGACCTGGTGGCCACCTACGTCTGCCGGCTGCTGCGGCACCTGGACCGCACCGGCCACCAGGTCGTCACGCCGCTGCCGCCCCCCGACGGCGAGTTGCGGCCCATAATCGACCTGACGGCGGGGTACGTGCTGCGCAGCGTCGACGCCCTGCCGAAGCAGGGCGACCGGGCGCCGTGGCGGCTTCACCAGAACTACCCCCGGGACGTGCTGCTGATGCGGCACGGCCGACTCACCGACTCCGGCGTGCGGTTCTCCCCCGCCGGCACACCGGAAAGGAGGACCGTCCGTGCGTAGGTTCGTCTTCACGGGCGGCACGGCAGTGGTCACGGGCGCCGCCAGCGGGATCGGCGAGGCCCTCGCCCTCGGGCTGGCCCGCCGGGGCAGCGACCTGGTGCTGCTCGACCGCGACGCCGGGCGGCTCGACGCCGTGGTCGCGGCCGTCCGCGCCGCGCACCCCGACCGGCAGCTCACCACCTACGTGGTCGACCTGGCGGACGCCGCCGCGACGGCGGGGGTGGCCGAGGAGGTCCGGCAGCGGCATCCGGCGATCCGGCTGCTGGTCAACAACGCCGGGGTGGCGCTGGGCGGCCGGTTCGACCAGGTGACCCTCGACGAGTTCAGCTCGGTCGTCGACGTCAACTTCCGGGCCGTGGTGCAGCTGACCCACGCCCTGCTGTCCACGCTGCGGGCGGAGCCCGGCGCGCACCTGGTCAACGTCTCCAGCATCTTCGGGGTCATCGCCCCGGCCGGGCAGGCCGCCTACTCGGCCAGCAAGTTCGCCGTCCGCGGCTTCACGGAGGCGCTGCGTCACGAGCTGGCCGACGACGGGATCGGGGTGACCTGCGTGCACCCGGGCGGCATCCGTACCCGGATCGCGCAGAACGCCCGGGTGGGCAGCGGCGTCTCCGCCGAGGAGTTCGAGACGGGCCGCCGGCAGTTCGAGCGGCTGCTCACCATCGACGCCGCCAAGGCCGCCGAGGTGATCCTGCGCGGGGTGGAACGCCGCCGGGGCCGGGTGCTGATCGGCTGGTCGGCGAAGCTGCCCGACCTGCTGGCCCGGGTGGCGCCGGCGTCGTACCACCGGGTCCTGGCGTTCGGGCTCGAGCGGGTGGCGGGCGGCCCCGCGCGCCGCGCCACGGCCACGCCGTCTGCCCCGGCGCAGCGGCGACCCGAGGCGGCCCCCGTGGCCGACCCGGCCGGGGAGCCCGCGTGACCGCCCCGGCCGCGCGCCGGCCCCGGCACGTCACCGTCGACGGCCGGCGGGTGTGCCACCGCGTCGACGGCGACGGGCCCCCGGTGGTGCTGCTGCACGGCATCGGCCGCACCCTGCGCGACTTCACCGAGCTGCACGAGCTGCTCGCCGACCGGTTCCGGGTGCACAGCGTCGACCTGCCCGGCTACGGCGGCTCGCTGCCGATGGTCCAGCCCTGCACCCTGCCGGCGCTGGCCGGGTTCGTCGGCCGCTACCTCGACGCCGTCGGCGTCGACCGGCCCGCGCACGTGGTCGGCAACTCCCTCGGCGGCGCGATCGCCATGCGCCTCGCGGCGTCCGAGCCGGCCCGGGTGGCCAGCCTGACGCTGGTCAACAGCGCCGGCTTCGGCCGGGAGGTGACCATCGCGCTGCGCCTGCTCGCGCTGCGCCCGCTGGGCCGGCTGCTACTGCGGCCCAACCGGTGGGCCGTCCGCCGCGCCGAGCTGGCCCTGTTCCACGACCCGGCCTTCGCCACCGCCGAACGCGTCGCGTACGCCCTGGAGGTCGCCCGGCTGCCGTACGCGGCCCGGGTGCTGCTGGAGACGGCCCACCACCTCGGCACGTTCCGGGGCGTGAGCGCGCAGTGGCGGGAGGAGTTGCTGTCGGAGGTGGAGCGGCTGGACATCCCCACCTTCGTCGTCTGGGGCGACCGGGACCTGATCCTCCCGGCGACGCACCTCGACGCCGCCCGGGCGCGGCTGCCCAGGGCCCGCACCCAACTGTTCCGGGACTGCGGGCACATGCCGCAGATCGAGTGCGCCGAGGAGTTCCACCGCCTGCTCGTCGACTTCTGGTCCATGGCGGGAACGGACGCCGCCCCGGCGCCCGCCGGCGCCGACGCTGCTCCGTCCGCCGGCGCGCCGCCCGGGGGCGTCGCCCCGTTCGCCGTGGATCGACCGGTGGTCGCGGAGGCAGGCTGACATCCAGCCCGTCCCGTCCGGGTCGGTTCGCCCCCGGGCCGAGGCCGACCCCGACCGGGCGTCCCCGCGCTCGGCCGCGTCCCCGGAGGTGGGGCCGTCGAGCGCGCCGGGCCGGCGGGGTGAGCGGAGGGCCCGGCGGGGAAAGCGGGTGGGATGTCCGACGTGACCCTCTTCCTCGGCGGCGACGTGATGACCGGCCGGGGCGTGGACGCGATCCTGCCCGCACCGGGTCCGCCCGAGCTGCGCGAACCCGCCGTCCGGGACGCCCGCGACTACGTGGCCCTGGCCGAGGCGGCCGCCGGCCCGGTCCCGCGCCCGGCGCCGCCGGCCTGGCCGTGGGGCGAGGCGCTCGACCTGCTCGACGCGCTGCGGCCGGACGTGCGGGTGGTCAACCTGGAGACGGCGGTGACGGGCCGGGGCGCGCACGCCCCGGCCAAGGCGATCCACTACCGGATGCACCCGGCGAACCTGCCCTGCCTCGCCGCGGCCCGGCTCGACGTCTGCGCGCTGGCCAACAACCACACCCTCGACTTCGGCGAGGTCGGCCTCACCGACACCCTCGACGCGCTGGCGGGCGCCGGCATCGCCACCGCCGGCGCCGGCCGGGACGAGGCGTCGGCCTGGGCGCCCGCCCGGATGCCGCTCGCGGCGGGCCGCCGCCTGCTGGTCTGGTCGGTGGCCGCCCCGTCGAGCGGCGTGCCCCCGCCCTGGGCGGCCACCGCCGACGCGCCCGGGGTGGCGTACCTGCCGGAGGTCTCCGCCGTGTCGGCCGACGCGCTGGCCGGCCGGATCGCCGCCGTGGCGGGGCCGGGGGACCGGGTGCTGGTCTCCGTGCACTGGGGCTCCAACTGGGGGTACGACGTGCCGCCCGAGCAGGTCGACTTCGCCCACCGGCTGGTCGACGCGGGGGTGGACGTGGTGCACGGCCACTCGTCGCACCACCCGCGCCCGGTCGAGGTGTACCGCGACCGGCTGGTCCTCTACGGCTGCGGCGACCTGGTCGACGACTACGAGGGGATCGGCGGGCAGGAGGCGTACCGGCCGGAGCTGCGGCTGCTCTGGCTGCCCACCCTCGACGCGGCGACCGGGGCGCTGCGGCGGCTGCGGGCGGCCCCGGTGCGGATGCGCCGGATGCGGCTGGAGCGGGCCGCGCCCGGGGACGCCCGCTGGCTCGCGGACCTGCTGGGCGGCTTCGGCCCGCCGTTCGCCTCCGGGTTCGACGTGGACCCCGACGGGCTGCTGGCCCTCCATCCGCGCTGACGACCCGCCCGGACGGGGACGCGCGCCTACCGCCCGGCCTGGCCGTCTCCCCGCGTCGACGGTCGCCGTCCTGGCCGTGGCCCGCGCCGATCGTGGCGTGTGCCACCCGGAGGACGGGGCGATCAGTCGCGTCGACGCCAGGGGCACATCATAGATACATGACGCATCCCTCCCCGTCCCGCCGGGTCGCCGCGCCGTCGGCCGCCGAACGCGCCTACCGCCACCTCAAGCGGGCGATCCTGGAGCAGATCCACCCGGGCGGTTCGCTGGTCAGCGAGGGGGAGATCGCCGAGGCCGCCGGCGTGTCCCGCACGCCGGTCCGGGAGGCGCTGCTGCGCCTGGAGGCCGAGGGGCTGGTCAAGCTCTACCCCAAGCGGGGCGCGCTGATCCGTCCGGTCTCGGCCCGGGAGATCACCGACGTGATCGAGGCGCGGCGACTGGTCGAGCTGCACGCCGCCGAGCGGATCTGGCCCCGCCGGGCGACGCTGCGGGAGGGGCTCGCCGCCCGGCTGGCCGAGATGCGCGCCGCGCACGCCGCCGGCGACGTGACCGCGCTGATGGAGGCCGACCGCGCCTTCCATGCCATCGTGGTCGACGCGGCCGGCAACGAGATCCTCGCCGAGCTGTACCAGCGGCTGCGCGACCGGCAGCTGCGGATGGGGGAGGCCAGCTTCCGGCTCTCGCCCGGCTGGGCCGAGACCGCGCTGACCGAGCACGCCGCCCAGCTCGCCGCGCTCGACTCCGACGATCCCGGGCCCTGGCTCGCCGCCGTCGCCGCGCACATCGACAAGGCCGCGGACGTGCTGCGGACGCTGCCGTGACCGTCCTGACCACCCCGGCGCCCGCGCCGGTCGCGCCGCGCCGTGCCGCCGCGCTGGTCTGGGGCGTGGCGGTGAGCGCGTACGTGGCCGCGGTGTTCCACCGCAGCTCGCTGGGCGTCACCGGGGTCGACGCGGCGCACCGCTTCGAGATCAACTCCTCGGTGCTGGCCACCTTCTCGGTCGCCCAGCTCGCCGTGTACGCGCTGATGCAGGTGCCGGTCGGCGTGCTGCTCGACCGGTTCGGCTCCCGGCGGCTGCTCATCGCCGGCGGCGCGCTGATGGTCGCCGGGCAGGTCTGCTTCGCCCTCGCCACCGACGTGCGCCTCGCCGTGGCCGCCCGCGTCCTGGTCGGGCTCGGCGACGCGATGACCTTCATCAGCGTGCTGCGGATCGTGGCGTTCTGGTTCCCGGGGCGACGCAACCCGATGATGACCCAGCTCACCGGGACGCTCGGGCAGCTCGGGGCGATCCTCGGCGCCGTACCGCTGGTGGCGCTGCTGCACCGGGCCGGCTGGACTCCCGCCTTCCTCGCCGTCGCGGCGGTGGGGGCGACGGTGCTCCTGATGATCGTGGTTGCCGTCCGGGACACCCCGCACGGGGAGACCGCCCCCGGCCCGGCGCCCGACCTCGCCGCCGTGCGCCGGAAGCTGCGGGCCGCCTGGGCCGAGCCCGGCACCCGGCTGGGCCTCTGGACGCACTTCGTCACCCAGTTCTCCGGCTCCGTGTTCGCCCTGCTCTGGGGATACCCGTTCCTGGTGCAGGGGCAGGGGCTCAGCCCGACGGCCGCCGCGTCGCTGCTCACCCTGATGACCGTCGCCATGTTCCTGACCGGGCCGGTGATCGCGCACCTGTGCGCCCGGCACCCGTTCCACCGGTCGGTGCTGGTCTTCGTGATCACCGGCGCCACCGCCGCGGTCTGGGCCGTCGTGCTGGCCTGGCCGGGACGCGCGCCGGGCTGGCTGCTGGTCACGCTGGTGCTGGTCCTGGCGGTCAACGGCCCCGGCTCCATGATCGGCTTCGACTACGCGCGTACCGCCAACCCGGTCAACCGGATCGGCAGCGCCAGCGGCGTGGTCAACGTCGGGGGCTTCCTCGCCTCCATCGTGCTGGTGCTGGCCGTCGGCGTGGTGCTCGACCTGGCCACGCCAGCCGGTCTGGCCGCCCCGGACCTGGCCGCCTTCCGCTGGGCCTTCGCCGTGCAGTACGCCCTCTGGGCGCTCGGCGCGGTGCAGGTCCTGCGCTACCGCAACGCCGCCCGTCGGGAGGCCGCCGTGCGGACGCGTACCCCGGCCGCGCCCTGAGGCGGGCACGGTCGGGCCCGCCGCCCCCGGTCGCTGGGCCGGCGGGCTGCGGTGGTGCTGGCCCCACGGGCGACGGGCAGGCGCACCGCCCCGTGGCGCGCCGACGCCGCCTGCGGTGTCGGCGAGACGCCCCGGGTGGCGTCAGCGGAAACGGCGACGGTGGGTCAGGTCGTCCACCACCAGGGTCAGGCCGGCCCCGAGCAGCCAGACGTCCTTGGCCAGGCCGATGCCCTGCTGGGTGGGCTTCAGGCTGCCGGGCTCGCGCATCCCCGGCGTCTTGAGGTAGAGCTGAACCAGACCCGCGCCGAACGCGGCCAGCCCCAGCCCCGCGAGCGCCGACGGGACGAACGGCGCGAGCAGCGCCGCGCCCAGGGCGACCTCGGCCCGGGAGAGCAGCCGGGCGAACCGGTTCGGGTCGAGCTGCCCGAGCTGCGGGATCGCCCCGACGGCCATCCCGTGCATGCCCTGCGCCGCCTCCCCTTCCAGGCTCCGCTTGCCCAGGCCGGAGTTGAGGATGAACGCGCCGGTGCTGACCCGCAGCGGCAGATGACTGACCTTCATGGCGCACTCCCGTCCCACCGTCGAACCGTGCCCCCGCCTACCCCGCCCATGAGGTGATAACCACCCGACCTGGCATTGGGACCACCGATGATCAGCGGTAGCGTCGCCGAGGGGACGTCACCCCACGGTGCCGCCGCGGCGCACCCTGGATGACGGCGGCGCGGCGCGCCGGCGTGGAGCAGGAGGAAATCGTGAGCCAACAGGTCAGGGGAGTCATTTCCCGCAGCAAGGGCGCGCCGGTCGAGGTGACGACGATCGTGGTGCCGGACCCGGGGCCCGGCGAGGCGGTCGTGCGGATCCTGTCCTGCGGGGTCTGCCACACCGACCTGCACTACCGCGAGGGCGGCATCAACGACGACTACCCGTTCCTGCTCGGGCACGAGGCCGCCGGCATCGTCGAGGAGGTCGGGGCCGGCGTCGACACCGTCGCGCCCGGCGACTTCGTGGTGCTCAACTGGCGCGCCGTCTGCGGGGTGTGCCGCGCCTGCCGCCGGGGCCGGCCCTGGTACTGCTTCGCCACCCACAACGCGTCCCAGAAGATGACCCTCACCGACGGCACCGAACTCGCCCCGGCGCTCGGCATCGGCGCCTTCGCCGAGAAGACGCTGGTCCACGCCGGCCAGTGCACGAAGGTGGACCCGGCCGCCCGGCCCGCCGCCGTCGGGCTGCTCGGCTGCGGCGTGATGGCCGGTCTCGGCGCCGCCATGAACACCGGCGGGGTCACCCGGGGCGACTCGGTGGCCGTGATCGGCTGCGGCGGCGTCGGGGACGCGGCGGTCGCCGGCGCGGCGCTGGCCGGCGCGACGACGATCATCGCGGTGGACACCGACCCCCGCAAGCTCGACTGGGCCCGCAAGTTCGGCGCCACGCACACCGTGAACGCCCGCGAGGACGACGCGGTCGAGGCGATCCGCGCCGCGACCGGCGGCTTCGGCGCCGACGTGGTGATCGACGCGGTGGGTCGCCCGGAGACCTGGAAGCAGGCCTTCTACGCCCGCGACCTGGCCGGCACCGTCGTGCTGGTGGGCGTGCCGACGCCGGAGATGACCGTCGACGTGCCGCTGCTGGACGTGTTCGGCCGCGGCGGCTCGCTGAAGTCGAGCTGGTACGGCGACTGCCTGCCCAGCCGGGACTTCCCGATGCTCACCGAGCTCTACCTGCAGGGCCGCCTCGACCTGGACGCGTTCGTCACCGAGGAGATCGCGCTGGACGGGGTCGAGGAGGCGTTCGCCCGGATGCACCGCGGCGACGTGCTCCGCTCGGTGGTGGTCCTCTGATGGCGGCCCGCGTCGACCACGCCGTCACCTCCGGCACCTTCTCCCTCGACGGCCAGACCTTCGACGTGGACAACAACGTCTGGGTCGTCGGCGACGACACCGAGTGCGTCGTCGTCGACGCCCCGCACGACGTCGACGCGATCCTGGCCGCCGTCGGCGACCGGCGGGTACGCGCCGTCCTCGCCACCCACGCCCACGACGACCACGTCCGGGTGGCCCCGGCGCTGGCCCGGGCCACCGGCGCGCCGGTGCTGCTGCACCCCGCCGACCGGGTGCTGTGGGACATGGTGCACCCGGACGAGGCACCGGGCGGGGAGCTGCGCGACGGGCAGACCGTCGAGGTGGGCGGGGTCGCGCTGACCGTCCTGCACACTCCCGGCCACAGCCCCGGCGCGTGCAGCTTCCACGCCCCGGCGCTCGGCGTGGTGTTCACCGGCGACACGCTCTTCGCCGGCGGGCCCGGCGCCACGGGGCGCTCGTACAGCGACTTCGGCACGATCGTCGCCTCGATCCGGGACCGGCTGCTCACTCTGCCGCCGGAGACGGTGGTGCACACCGGGCACGGCGACAGCACCACCGTCGGCGCGGAGGCCCCGCACCTGGACGAGTGGCTGGCCCGAGGGCACTGACCGCGCGGGCCGGCGGGCCGGCCACGGTCGGCCCGCCGCCCGGACCGGACCCGCCGGCCCGGTCCGGGCGACGCCGCCCACCCGGCGCGCGGGGGAGTAGCGTCGGCGTCGGTCAGAGCGGGCGGCGGATGTGCAGGCGGACCGTCGTGCCGACGGCGGTGCTGTGCACCCGGACCAGGTCGCAGAGCGCCTGCACGATCACCAGGCCCCGCCCGCCGACGCCGTCCTTCGCGGGAGCCAACCGGCCGGCCAGCGGGTCGGTCAGCCAGCCGTCGTCGTGGATCTCGCAGACCAGGTGCTCGGCGGTCCGCCAGACCCGCAGCACGCCCGCGCCCCCGGCGTGCGCGATGCTGTTCGTGGCCAGCTCGGTCACCGCGATCTGCAGGTCGGCCACCCGGTCCTCGTCCAGCCCGGCGGCCTGGCCGTGGCCGGCGACGAACGCGCGCACGGCGGGCAGGCTGTCGACCTGGTAGGCCAGTGCCGCGACCGGTTCCGTCGGTGCCGGCAGCGGGGTGTTGTAGCGGGCGACCACCTCCGACGGGGCGTACGCCCCGCTCGACCGCCGCCCGCGTCGTCGACGAGCACCGGGTGCGTGGCGCACGCGTCGGTCAGCACGTCGTCGTCGAGGCCCGCCACGTCGTACGGGCAGAGGATGGTGGCGTCGCGGCCGGCGAACGCCATGTTGATCAGCGCCTCGTGCTGGGCGCAGGCCGGATACTCGGTGTCGCTGCGCCCGGCCCAGATCGGCTCGCCGATGATTCGGACCCGCCGGCCGGCGTGCTCGTCGATGAACGCCTGCAAAACCCACGGGATGATCCGCCCCGGGTTCCGGCCGGCCTCGGTCATGTCCGCCCAGCGCACGCCGTCCATCGCGCCGACCGCGGCGCGGAGCAGCCACAGGTTGGCGCCGGGCATCGCGACCAGCACCGGCTCTGCGGCGGCCAACCCGCTGGTGATGAACGGCACGGTGCCCGCCAACAGTTCGCCCGGGTCGCGGTAGAAGAGGCCCTCGTGCACGAAGGTGCCCGCTGTGCCGCCCGGCCCGGTCACGCCGCCCGTTCCGGGCGGGACGGGTCGACCACCACACCAACAGCCAATTCCCTGCCTTCCGGTCGGCGCTCCCACTGTAATCCCCGGTTCCGATGCCGGCCCAGCGGGTGAACCGTAGGCGCCCGGCGCGCCGTGACCGACTAGGCTCTGCCGGCATGACGACGGACGACGCCGGCCGCCCACCCGCCGTACGCCAGCTTCGTCTGGTCGTGGAGGCCGAGGACTACGAGGCGGCAGTCGTGTTCTTCCGTGACGCGCTGGGCCTGCCCGAGCAGGCCGCCTTCGCGGGGGAGGGCGACGCGCGGGTGGTCATCCTCGACGCCGGCCGGGCGACGCTGGAGATCGCGAACCCGGCGCAGAAGCGGATGATCGACGAGGTCGAGGTCGGGCGGCAGGTCGCCCCGAAGATCAGGGTGGCGTTCGAGGTGGACGACAGCCGTTCCGCCACCCGCCGCCTGGTCTTCGCCGGCGCCACCGAGATCGCTCCGCCGACCGTGACCCCGTGGCAGTCGCTCAACGCGCGCCTCGACGCCCCGGCCGGCCTGCAGATCACGCTCTTCCAGGAACTGCTCGGCGCGGACGAGCGGGCGACCCTCGACGGCTTCGGCACCGACCGGGCGCGCGAGGAATAGCCGCGGCTCCGGCCGGCACCGAAAACCGGGTGCGTCCTGGCCCCCGCGCGGGAAGTATTCGCAGCCGTGCACCCCACCGCCGGTCCGGCCGCCGTCGACGCGGCACTCACCCCCGCCCAGCGCGCGGCGATCGGGCACGTCCGCGCGGTGGCGCTGCGCGACCGCCCCGCCGCCCTGGCCGCCATCGCCCGCGCGCTCGCAAACTCGGGCGTGACCCACCGCCCGGAGCGCCTGATCGCCGCGGTCGGCCGGCACGGCCGCCTCACCCTCAACTTCCACCCGGACCGGCTGCGCGCCGACGGGCGTACGGTCGCGTCGGCCCTCGCCGCCGAGGGCGTCTACCGCAGCCAGTTCGAGACCGGCATCTCCAACGGCGGGCTGACCGCCTTCCCCGGGGGCGACCGGGACCGTTGGGAGGAGACGCTTTTCGGCGGTGCCTACCAGATGCCCGGCGTGCCCCTTGCGGACCGGCCGAAGTACGGCGGCCTGAACCTGCTCGACCACCCGGACGGTGCCAGCCCCCGGTTTGGCTCCTGCCACCTGCGGCTGCGCCCCGAGGTGCTCGCCCGGGCGACGTTCTGCTTCGGCGACAGTCACCTGGGCCCCCGCGACCTGGGCACCGTCGACGTCTTCGAGCCGGTGCTGGCGGCCCTGCTCGCGGCGACCGACGGCACCGGAGTCAGCCTGGGCGTGCCGGGGGACGTGGTGGCCCTGGTCCGGGCGCTGCTGCGCCGCCGCGAGGACGCCGCGTGGGCCCCCGGCGCCGCGGGTCGCGCCCTCGACGACTACATCGAGGCCCAGATCCACGGGGAGTTGAGCCTGGCCCGGGACGTGGAGGCGGTGGTCGTGGACCCGTCCTTCCGGGGCACCGAGGCCGGCGAGACCCTCGACGCGCTGGCCCGTCGGCACGGCGTCGCCCTGCACTGGCACGCCGGCTTCGCGCTTCCCGTCGACCGGATCGACCCCGACTTCCGGGGGCCGGCCATCCCCCCGCTGGCCGCCCGGGTGCATGCCGAGTTCGCCCGGCCGGGCGAGCCGGTCGACGCCGCTCTGATCGGGCGCGCGGCGGTCTCCGTGGTCACCGAACCGTCCCGCTGGGCCGACCGGGGGCCGGCCGAGGTCACCCTCCAGCACCTCAAGCAGCTCTGGCACGTCCTCGTCCGGTTCGGCGCGCCCCACGCCGCCTGAGCCGGTCCGGTCCGGCACCGTGCGAGCCCTCATCGGTCCGACCTCACGGTGGCCGAGTCCCGGCCGTCCCGGCCCGGAATCGGCCAGCGTGGGTCGGTCGTCCGGTTCATCCTTCCCGGCGCCGACTTCAGGGGAATGTCCTCGCCCGTTCCGCGTGCCGAGTGACGGGGACCGCAGCAGGCCACCACCGGCTTATATCCGGAATGCCCGACAGGCCAGGCTGGTTGTGTCCCCCGTACCGCCGGAACCGAAACCTCCTCCGGCGCGGAAGTTTCCCCCGAGGAGCGCTCAGCACGGAGCGCTTCGCCTGACCGAAAGGGCAACCATCGTGAAGTACGACTTCACTCGGTGGCTCCCGGCCATCGCGAAGGACTCGAAGGACTCGAACCGCAAGGTCGCGCTGAGCGTCGTGGGTGTCGCCGCCCTCGGCGGCCTGGCCTTCGGGCCGACGGCCGTGGCCGCACCTGTCATCAGCACGCCGCACGAGGGCGCTGTGGCCGCGATCGAGCAGGCCACCGGCCAGGGCAGGTCGGCCCCCAGCGAGGAGTCGGCCCTGACCACCGGCGGCGAGACGAGCAAGCCGGTCGCCGACAAGCCCGGCCGGGACGAGCTGATCCCGCACGGCGTGCAGGGTGCCCAGTCGCGCATCCCGCTCGACGACGCGCAGCTCGCCAACGCCAAGGCCATCATCGAGGAGGCCAAGGAGACCGGCGTGGGTGAGCGGGGCGCCGTCATCGGCATCGCGACGTCGCTGCAGGAGTCGAAGCTCTACAACCTCGGCCACCTGGGCGCGTACAACGACCACGACTCGCAGGGCCTGTTCCAGCAGCGCCCGTCGTCGGGTTGGGGTTCGCCCGACCAGATCACCGACCCCGAGTACGCCTCGCGGGCGTTCTTCGAGGCGCTCAAGAACGTCGGCGGCTGGCAGGACCTGCCGCTGACCTCCGCCGCACAGACGGTGCAGGTCTCGGCCTACCCGTTCGCGTACGCGCAGTGGGAGGCGCAGGCGGCGGACATCGTCGCCCAGCTCTGGTGACGACCGCGTGACAACCGCATGACCCGACCGGCCGGTCCCGATTTCAGGGGCCGGCCGGTTGGTTGCTTCTGCGGAGGGTCCTGGGTCCTGCCCGGCGGGTGGGGTGTGTTGCGGTGCGTTCGTGGTGGGGGTGTGGCCCGCCGTGCCCGGCTCCGGGCGGTCCGGCTTGATCCCTGCGCGGGGCAGGGCGGGCCACACCCCGTCGGTGGTCGCGCGCCGTCCGTGCCTGGATGTCGGTTATGCGGTTACGGCTGCCGTGAGGTGTCGGTGAGGCGTCGGCGTGGGGTCGGCTGCGAGGCGGGCGACCGGTCGACTCGCTTTCGGCAGGGTCCGGTGGGTGCTGTCGAGCTGCCCTCTCTGTGGGACCACGCGTCACACCAGGCTCGGTCGCCTGCGGCGGCATGTTGTGTCCTGTCTGTGAGGGCAGCTCGGCAGGGCTCGGGTGGGCGGTGTCCCGTGGGTCCGGTTCGGGGTGTGACCGGGGGCATCGTGGGGGCGGAATCGTGGGCGGGGCGGGGTCGTTACACCCTGCGTACGGCCGAGCAAGGCCACCCCCGCCCCCGGGCGGGCTGGCATTGCAGGCCCCGGCCCCGGAATGTTGGTGGGTCGCTGGTCGTTACATATGGTCCCGGCCGGTGAAGGGGGCGACCCCCTCGCCCCGCGACACGGGCCGCTCCCGGTCTTCATGGCCGGTCTGATTCTTCCCGGTGCGTGACGCCGGATCCCCGAGTTTTGTTGAGCGCCGGACGGTGCTTGCGCCCCGCTGACCCCCTCAGCGTGTGGTGCCAACCCCCGAATGGAGCGTCTGATGAACACGATCATGCGTAAGAGCGTTCTTGGTATCGCTGGTCTGGCTGTTGCCGGTGGTCTGGCCGCCGGTCCGCTGAACCACACCGACACCACCCCGGTCGAGGCGACGCCGATCACCGCTGTGGCGGTGCAGGCTGAGAAGCCGGGTGTGGACAGGGCGAAGCTGGTTCCGCATGGTGTGCAGGGCGTCCAGTCGCGGATCGACCTGACCGATGAGCAGGTCGGTAACGTGAAGGCGATCATCGCGGCGACGAAGAAGGCCGGGATGGACGAGCGGGCCGCGGTGGTGTCGATCGCGACGGCGTTGCAGGAGTCGAAGCTGGAGAACCTGGGTCATCTGGGTGACCGCAACGACCACGACTCGCAGGGTCTGTTCCAGCAGCGCCCGTCGAGCGGTTGGGGCACGGTGGAGCAGATCACCGACCCGCAGTACTCGACGACGGCGTTCCTGAAGGGCCTGAAGCAGGTCGACCGGTGGCAGGACATGCCGCTGACCGAGGCCGCGCAGACGGTGCAGGTGTCGGCGTACCCGGACCACTACGCCCAGTGGGAACAGCAGGCCGCCGACCTGGTCGCCGAACACTGGAACAGCTGACACACACAGACATTCACCACAAGGGGGATCGCTGGCCGGCACCCGACACGGGCGCCGGCCAGCGGCACATCTCCACCAGCCGACAGCGTCGCCCCCCGAGTCGATCCGGCTCGGGGGCGGCGCTGTCTGCGTACGCCGATGGCGACGTCGCGGGCGCGGACGGTGACCGTCGGGTGGTGATCGGAGTCCCGGGTCGCGGCCGGGTGCGGGCTGCCCTAGTGTGCGAGGGGTCGACGGTGTTCGGGCCGGGAGAGGGGGTGCGGGATGGGTCTGCGGACCTTCATCGAGGGCTGGCCGGTCTACCGGCAGCTCACCGGCACCGACCCGCTGGGCCGGGGCGCCGCCGCGCAGTCGGCGCGCTCGGCCGGGCTGACCGCGCGCACCGAGACCGCCGACCGGATGGCCCGTTCGGTCTGCCCCTACTGCGCGGTCGGCTGCGGCCAACGTGTCTACGTCTCGGACGGCCGGGTCACCCAGATCGAGGGGGATCCGGACAGCCCGATCTCCCGGGGCCGCCTCTGCCCGAAGGGCTCGGCCAGCAAGAGCCTCGTCACCAGCCCGCTGCGGCAGACGAAGGTCCGCTACCGGCGCCCCTACGGCACGGAGTGGGAGGACCTGGATCTCGACGTCGCGGTCGACATGATCGCCGACCGGATCCTCGCCGCCCGCGCCGAGACGTGGGAGGACGTCGACCCGAAGGGTCGGCCGCTCAACCGTACGCTGGGGATCTCCAGCCTGGGCGGGGCGACGCTGGACAACGAGGAGAACTACCTCATCAAGAAGCTGTTCACGGCGATGGGGGCGCTCCAGATCGAGAACCAGGCGCGCATTTGACACTCCGCCACCGTCCCCGGTCTGGGGGCCAGCTTCGGTCGCGGTGGCGCGACGGACTTCCAGCAGGACGTCGCCAACGCTGACGTCATCGTCATCCAGGGCTCGAACATGGCCGAGGCCCATCCGGTGGGCTTCCAGTGGGTGATGGAGGCCAAGCGGCGCGGCGCCAGGGTGTTCCACGTCGACCCCCGGTTCACCCGCACCAGCGCGCTGGCCGACACCTACCTGCCGATCCGCGCGGGCTCCGACATCGCGCTGCTCGGCGGGGTGGTGCGGTACATCCTGGAGAACGAGCTGGACTTCCGGGAGTACGTGCTGGCCTACACGAACGCCGCGACGATCATCAGCGACCAGTTCGTCGACGCCGAGGACGGCGACGGGTTCTTCTCCGGCTTCGACCCGGAGACCGGCAGCTACGTGCAGGACTCCTGGCAGTACGCGGGCCACGAGACCGACTCCGGCAGCGGGCACACCGCGAAGGAGCGGGACACCGCGGCCGGGCTGCTCCACGAGTCGCACGGCGCGCAGGTGAGCGGCCGGGTGGAGCGGGACGAGACGTTGCAGCATCCGCGCTGCGTCTACCAGATCCTCAGGCGGCACTTCGCCCGCTACACGCCGGAGATGGTGGAGCGGGTCTGCGGCATCCCGCAGGAGAGGTTCCTGGAGCTGGCCCGGGCGTGGGCGGAGAACTCCGGCCGCGAGCGGACCGGCGTGCTGATCTACTCGGTCGGGTGGACGCAGCACAGCGTCGGCGTGCAGTACATCCGCACCGGCGCGATCATCCAGCTGCTGCTGGGCAACATGGGCCGCCCCGGCGGGGGGATCCTCGCCCTGCGCGGGCACGCCAGCATCCAGGGCTCCACCGACATCCCGACGCTGTACAACCTGCTCCCCGGCTACCTGCCGATGCCGCACGCCGATCACACCACCTTCCAGCGGTGGGTGGACAGTTTCCGCCGCCCCGGCCAGAAGGGTTCCTGGGGCGACGCCGGCGCGTACGCGGCCAGCCTGCTCAAGGCGTACTGGGGGGACGCGGCGACGCCGGAGAACGACTTCTGCTACGGGTACCTGCCCCGGATGACGGGCGATCACGGGACGTACCAGCAGGTGCTGAGCATGATCGACGGGAAGGTGAAGGGCTACTTCCTGCTCGGGCAGAACCCGGCGGTCGGCTCGGCGCACGGCCGCGCCCAACGGCTGGGCATGGCGAACCTGGACTGGCTGGTGGTCCGCGACCTGTTCATGATCGAGAGCGCCACGTTCTGGCGCAACGGCCCGGAGGTGGCCGCGGGCGAGATCGTGCCGACCGAGTGCAGGACGGAGGTGTTCTTCCTGCCGGCCGCGTCGCACGTGGAGAAGGAGGGCACCTTCACCCAGACCCAGCGGCTGTTGCAGTGGCGGGAGAAGGCCGTCGACCCGCCGGGCGACGCCCGCTCCGAGCTGTGGTTCTTCTACCACCTGGGGCGCCGGCTGCGGGAGAAGCTGGCCGGCTCCGACCTGCCGCGTGACCGGGCGCTGCTCGACCTGGCCTGGGACTACCCCACGCACGGTCCGCACGCCGAGCCGAGCGCCGAGGCGGTGCTGCGCGAGATCAACGGGTACGACGTGGCGACGGGCCGCCCGCTGTCCGCGTTCACCGAGGCCCGCGCTGACGGCTCGACCGCCGTCGGCTGCTGGATCTACTCCGGCGTGTACGCCGACGGCGTCAACCAGGCGGCCCGGCGCAAGCCCCGGCACGAGCAGGACTGGGTGGCCGCCGAGTGGGGCTGGGCGTGGCCGGCCAACCGGCGCACCCTCTACAACCGCGCCTCCGCCGACCCGCAGGGCCGGCCGTGGAGCGAGCGCAAGCGTTACGTCTGGTGGGACCCCGACGCCGGGGAGTGGACCGGCTACGACGTGCCGGACTTCGAGAAGACGAAGCCGCCGACGTACCGGCCGCCGGAGGGCGCGGCCGGCCCGGAGGGGATCGCCGGCGACGACCCGTTCGTCATGCAGGGCGACGGGAAGGGCTGGCTGTACGCGCCCAGCGGGGTGCTCGACGGGCCGCTGCCGACGCACTACGAGCCGGCCGAGTCGCCGGTACGCAACCCGCTGTACCGGCAGCAGGCCAACCCCACCCGCAAGGTGTACGCGCACCCGGTGAACTCGGTGAACCCGAGCCCGCCGCAGGAACACAGCGCGGTCTTCCCGTACGTGTTCACGGTCAGCCGGCTCACCGAGCACCACACGGCGGGCGGGATGAGCCGCACGGTGCGGCCCCTGGCGGAGCTGCAACCGGAGATGTTCGTGGAGGTGTCGCCGGAGGTGGCGGCCGAGCGGGGCCTGGCGCACCTGGGTTGGGCGCACCTGGTCAGTGGGCGGGCGGTGATCGAGGCGAAGGTGCTGGTCACCGACCGGCTGGCCCCGC
Source organism: Micromonospora sp. NPDC047620 (assembly GCF_043205005.1). NCBI lineage: Bacteria > Bacillati > Actinomycetota > Actinomycetes > Micromonosporales > Micromonosporaceae > Micromonospora > Micromonospora sp. NPDC047620. The sequence continues at coordinate 100,366 of NZ_JBIDDG010000022.1, read as the reverse complement.
TGCGGGTGGACGGCCGGGTGATCCACCAGGTGTGGCTGCCGTACCACTTCGGGTTCGAGGGCCTGGTGACGGGCGACTCGGCCAACGACCTGTTCGGGATCACCCTGGACCCGAACGTGCTCATCCAGGAGAGCAAGGTCGGCACCTGCGACGTGCGCCCGGGGCGGCGGCCCACCGGGGCGGCCCTGCGGGAGTTGGTGGCGGACTACCGGCGGCGGGCGGGTGTCGTCCCCGGCCATCCGCCCTCGACCCTCACCCCGGGGGCGTTTCCGGCGCCGGCCCCCACCGACGGCGCCGGGGAGGACCGTGATGCTTCCTGACCCGAACAGCCTGTCCGGGCCGCTCGATCCCGCCCCGGACGCGGGCTGGGTCGACGCCCCGCCCCGGATGGGCTTCTTCACCGACACCAGCGTCTGCATCGGCTGCAAGGCGTGCGAGGTGGCCTGCAAGGAGTGGAACGACGTCCCCGGTTCGGGGCTGGACCTGCTCGGCATGTCGTACGACAACACCGGCGCGCTGACCGCGAACTCGTGGCGGCACGTGGCGTTCGTCGAGCAGCCCCGCCCGGCCGGGCACCGCGGTCCGCCGTCCGCGGGTGCCGCGACGGCCGGTCGGGGCGCCGGGCCGGAGTTTCTGGGCATGCCCGGAGCGCAGCCGCCGGGGCGGGCCGGCGGCGCGGAGGGGCGTAGCGACTTCCGCTGGCTGATGATGTCCGACGTCTGCAAGCACTGCACCCACGCGGCGTGCCTGGACGTCTGCCCCACCGGGGCGCTGTTCCGCACCGAGTTCGGCACGGTGGTGGTGCAGGAGGACATCTGCAACGGCTGCGGCTACTGCATCTCCGCCTGCCCCTACGGCGTCATCGACCAGCGCAAGGGCGACGGCCGGGCGTGGAAGTGCACGCTGTGCTACGACCGGATCGGCGCCGGGAAGACCCCCGCCTGCGCCCAGGCGTGCCCGACGGAGTCCATCCAGTACGGTCCCCTCGACGAGCTGCGGGAGCGGGCCGCCGCCCGGGTGGCGACCCTGCACGAGCGCGGCGTCACCGAGGCGCGGCTCTACGGGCACGACCCCGACGACGGGGTCGGCGGCGACGGCGCGTTCTTCCTGCTGCTCGACGAGCCCGAGGTGTACGGCCTGCCCCCGGACCCGGTGGTCACCACGCGGGACCTGCCGAGGATGTGGAAGCGGGCCGGCCTGGCGGCCCTGGCCATGGCGGCGGCGGCCGTCGCCGCGTTCGTCGGAGGTTCCTCGTGAGTCCGGACCGCCCGGTGGGCGACCGTTTCCGTCGCTTCCGCGATGGCCTCGACGCCGGCGGGTCCGGCGCGGCGGCCGGGCTCGCGCCGGCGTCGACCCGTGCGCCCGGACGGACCCGGCGGCGGGGCGGCGGCCGGCGCGGCGGCGAGGAGCTGACGGTCCCGGAGGCCGAATTCACCTCCTACTACGGCCGGCCAATCCTCAAGGCGCCCGTCTGGAAGTGGGACATCGCGGCGTACCTGTTCACCGGCGGGCTGGCGGCCGGCTCGTCGCTGCTGGCGGCGGGCGGGCAGGTCACCGGGCGGCCCGCGCTGCGCCGCGCCGGCCGGGTCACCGCGCTGGTGGCGGTCACCGCCAGCGCCGTCTTCCTGGTCAGGGACCTGGGGCGGCCGGCCCGGTTCCACCACATGCTGCGGGTGGCCAAGCCGACCTCGCCGATGTCCGTGGGCACCTGGATCCTCAGCGCCTTCGGCCCGGCCGCCGGGATCGCGGCGGTCGCCGAGGGTGCGGCGTGGCTGCCGGAGCGGGGGCCGCTTGGGCTCGCCCGTCGGCTGCTGCCGCCGGTGGGGCACGCCGCCGGGCTGGCCGCCGCGGCGACCGCGCCGGCGCTGGCCACGTACACCGGCGTGCTGCTGGCCGACACGGCCGTGCCGTCCTGGCACGAGGCGTACCCGGAGCTGCCGACCGTCTTCGCGGGCAGCGCGCTGGCCAGCGGCGCCGGCGTGGGGCTGATCGCCGCGCCGACCGCGCAGGCCGGCCCCGCCCGCCGGATGGCGGTGGCGGGCGCCGCCCTGGAGCTGTTCGGCGCGCACCGGGTGGAGACCCGGCTCGGGCTGCTCAGCGAGCCCTACCGCACCGGGCGGCCCGGCCGGCTGCTGCGCGCCGGCCGGGCCCTGACCGCGGCCGGGGTGGCCGGCGCGCTGCTCGGCCGGCGCAGCCGGGCGGTCTCCGCCCTGTCCGGGACGGCCCTGCTGGCCGCGTCGGTGGCCACCCGGTTCGGCATCTTCTACGGCGGCGTCGCCTCGGCGAAGGATCCGAAGTACACGGTGGTGCCGCAGCGGGAACGCCTCGACCGGCGGCGCGCCGCCGGGGGCTGACGCCCCACCGTTCACGCCCACCCGGGCTGTGGTTCACTGCTGCGTGGAGGCGTTCAGGCGGCTGGTGCCCCTCCCGGTCTTCAAAACCGGTGTGGCCCGGGACCCGGGTCAGGCGGGTTCGATTCCCGTCCGTCTCCGCCAAACCTGCCGGAAGAGGGGGCATGGGGGACGTCGCAGCCGATCCGCGCCGGCGGGTGCCGCGCACCGACGCGCTGCTCGCCGACCCCCGGCTGACCGCCGCGGCGCAGACTCTCGGGCGGGACCGCGTCAAGGCCGCCGTCCGGCGGGCGCAGGAGCGGGCCCGTCGCGGCGAGATCACCCCCGAGGCCGTACGCGACGCCGCGCTGGCCGCCCTGCCGGCGCCCGCGCCCCGGGCCGTGCTCAACGCCACCGGGGTGGTGCTGCACACCAACCTGGGCCGGGCCGCGCTGTCGCCCGGCGCCGTCGCGGCGGTCACCGCCGCCGCCGGACACACCGACGTCGAACTGGACCTGCGCACCGGCCGGCGGGCCCGGCGCGGCCGCGACGCCCTCGACGCCCTCGCCGCCGCGGTGCCTGCCGCCGGCGCGGTGCACGTGGTCAACAACGGCGCCGCCGCGCTGGTGCTCGCCGCCACCGTGCTCGCCGCCGACGCCGAGATCGTGGTCAGCCGGGGCGAGCTGGTGGAGATCGGCGACGGGTTCCGCCTGCCCGAGCTGTTGGAGAGCACCGGCGCGCGGCTGCGCGAGGTGGGCACGACCAACCGCACCACGCTCGACGACTACGCCGCCGCGCTCGGCCCGCGTACCGGCTTCGTGCTGAAGGTGCACCCGTCGAACTTCCAGGTCACCGGCTTCACCTCGGCGGTGCCCGTGCGGCGGCTGGCCTCCCTCGGCGTGCCGGTGGTCGCCGACATCGGCTCGGGGCTGCTCGCCCCCGACCCGCTGCTGCCCGACGAGCCCGACGCGGCCGGCACCCTGCGGGCCGGGGCGGCCCTGGTCACCGCCAGCGGCGACAAGCTGCTCGGCGGGCCGCAGGCGGGGCTGCTGCTCGGCGCCGCCGACCTGGTCGAACGGCTGCGCCGGCACCCCCTCGCCCGGGCGCTGCGGGTGGACAAGCTGACCCTGGCCGCGCTCGCGGCCACCCTCGCCGACCCGGTCACGCCCACGCGGGCCGCGTTGCACGCCGACCCCGGCGCGCTGCGGGAGCGTACCGAGCGGCTGCGTGACATCCTCGCGGCCGACGGGTGCAAGGCGGAGGTGGTGCCGGCCGGCGCGGTCGTCGGCGGCGGCGGCGCCCCGGGCGTGGAGCTGGACTCGTGGGCGCTGAGCCTGCCCGAGCGGTACGCGGAGCCGCTGCGCGTGGGCGACCCGCCCGTGCTCGGCCGGGTCGTGCGCGGGCGGCTGCTGCTGGACCTGCGCTGCGTGCCCGCCGACGCCGACGCCGTCGTCCGTGCCGCCGTGCTGCGGGTGCGGGGGGACGGCTGAGCGTGTTCGTGGTGGCCACCGCCGGGCACGTCGACCACGGCAAGTCGACCCTGGTCCGGGCGCTGACAGGGATGGAACCCGACCGGTGGGCGGAGGAGCGCCGCCGGGGCATGACCATCGACCTCGGCTTCGCCTGGAGCACGCTGCCGTCCGGCGGGACGGTCGCGTTCGTCGACGTGCCGGGGCACGAGCGCTTCGTGCCGAACATGCTCGCCGGCGTCGGCCCGGTGCCCGCCGCGCTGGTCGTGGTCGCCGCCGACGAGGGCTGGATGCCGCAGTCGGCCGAGCACCTGGCCGCGCTGCACGCGCTCGGGGTGTCGTACGGCCTGCTGGTGGTGACCCGCGCGGACCTGGCGGACCCGGGGCCGGCGGCGGCCCGGGCCCGGGCCGAGCTGGCGGCCACCTCCCTCGGCGCGGTCGACGCGGTGGCGGTCAGCGCGGTGACCGGCGCCGGCCTGTCGGAGCTGCGCGCGGCCCTGGACCGGCTCGCCGGCCGGCTGCCCGCCCCGGCGGCGGACGCCCCGGTGCGGTTGTGGGTGGACCGCGCGTTCACCGTGCGCGGCGCCGGCACGGTGGTCACCGGCACCCTCGGCGCCGGCCGGCTACGGGTGGGCGACGAGCTGGAACTCGCCGCCACCGGCGAGCCGGTGCGGGTGCGCGGCCTGCACCGGCTCGGCGAGGCCCGGTCGGAGGTCTCCGCGGTCGCCCGGGTGGCGGTGAACCTGCGCGGCACGTCCCGGGGCCGGGTCGGCCGCGGCGACGCCCTGCTCACCCCGGGCCGGTTCCACCGCACCGACCTGCTGGACGTCCGGCTGGCCGGCGACCCCGCGGCGGAGCTGCCCGCCACCCTGACCCTGCACGTCGGCGCGGCGGCGGTGCCCGCCCGGGTGCGGCCGTTGGGCGCGGACACCGTCCGGCTGCGGCTGGCCCGGCCGCTGCCGCTGCTGGTCGGCGACCGGGCGCTGCTGCGCGACCCGGGCCGGCACCACGTGGCCGGCGGCGTGACCGTGCTGGACGTCGCGCCGCCGCCGCTGGCCCGCCGGGGCGCGTCGGCTGCCCGCGCGGCCGTGCTGGCGACCGTGGACGGCCGGCCTGACCTGGCCGGCGAGCTGCGCCGCCGGGGCCTGGCCCGCGCCGCCGACCTGGTCCGCACCGGCGTCGAGGTGACCGGGCGGCCTGTCGTGGGGGACTGGCTGGCCGACCCGGAGCACTGGCGGCGGCTCGGCGCCCGGCTGGGTGAGGAGGTGGCCCGGCACGCCCGGGAGCACCCCCTCGAACCGGGCGCGCCGGTGGAGCTGCTGCGGCGGCGCCTCGACCTGCCCGACCGGGCGCTGGTCGAGGCGCTGGTCCGGCCGCCGCTGCGGCTGCACGCCGGCCGGATCACCGCGGCCGCCGCCGACGCGCTGCCGGAGCCGGTGGCCCGCGCCGTCGCCCGGGTCCGCGCCGAGTACGCCGACCGCCCGTTCCGGGCCCCGGAGGCCGAGCGTCTGGCGGACCTGGGTCTGGGGCCCCGGGAGATCGGCGCGGCGGTGCGGGCCGGTGCGCTGCTGAGGGTCGCCGAGAACGTGGTGCTGCTGCCCGGCGCGGTCGACGAGGCCGTGCGGGTGCTGGCCGGGCTGCCGCAGCCGTTCACGCTCAGCGCCGCCCGGCAGGCGTTGGACACCACCCGCCGCGTCGCCGTGCCGCTGCTGGAGTTGCTGGACCGCCGGGGCGCCACCCGGCGGCTGCCCGACGACGCCCGGGTCGTGGTCGCGGCGCCGTCCTGAAGCCGCCCCGGCGGGGCGGGCGGTCGCCTAGCGTGGCGCCATGGACCCTTCTGCGGTCTGGCGGGACAAGCAGCACAAATGGCGGATCGAAGCGTACCGGGCCCCGGACCTGCGCTTCGCGATCTTCGCGACGAACGGCACCACCGAGTCGGCGCCGCTGTGGCTGTTCGGGATGTCGGCGCTGGCCCGGTGGTTGATGACGCACAAGATCTCACTCGACGACCTGGAGGTCGACTGACATGGGGGCACCGCTCGGGCAGCTCGCGCTGGTGGCCGTGCTGGTGCTCGTCAACGCGGCCCTGTCGGGCAGCGAGATGGCGCTCGTGACGCTGCGCGAGGGGCAGGTGCGGCAGTTGGGTCGGCGTAGCCGTTCGGGGGAGCGGCTGGCGCGGCTGGTCCGCGACCCCAACCGCTACCTGGCCACCATCCAGCTCGGCATCACCCTCGCCGGGTTCCTCGCCTCCGCCGCCGCCGCGGTCTCGCTGGCCGAGCCGCTGGTCGGGCCGCTGGGCTTCCTCGGCGAAGCCGCGCGGGGCGCCGCGGTCGTCCTGGTCACCGTGCTGCTCACCTTCGTCACCCTGGTCGTCGGCGAGCTGGCCCCGAAGCGGCTGGCGATGCAGCGCGCGGAGCGGTGGGGGCTGCTCAGCGCCGGCCCGCTGGACCTGCTGGCCCGGGTGTCCCGACCGGCGGTCTGGCTGCTGAGCAGGGCCACCGACGTGGTGGTGCGGCTCGCTGGCGGGGACCCGCGGGCCAGCCGTACGGAGATGACCGAGGAGGAACTGCGGGAGATCGTGGTCAGCCAGCGGGGCCTGTCCGCGCAGCAGCGGGAGATCCTCACCGGCGCGTTCGACATCGCCGGCCGGACGCTGCGGGAGATCCTCGTCCCCCGGCTGGACGTGACCGTGCTCCCCGCGACCCTGCCCGCCGACGAGGGGCTGCGCCGGCTCGCCGCCGCCGGCCGCTCCCGTGCCCCCGTCGTCGGGCCCGGGGGGCTGGACGAGGTGCGCGGCGTGGTGCACATCCGGGACCTCGTCGCGGCGGGTGCGGCGGCGGTCGGCGACCGGGCGCGCCCGCCGCTGCTGCTGCCCGGCACCCTGCCGGTGTCCGACGCGCTGCGCCGGCTGCGGCTGTGCCACCAGCAGCTCGCCCTGGTCGTCGACGAGCACGGCGGGGTCGACGGCCTGGTGACCCTGGAGGACCTGCTGGCGGAGGTGGTGGGGGAGCTGTACGACGAGACCGACCGGGATGTGACCGGGGTGGCCCGGGAACCGGACGGCTCGCTGCTGCTGCCCGGCGACTTCCCGTTGCACGACCTGGCCGATGTCGGGGTGCGGCTGCACTTCCGGCCGTCGCGGGAGTACACGACGGTGGCCGGGCTGGTGCTGGCCGGGCTGGGGCACCTGCCGACCGGGCCCGGGGAGACGGTGCATCTGCCGGGGCTGACCCTCGAGGTGGTGGAGGTGTCCGGCCGGACGATCCGCCGGGTCCGGCTGCGGGGCTTCGCCACCGGGGCCTGACCCGGGGTCGCGCGGTCGGGTGAACCCGGACGAACCGGCCACGCCGGGCCTGGGGCGGGCGTACCGTCCGATACGTGAAGGACCGAGGGATGCGGACGTTCGTCACCGTGCTGGCCGGGCTCGCGGTGATCTACTTCGGCACCACCGGCCGCAGCGAGGAGGACGGTCGCGGCGTGTCGGGCGGGCTCGTGGTGCTCGCGCTGCTGGCGGCGCTGCTGGTGTGGAACCTGACGAAGCCGGGCGACAAGCCGGCGAAGTGAGCCTGCCTCACCGCCCGGCGGCGCGGGCGACCTCGCCGGCGGACTCCTCGCCGAGCGACACCCGCACCAGCGCCGAGGCGAGCCTGCCGAAGTCGGCCGGCTCGACCAGCCCGGCCAGCTTGTCCGGCGAGCGGGGCAGGCCGAGCCGCTCCGCGCCGGACAGGGCGCGGCGGTCGGCGTACGGGCGCAGGTCCGGCCAGACCACCTGTGCCTCGCGCAGGAAGATGTCGGCGCCGGTCGGGCCGATGCCGGGGAACTCGGTCAGCAGCCGGCGCAGCGCGGGGGGCTCGCCGTCGGCCTCGCGGTGCAGCCTGCGCAGGTCGCCCCGCCAGCGGTCCAGGCACAGCCGGGCGCCGGTGCCGAGCATCGTCGAGGTCCGCTCGTCGTAGCGGCGGTAGTGGCCCCGGCCCAGCGCGTCGACGCGGTCCTGCCAGCTCGCCGCCTCCATCGCCTGCGGGGTCCGGTAGCCGGCGGCGAACAGCTCCCGGGCGGCCGACACCGCGACGCAGGCCCGGATCCGGGTGCTCAGCAGCGTGGCGAGCACCAGCAACTGGTAGAGCGGGGCGGGCCGGTCGGCGAGCCGGATGCCCGCCTCCTCGGCGTACGTGGTGCCCCGCCGGTCCAGCAGGACCCGCGCCATCCTCCGGTCGTCGCCCATCCTCGGGGTGTACCCGCTGGGTGCCGGGTCAGCCCTGCGACCGTCCGCCCGGGCCGGCATGCCACCCACGGCGCCGGGTAACCGAGGTGGGACACGGTCGAACCCGGAAGGAGAAAACCCGTGGTGAATCCGCAGCAGGAGGAACTGCGCCGCAACGACAAGGGCGCCACCAGCCAGTACAGCAAGGTCCCGGGCCCTGGCGGCCATCCGCGCAACCGAGGCACGTCCGGCGGCGACGAGGGCCGGCCGGTGCCCCGGGGGCAGGTCTCCCCGTACGGCCCGGCGATGGAGCCGGTCGCCGACGACGAGAGCGCCCCGGGCTAACGACCCCGGCCCGACACGGGCGGCCGCAGCCGATTCCAGGTGGCTGCGGCCGCCATGCCGTACGCGACATGCGGCACGATGTCGGCGATCCAGTCCGACCGGCGCCATCGCCGCGGGTCGGTCACTCCCAGCAGGGTCATCGACCCGTCGGACATCGTCATCACGCCGCCGCCGAGCACCCCGGCCGCCAGGGCCAGCGGCATCCGACGGCCCCGGGCCAACACGGCGTAGCCGACGCCGGCCACGATGCCCATCCCGTAGCCGAGCAGGGGCCCGAGGCCCGAGCGGCGGTTCACCGCCCGGTCCTCGGGCCCCAGGTCCACGTGCGCCATCCCGGCCAGCCGCCCGGCGGTGTTCTCCGGGGTGCTGCTCGCCGGCCTCGCGCGCAGCACCATGTCCAGGTAGCTGACCACGTTCAGGGCGGCGCTGCCGACGGCGCCGGCGATCGCCCCGTCGACCAGGTGCGTCGCCCTCACTTCGGGTCGCCCGGTTCGCGCTCGCCCTTGGGGCCGTAGACCCGCTCACCGCGGACGACGCCCCGCTGCCCGCGATCGGACTGCAGGATCCGGTTCGCCACGTCGTTCGCCTTGCGGTCCGACACCCGCCGTCCCGAATCGTCGATCACGTCACGGATGCGCGCCCGCTGCTTGTCGTACGCGTTGCTGCCCGGCCGTGGTCCTGGCATCACTGCCTCCTCCGGTCGTCCTCGCCGTTGGCGTACCGCGGTCGTCTACCCGCCTGCGGCGGGGCCAACCCCGCGCTCGACTCAGCGGGGCGCGTGGACGACGGCGACCGGGCAGTCGGCGTGGTGCAGCACGGACTGGCTCACCGAGCCGAGCAGCAGCCCCGTCAGTTCGCTGCGGCCCTGCCGGCCCACCACGAGCAGCTGGGCCCGCCGGGACGCCTCGGCGAGGACGGTGGTGGGGCGGCCCCGCGCGGTCTCCCGGCTGACCGGAACGTCCGGCCACCGCTCGGCCAGCCCGGCCAGCGACTCGGCCACCACCCGCTCCTCCTCGGAGCGCAGCTCGGTGTCGTCGTACACCAGGGGTTGCATGTCGCCCGGCGCGGTGGACGTCGGGTGCCGGTAGGCGTGCAGCGCGACCAGCGGTGCGTTGCGGACCGACGCCTCCTCGACGGCGAACTCCACGGCGAGCCGGGACGTCTCGGAGCCGTCGACCCCGACCACGACGGGTCCGTCCGGGCGGTCGGTGCCCCGGGCGACGAGCACGGGGCAGTCGGCGTACGAGGCGACCTGCACCGCGACGGAGCCGACCACCAGGGCGGAGAACCCGCCGAGCCCCCGGTCGCCCAGCACGATCATCGCGGCGGCCGGCGACTCGCCGAGCAGCACCGCGGCGGCCTCCCCGTCGATGATCTCGCCGGAGATGCGCAGCCCGGACACCGTCGCCTCGGCCTCGGTGGTCGCGGCGGCGACGAGCTGCTCCGCCTGGTGTCGCAGGCCCGCGCCGGGCGGGCCGGCGGCGGGCGCGTCCACCGGCACCCGCAGCAGGGGCCAGATGAACCCGTGCACGATCCGCAGCGGCCGGTTCCGGCGGGCCGCTTCGACGGCGGCCAGCCGTACGGCGCGCAGCGCCGCCTCCGAGCCGTCCACGCCGACGACCACCGCCGCGCCGTTCGCCGAGTTCACCGCCCACCTCCCGCCGGTTCCCGGCCAGTATCGCGGCCGGTGCCCGGTCGGCGGGGCGATACCGCCCAGGACGACCGGTGGGTACGCTGTCGACGACCGCCGGGGAGGGAGCGCCGTCGATGGTGGAGCCGGACCAGCCGAGCACCGCGCGAATGATCGATTTCTGGCTCGGCGGGGAGCACCACTTCCCGGTCGACGTGGCGGCGGCCCGCGCCTTCGAGCAGGCGTACGGGCCGTGCGCGCCGGTCTTCCGGGAGCTGCGGGCCTTCCTGGGCCGGGCGGTCCGGGCGATGGTCGCGGCGGGCGTGGACAGCTTCCTGGTCTTCGGCGCGGGGGTGCCCACCATGGGCAACGTGCACGAGGTCGCCCCGGACGCCACCGTGCTCTACACCGACGTCGACCCGGTCACCGTCCGCCTCGGCCAGCGTCTGCTCGCCGGCAGCGACCGGGCCGGCTACGGCTACGGCGACGCCACCGACATCGGCACCGTGGACCGCGCCCAGCTGCACCGGTTCGTGCCGGGGTGGGGGAGGAGGCCCGTCGGGGTGGTGTTCCTCGGCCTGGCCGCGTTCCTCGACGACGAGACCCTCGCGCGCACCCTCGACGAGCTCTACGAGGCGACGGCGCCGGGCAGCCTGCTGGCGGTCGACTTCGACACCGAGGAGCTGGCCGGCTACCCGGAGGCCCTCGCGATGATGGGCCCGGCGTTCCGCATGCGCCCGCCGGCCGCGTTCGCGCCGCTGCTCGGTCGTTGGACGCCCACCGCCGACGGCATCGTGCCGATCACCCGGTGGCGTCCCGAGGGCCCGCCGGCGCAGGTTCCGGACGCCTTCCACGGCGCGGTCGCCGTTCGCTCGGCCGGCTGACCGGCCCCGCCCGCCGTCCGCGCCGCCGCGAGGCCGCGCGGGGGCGGCAGCGTGCCGTCGGGTCGTCCGCCCGGGTCGGGTACGTCGCCCGCCGCCGACGACACCTCCGTATGATGCTTGCCCTACGGCAAGCGTTTCCGGAGGATGATCGATGGTGGAGGCACCGCTCACGGCGACGGTGTTGAACGGCGCCGGCATCGGCCTGGCGGCGGCGTTGCTCACGGCGGTCACCGTGAACCCGCTGCGCAACGCCCGGCGTTCCGGGGGCAGCCTCGTCGAGCAGGCTGAGCTGGCCTCCGACACGGTCTTCTACCAGCACCGCGGGCGGAGGTACGTGGCCACGCTGCTGCTGGAACTGGACACCGTGACCGGTCGGGTGCGGGCGGTGGACGCCGGCTCCCCGCGCCTGCTGCGGCTGCGCGGCGGCACCGTCACGCCGATCACGCTGGAGCAGCAGCTGCCGCTGGGCATGTTCGCCGAGGCCCGCTACGACGTCCAGGAGTTCGACCTGGCGCCCGGGGACCGGATCTTCGTGGTCAGTGACGGGGTGTGGGCCGCTGATCCCGGTGACCGGGGGGCGTACGGCGAGCGGGCGATGCGCGCCACGCGGCTGCAACCGCCGGCCGAGGCGGTTGGTACGGTGATGCGCGAACTGCACGCCTGGCATGCGGACGCGGATCTCCGCGACGACGCGGTCGTGGTCTGCCTGGACTGGCGTGGCGCGGGTGGCCGGGGCGACGGGTGAGGATCGTCGCCGCAACGGCCGGGCACGAGCGGGACGATCGCAGGGGACACCTGGTGGAGCGACCTCCGAATCTCGCCGCGGCGATCGACGCCGCCGCCGAGGCGCTCGTCGGTGTGCTCGACTCCGCCGCGTCCCGGCACCAGATGGCCGTCTCGCCGACGCAGTTGCGCGTGTTGTCGCTGATCAGCAGTCGGCCGGAGACCAACGTCAACGGCCTGGCCGAGTTGTTGGACGTCGTGCCGTCCTCGGCGAGCCGGCTCTGCGACCGGCTGGAGGCCACCGGCCTGCTGCGCCGGGTGGCCGACCCCCGGGACCGGCGGGAGGTGCGGCTGGTGCCGACCGCCGCCGCCGAGACGCTGCTGCGCGAGTTGATGGAGCGCCGGCACCGGGCGGTGCAGGCGGTGCTGGACCGGATGCCGGGTCGGGTACAGCACGAGCTGCTGCTGGCCCTGCGGGCGTTCGAGCAGGCCGCGACGGCGGAGTCGCAGTCGGGCTCCTCGGTCCGCACCGCCTGACGACCTTCCCCGCGCACCGTCCGTCCCGCCACGCGGCCGTCCGCTTCCCTCTAGTGTCCTAGGATGCCCTAGGGGTAGTGACTTCCCCGTCGACACCCCGACGGCGTCGACGGAACCGGACGCCTGAACCCGGGGAGGCAGCGAACGGCCCGATATAGTGGCAGCGCAGTCAGCCGGCCCGCGATCAACGTGATCGCGGGCCGAGTCAGGCGGCGGTCCCGTACGGGGATCGCAGGGGTGCCGGCGTCAGCCGGCCCGACAGCGCACACGGAACTCCGCGGTGCCCGTCCTCGGCCGGGCGGTCGGAGCGTGTGGCGGAGGAGGTTCGGTGTCGCGTCGGCCGGCTCGCTCGGAACACGCGGAGGCCAGCGCCGGCACGAGCGCACCGGCAGCGGGCGACCGCATCCTGACGGTGCCGAACCTGATCAGCTTCGTCCGGCTGCTGGGCGTCCCGCTCTTCCTCTATCTCCTGCTCGTCGCGCGCGCCGACGTGGCCGCGATCGTGGTGCTGGCCGTCGGCGGCACGACGGACTGGGTGGACGGGTGGGTCGCGCGCCGGATGCGTCAGGTCAGCCGGCTGGGGGAGCTGCTCGACCCGGCCGCCGACCGCCTCTACATCCTCGCCACCCTGGTCGGGTTCACCGCCCGGGGCGTGGTGCCCTGGCAGTTCACCGCGGCGCTGCTGGCCCGGGAGTTGCTCCTGCTGGGGTCGCTGGCGGTGCTGCGGCGGTACGGGTACGGCCCGCCGCCGGTGCACTACGTCGGCAAGACCGCGACGTTCCTGTTGCTGGCCGCCTTCCCGGTCCTGCTGCTCGCCGCAGCGGTTCCCGGTGCCGAGGCGGTGGCCGGGCCGATCGGTTGGGGGCTGGCCTGGTGGGGCCTGGTGCTCTACTGGGTGGCCGGCGCGATGTACGTGGTGCAGGCGAGCCGGCTGGTCAGGGCCGTGCGCGCCGAGGGAGCGTCGGCATGACGACGCCGCCGGGCGAGGGCCGGGGACGGTCCGACCGGGTGTACGCCCCGGACTTCCTCACCGAGTTGTTCCGCAACCCGTTGGATCCGGGGTACGCCGACGCGGCGGCCCGGCGCCGGGAGCGGCAGGCCCCGCCGGCGGGGTGGCGGCACTGGTCGGCGCGGTCGGTGAGCCTGGTTCTGGCGGTGGTGCTGGGGTTCCTGTTCGCGGTCGCGTACCGGCAGACGTTGGAGGCCGAGCCCGGGCGCAGCCAGGCCCGCTCCGGCTTGGTGGCGCAGATCAAGCAGCGGGAGAGCGAGACCGACCGGTTGTCGGAGCGGGCGGACCAGTTGCGGGCGGAGGTGGCGCGGCAGCGGGCCGCGGCGCTGGGCGGCTCGGAGGCGGCGCGGTTGCGCACCCTGGAGGCGGGCACGGGCCTGGGGCGGGTGCGGGGTGACGGCGTGGTGGTGCGGTTGGCGGACGCGCCGCAGAATCCGGACGCGGTGACGGGCGCGGACGTCGGTCCGTCCCGGGTGATCTACAGCGATCTGCAGGGGGTCGCCAACGACCTGTGGGCCGCCGGCGCGGAGGCGATCTCGATCAACGGGCAGCGGTTGACGGCGACGTCGACGATCCGGTCGGCGGGACAGGCGATCCTGGTGGACTTCCGGCCGGTGACGGGGCCGTACGAGGTGTCGGCGATCGGGCCGGGGTCGATGCGGGACCGGTACGAGGACAGTCGCAGCGCGTTGACGATGCGGAAGGTGGCGGAGGACACCGGGTTGTCGTTCGCGGTGCGGGAGGCGGAGGACCTCACCCTGCCGGCCGCTCCGGAGCCGCGGCTACGCTACGCGGAGCCTCCGGCGAGCGCGAGTCCGTCGCCGTCGGGGGCGGACCGTTCCGCCAGTTCTCAGCCGTCCGGTTCGAGGACGTCTCCCAGCCCCTCCGGAGGTGGTCGATGATCGCGGTGCTGGCGTTGCTCGCCGGTGTGGTCCTCGGGGTCTGGCTCGACCCCACGGTTCCCGCGGGTTTGCAGCCGTATCTGCCGATCGCGGTGGTGGCGGCGTTGGACGCGGTGTTCGGTGGGGTGCGGGCGAAGCTCGACCGGATTTTCGACGACAAGCAGTTCGTGGTGTCGTTCATCTCCAACGTGCTGGTGGCGGGTCTGATCGTGTACCTGGGTGACCAGCTCGGGGTGGGTGGCCAGTTGTCCACGGGTGTGGTGGTCGTGCTGGGGGTGCGGATCTTCGGGAACGTGGCGGCGATCCGTCGGCACCTGTTCCGGGCGTAGGTTTGTGGCGATGAGCAGCGAGGAGCACACGGAGACGGGCACGGGTTGGCCGCAGCCGGCGGGGCCGGTTCGGCCGTCGGGTCCGGCGGGGGAGCCGGATCCGCGGCCGGACGCGCCGGATCCGGACGAGTTGAGCCCGTTGGCGCCGGAGCGGGCGGAGCCGCCCGTGGCGGAGCCGGACCGGTTCGACGAGGGCGCGGCGGTGGATCTGAGCCGGGCTGCCGGTGAGGGGTCGGGCGGGTCGTCGCCGGAGGCGCCGGCGGTCGCGGAGTCGTCGCGGCGGCGGGTGAGTTCGGCCGGGGTGATGATCGCGGTGCTGCTGGCGTTGCTGGGGTTCACGCTGGTGGTGCAGTTGAAGACGACGTCGACGGATCCGACGGTGGCGGCGACGCGGCAGGAGGACCTGGTCCGGATCCTGTACGACCTGAATTCGCGGGAGGTCCGGCTGCGGCAGGACATCGCGGCGCTGGAGGAGAGTCAGCGGCAGTTGCGTTCGGGTGAGCAGGGGCGGCAGGCGGCGTTGGACGAGGCGACGCGGCGGGCCGACGAGTTGGGCATCCTGGCGGGGACGTTGCCGGCGACGGGTCCGGGGTTGGCGGTGCGGTTCGAGGCGGGTGAGAAGCCGATCTCGGCGTCGCGGGTGTTGGACGCGGTGCAGGAGTTGCGGGGTGCCGGTGCGGAGGCGATGCAGATCTCCGGCGGTGACCGGGCGACGGTGCGGATCATCGCGTCGACGTACTTTCTGGACGGGGAGAACGGGTCGTTGGTGGTGGACGGGCGTCGGTTGACGGGTCCGTTCACGATCACGGTGATCGGTGATCCGGCGACGATGCGTACGGCGTTGAACATTCCTGGCGGGGTGGTGGCGTCGGTGACGGGCGACGGCGGTAAGTTGATCGTTGAGGATCGTGAGGCTGCCGAGGTTTCGGCGCTGCACGCGCCGATCAAGCTGGAACACGCCCGTCCGGTCTCCTGACCGGCGCGGCTCGCACCGGTGGTGTCCGGTGTGTCGATGGTGAAGGACGCGTCTGGTGATTCCTGAGGATCTGCGGTATACCGCCGAGCACGAGTGGGTGGCGGGTGACGGCGGCGGCCCGGTGCGGGTCGGCATCACTCACTTTGCGCAGGACGCCCTGGGTGACATCGTGTATGTCCAGCTGCCCGACGTCGGTGCGGTGGTGGCGGCGGGTGAGTCGTTGGGTGAGATCGAGTCGACGAAGAGTGTGTCGGAGATCTACGCCCCGCTCGGCGGTACGGTGGCGGCGCGCAACGAGGCGCTCGGTGACACCCCTGAGGTGATCAACACGGACCCGTACGGTGCGGGTTGGTTGGTGGAGATCACCCCGGATGATCCGGCGGCGGTCGAAGGGCTGCTGTCCGCGGACGCGTATCGTGAGCTCACCGAGAGCTGAGTGCGTCCCCTCCGGGCGTGGTGGTTGTGTCCGCGCGTCCGGTTGCCCTGCATTTCGGCGCTGGCTAGGCTCGCCCAGTCGACCGAGAACCCAATAGTTGAGCGTTGCGGAATTGCCTTTCCGGGCACGGGGAGCCAGCCGCCGGGTGTTGGACTGCCCGGCGGCCAGACCCGCCATTACCCCGACGCCGACCGAACAGATCCGTGAGGTGGTCCCATGACGCGCCCAGACGACGAGTTCCCCCCGCTCGACGTCACTTCGACGCTCAATCTCGGTTCGCTCGACGAAGTGCTGGAGGGGCCGGACACCGATGTGGTGCCGAGCCGGGTGTCCGGTTCGTTGCCGCCGGGGATGGCGCTGCTGGTGGTTCGCCGGGGTCCGAACGCGGGTGCCCGGTTCCTTTTGGATCACGATGTGACGACGAGTGGCCGGCATCCGGACAGTGACATTTTCCTGGACGACGTGACGGTGTCGCGGCGGCACGCCGAGTTCCACCGTGATGGTGGGACGTTCACTGTGCGGGACGTGGGAAGCCTGAACGGCACGTACGTGAACCGGGAGCGGGTCGAGGCGGCCACGTTGAGCAACGGTGACGAGGTGCAGATCGGTAAGTTCCGGGTGGTGTTCATCGCCGGTCCGCGCCCGGAGGAGGAGGCCGGCCGGGGGTGAACGAGCCTGCGGCCTCCACGCCGCCCGGGGCGGCGCGTGCCCGACCGTTGATGAGCATCGGTGAGGTGCTGGGTCAACTGCGGGTGGATTTTCCGGACGTGACGATTTCGAAGTTGCGGTTTCTCGAGGCTGAGGGCCTGGTGGAGCCGCAGCGGACGGCGGCGGGTTACCGGAAGTACAGCTGGGACGATGTGGCGCGGTTGCGGTTCGTGCTGACCGCGCAGCGGGACCAGTATCTGCCTCTGCGGGTGATCCGTGATCAGTTGGCGCAGTGGGACGCGTCCGGGGAGTCGCCGGGTCGGCAGCGGCCGACGTTGGTGGCGGTGGGCCCGGGTGGCGAGGTGCCGGGGCGGGTGTCGGAGGAGCCGGCCGGGTCGCCGCAGGTGCGGCTCGGCCGGGCGGATCTGGTGGCGCGTAGTGGGATCAACGAGTCGACGCTGGGTGAGTTGGAGCGGCTCGGTGTGGTGGTGTCGGATCCGCCGGGTTGGTACGACGACGATGCGTTGATCATCGCGCGGGCGGTGGCGGGTCTGGCGGCGTACGGGTTGGAGCCGCGGCATCTGCGGGGTTACCGGACGGCGGCGGACCGGGAGGTCGGTTTGTTCGCGCAGTTGGTGGCGCCGTTGGCGCGGCAGAGTGATCCGGCGGCGCGGGCGCGGGCGGCGGAGACGGCGCGGGAGTTGGTGGCGTTGTCGCAGCAGTTGCACGCGGCGTTGGTGCGGGTGGGGTTGCGGTCGACGTTGGGTCGGTGATCCGGCGGGGTTGTGGGGAAAGATCTGCCCCGGGAAGCGTGTCGTAGGCTTGCCGGGGTAACCCCTTTCTGGCGCGGGCGTGGTGCGGGTAGCGCATGGGACGGCCGTGTCGCGGTCCGTGTACCGTGCAGGGAAGGGCACGGTGCGGCGTAGGTGACAACGACACGGAGGCGGCGGTGCGCGAGCTGAGCGTGGTCGGAGTTCGGGTGGAGCTGCCCAGCAACCAGCCGATCGTCCTGCTCAGGGAGGTCGAGGGGGACCGCTATCTGCCGATCTGGATCGGCGCGGTCGAGGCGACGGCGATCGCTTACGAGCAGCAGGGGGTCAAGCCGGCCCGGCCGCTGACTCACGATCTTCTGCGGGACGTGTTGGCGGCGTTGAAGGCGCCGTTGCGGGCGGTGGAGATCACCGAGCTGAAGGAGAACGTCTTCTACGCGGATCTGTTGATCGGTGACGGGGTGCGGGTGTCGGCCCGGCCGAGTGATTCCATTGCGTTGGCGTTGCGGGTCGGTGCGCCGATTCGTTGTGCGGAGGAGGTCCTCAGCGAGGCGGGGATCGTGATTCCCGACGAGCAGGAGGACGAGGTGGAGAAGTTCCGCGAGTTCCTGGAGCAGGTGCGTCCGGAGGACTTCGCCGGCTGAGTCCGGTGTCTTTTCGGGGCGTCACGTTCGGTGATGTTCCGGCGCGGTGGGTGATCTTCGTTGTCGTGGCGCGGCGTGTCGCGCCGGTTTCTCCGGGGCAATCTCTGAAGGCGGCTATAGGGTTGCCGTGTCGAGGGGTGCACGTCCCGGAAACGACGTGTCACCGCACTGGCGGGGAGGTTGTCCGGATGCACGAGCCGCGAGATCCCGATCCGGGTACGGAGCTGGACGAGCCGGGTGTGACGTCGCCGGGGTTGGCGACTGAGGGTGACGACACCGTTGGCTATCGAGGTGTGACGGCCTGCCATGCGGTGGGGATCAGCTACCGCCAGTTGGATTACTGGGCGCGCACCGGGTTGGTGGTGCCGAGCGTGCGGGACGCGTCGGGTTCGGGCACGCAGCGGTTGTATTCGTTCCGGGACCTGGTGGTCCTGAAGGTGGTGAAGCGGCTGCTGGACGCCGGGGTGTCGTTGCAGAACATCCGGAAGGCGATCGAGGCGCTGCGGTCGCGTGGGGTGGCGGATCTGGCGGGTATCACGTTGATCTCCGACGGGACGACCGTGTACGAGTGCCGGTCGCCGGAGGAGGTGGTCGACCTGTTGCAGGGCGGCCAGGGGGTGTTCGGCATCGCGATCGGCGGGGCGTTCAAGGAGATCCAGGGTTCGTTGTCGCATCTGCCGGCGGAGCCGGCGACGTCGGTGCCGCCGTCGGCGCCGGCGGGGGATCCGGTGGGTGACGAGTTGGCGGCGCGCCGGGCTCGGCGTCGGGCGGGCTGAGCGCGGCCTCGGGGGGGCGTTTCGTTGGCCCCTGGTCGGGGTGGCGGCGTGCTCACTTTCTGGATGTGAGGGGTGGTCCCACAGATGGGGCAGCTCGACAGCGCCCACACAACACCCCGACCCACCCACCGTGCGGGATCAGCCGCACAACCTGCCGACAGCGGGTTGACGGGTCGTCACCCCGCAGCCGACCCCACGCCGACAAGTCGGGGACGCCTCGCGACGGCCGTACCGCACAGCTGACATCCAGGCACGGACGGCGCGCGACCCCCGACGGGGGGTGGCCCGCCGTGCCCGGCGCAGGGATCAAACCTGACCGCCCGGAGCCGGGCACGGCGGGCCCCACCCCCACACCCCACACCGCTGTGCCAACGCGCCCACCGCCGGCCACCGGGCGAAGCAAGGCAAGCACACGCATGGCGATGTCCAGAGTGGCGTGCTTGCGGGGGCAAGCGTCGATTGTGGACGTTTTCGGCGTGAGTCGGGCTGTTGACAGTCTTTGCGTGGCCGGGAATCCTATGTGCGGCGCGCGGCTTGCTGCGCACATGTCACTGTCCGTGACGTGTGCGGCGGTGGGTCGGTGAACCGTGCCGGGGGACGACGCAGAAGGCGACGACCGCGCCTACCCGACGATCGGATTTGAACAAAGTGCAGACTGACTTTCATGCCGCCGCGGTTTTGGTGGATGCCGGTGGGCGTGTCGTGGACGGCGAGGGGTCGGGCTGCCCGGTGGCGCACGCCCGGCCGCAGGCGCCTGCGGTGGCGGACGTGGTGGCGGAGGCCGTCGAGTTCCTGCGTCTCTACCACGCGGAGCGGCGGCTGCCGGACGTGGCCGCGCGGATCGCGGAGGTGCGGGAGGAGATCGCGCTGACCGGCACGTACCGGCACACCTCCGAGGAACTGGCGTACGGGGCGAAGGTGGCGTGGCGGCAGTCGGTGCGCTGTGTGGGGCGGGTCCGGTGGGCCGGGTTGAAGGTCCGGGACCGGCGTGACGTGACGACGGTGGCGGGGATCGCGCAGGAGTTGGCGCAGCACCTTTCGGTGGCTGACAACGGTGGGCGGATCCAGTCGGTGATGACGGTGTTCGCGCCGGACCGGCCCGGGGTGGGTCCGCGGGCGCGGATCTGGAACGACCAGTTGGTCCGCTACTGCGGTCATCGGATGGACGACGGGTCGGTGCTGGGTGATCCGGCGCAGGTGGCGATGACGGACGCGGCGCGGCGCCTGGGGTGGCGTCCGCCGGCGGTGCCGGGACGGTTCGACCTGCTGCCGTGGGTGATCGAGACGGCGTACGAGGATCCGACGCTGGTGGAGGTGCCGCGGGACCTCGTCCGCGAGGTTGCCCTGACGCATCCGGCGTACCCGTGGTTCGAGGAGTTGAGGCTGCGCTGGCACGCCCTGCCGGTGATCAGCAACATGCGCCTGCGGGTCGGTGGGGTGGACTACAGCTGTGCCCCGTTCAACGGGCACTACCTGAGTGACGAGATCGGCACCCGGAACATGGGTGACCGGGATCGGTACGACCAGTTGCTGCCGGTGGCGCGGGGGTTGGGGCTGGACACCTCGCGGGAGGACACCCTGTGGCGGGAGCACGCCGTGTTGGTGATCAACCAGGCGGTGTTGCACTCGTTCCGGGCGGCGGGGGTGCGGGTGTCGGATCCGCACACCGAGTCGGAGCTGTTCATGAAGTTCTGCGCGCAGGAGGAGCGGGCGGGCCGGCCGGTGCACGGTGACTGGTCGTGGCTCAACGGCAGTGTGGGGTGGGCGGCGTTGCACGCGGTGCACCACCGCTACTACGACACCCGGGTGCCGGATCCGAACCTGTGGCAGGGTGACCGCGCGTACGGGGCGTCGGGCGTGGTGGGGCTGACCCTGCGGGAGCGTCACGACGCCGCCCGCCGGCAGGAGGGCTGAGGCATGGACGTCGCGGCGTTACGCCAGAGTTGGGCGCAGTTCTGCGTGGCTGGTCCGGAGGCGGCGAAGTACTTCTACGCCACGTTGTTCGTGATCGCGCCCGAGGCCCGCACGATGTTCCCGACGAACATGCAGTACCAGCAGGACAAGTTGCTCTCGGCCTTGGGGCACATCATCACCCACGTCGACGACGAGCGGGAGCTGACGGCGTTCGCGCAGCGGTTGGGGGCCGACCACCGCCGGTTCCGCGGCGAGGACCAACAGGGTCGGCCGGTGCCGTTGGCGGAGTGGCACTACATCTGGGTGGGGCAGGCGTTGCTGGCGACGCTGGAACGTTTTCTCGGGCCACGGTGGACGCCGGCCCTGCGCGCGGAGTGGGCCGCGGCGTACGAGTTGGTGGCGCGGTTGATGCTGACGGGGGCGGCGGAGGCGGAGCGGACGTCGCCGCCGTACTGGGAGGCGGAGGTGCAGCGGGTGCAGCGGCGGCGGGCCGACGTGTGCGTGTTCACGGTCCGCCCGAACTACCTGTGCGACTACCTGCCGGGGCAGTCGCTGCCGGTGCAGGTGCCGCAGTTGCGCATGTGGCGGTACCTGTCGCCGGCGAACGCGCCGCGCGCCGACGGGACGATCGAGTTCCACGTCCGGGCCGCGGGTCGGTTCTCCACGCATCTGGTGCGGAAGCTGCGCGAGGGCGACCAGTTGCTGTTGGGGTTGCCGGTGGGGGTTGCGTTGTCGTCGTACGACCGGTCGCCGCAGCTGCCGTTGCTGCTGGTGGCGGGCGGCACCGGGTTGGCGCCGTTGCGGGCGGTGGCGGAGGCGGTGCAGCAGGGGCCGGGGCGCGCGACGACGCTGGTGGTGGGTGGTAAGACCCCCGACGACCTGTACGACGACCAGGCGTTGCGGGAGTTGGCGGCGACGCCGCCGGCGGGGTCGTGGCGCTCCGGTGCGGGCGGCGGGTGGTTGCGGTACGTGCCGACGGTGGAGAGCGGCTGGCAGTGGCAGGGTGAGGTGGGTACGGCCGGTCAGACGGCGGTGCGGTTGGGTCCGTGGCGGGACACCGACGTGCTGGTCTGCGGCAGTCCGGAGATGACCCGGGAGACGATCACCGCACTGACGGTGTCCGGTGTGCCGCCGGAGCGGATCCTGGTGGAGAGTTACGACCAGTCTCTTTATCCACCTCTCGCGAGCGCGGCGGCCGCCGCGCCGCAGGACTTCAGTTGGACAGGTGTCCGATGAGCATCGATCATGGCGACCGGGCCTCCGCCGTCCCGACGGGCGAGCTGACCCGGGCGTTGGGCGCGTTGGAGGCTCGCCGCTTCCGGGGCAGCCAGTGGTTGTCCGCCGACGAGGTCGCCGGCCTGGCCCGGTCGGTCGACGAGCGGATGGCGTTGCTCGACGGTGAGGTGGATCGGCTGCGGCGGGAGAACGACGGGCTGGTGCGGCAGGTGGAGATGCTGCGTCACGGCGCGCTGCCCAGCACGGCCCCGCAGGGCCCGGACCCGCTGGTGGTCGAGTTGGCGGTACGGGCGCAGGACGAGGCGAACCGGACGATCAGCGAGGCCAGCACGGAGGGCGCGGAGATCATCGCCGACGCCCGGCGGCAGGCCGACGAGATCCTCGCCGAGGCGCACCGGCGGGCGGGGTCTCTTTCCCCTCAGGGGGAGCCTCGGGGTGAGGACCTGCGGGGGCAGGTGCGGGAGCTGGAGGGCCGGCACGCGGCGCTGGTGGCGGCGGTGACGACGGCGCAGCAGCAGCTGAGCCAGTGGCAGGAGCACCTGTCGGCGCAGTCTGAGCAGTTGCGGGCCGACGCCTATGCGGCCGGGGCGGCCAGTGCGCGGCTGCGGGCCGTGCTCGACGGCTGACCCGCGGGGACGCCGCGGGGGCGGTGCCCCCGCGCCGGGCGGGCGTGCCGGATGGGTGCCGCCCGATTCCGGCCCAGCGGGACCTTGCGGCCGGTCAGCCGGCGGCGACGGAGGCGACGGCGTCGGCGATCGGGGTTTCCCCGCCGACCAACTCCAGGACCTGCCCGGCGGTGCGGGGCTTGTAGAGCAGGGCGAGCAGCACGCGGGCGACGTCGGTGCGGGTGACCGCGCCGGGAGGCACGTGCCGGGCCAGGGTGATCCGCCCGGTGGGTGGGTCGTCGGTGAGTCGGCCGGGTCGCAGCACGGTCCAGTCGAGGTCGCGGCCGGTCAGGTCGTCCTCGGCGGCTTTCTTCGCCCGCAGGTACGCCGCGAACACCTCGTCGGTGCCGGCGGGCGGCTCGCCGTCCACCCCCATCGAGGAGACCAGCAGGTAGCGGCGGACGCCGGCGCGTTCGGCGGCGTCGGCGAGCAGCACGGCGGCGGCCCGGTCGACGGTGTCCTTGCGGGCGGCGCCGCTGCCGGGGCCGGCGCCGGCGGCGAAGACGACCGCGTCGGCGCCGGCGAGGTGGCCGGCGAGGTCGTCGACGCCGACGTGTTCGAGGTCGGCGACGACGGGGTGGGCGCCGGCGGCGGTCAGCGCGGCGGCGTGGTCGGGGTTGCGGATCAGGCCGACGGCGGTGTCGCCGCGCCCGGCGAGTTCCCGGTGAGTCAGTTTGGCGATCTTGCCGTGGCCTCCGGCGATGACGACGCGCATACCTGCCAACCTAGCCGCCGCTCCGGCACGCCGCGGCGGGGTCGCGGGGTGTTCGCCGGGGCGCGGGTCGCTGAGGCAGCATGGACGGGTGACGGAGACGATCGACGCGCTGGCCGGCCTGGTGGCGGGCGGTGGTGTCGTGGTGTTGAGCGGGGCGGGCCTGTCGACCGAGTCGGGCATCCCGGACTACCGGGGGCCCAGTGGGGCGGCCCGTCGGCACACCCCGATGACCTATCAGGTGTTCACCGGGGACGCGCAGGCGCGGCGGCGTTACTGGGCGCGCAGCCACCTGGGGTGGCGGGTGATCGCGCGGGCGGCCCCGAACGACGGGCACCGGGCGGTGGCCCGGTTGCAGCGTGGCGGGCTGGTCGACGGGGTGATCACGCAGAACGTCGACGGGTTGCACACGGCGGCGGGCAGCCCGCGGGTGGTGGAGTTGCATGGTCGTCTCGACGAGGTGGTGTGCCTGGGGTGCGGCAACCAGACGTCCCGGGAGGAGTTGGACCGGCGGCTGCGGGAGGCGAACCCGGGGTTCGACGCGCGGGTCGCGGCGGTCAACCCGGACGGTGACGTGGATCTCGCCGACGACGAGGTGGCGCGGTTCCAGACGCTCGACTGCACGTTCTGCGGTACCGGGGTGCTCAAGCCCGACGTGGTGTTCTTCGGTGAGACGGTGCCGGCGCCGCGGGTGGCCCGCTGTTTCGACATGGTGCAGCGGGCGCGGCTGCTGCTGGTGCTGGGGTCGTCGTTGACGGTGATGTCGGGTCGCCGGTTCGTGCTGCGGGCGGCGAAGCTGGGCATCCCGGTGGTGATCGTCAACCAGGGGCCGACGCGGGGCGACGGGTACGCGGCGTTGACCCTCGACGCGCCGCTGGGCCGGTTGCTGCCGGCGTTGGCTGACCGGACGGTGGGGGCGCCGGCCGGTGGTGACGTCGGTTCGGGCGTGGTGCCGACGGGCCTGACCGGCGTCGGCCGGTAGCCGTCGGGGGCGCGCCGGGGGTCAGCCGGCGGCGCGGGGCTGGTCGATGACCCACCGCCAGGTGCCGTCGGGCTGGTGGCGGGCCACCTCGACGGTGACGCTGCCGTCGTCGAGCCGGGTGGAGGTCAACGCCAGGTCGCCGGCGCGCAGGGTGGGTCGCGCCTCGCCGGGGACGAAGGTGGGCCGGTCGGCGAGCAGCCGGGTGAACGCGGCGCGGATCGCCTGCGTGCCGGTGGCCGGGCCGGCGGGGGTGTCCAGGACCGCGTCGGGTTCGTAGAGGGCGACCAGGCCGTCGACGTCGCCGGCGTTGGCGCGGGCGACGAAGAACCGGCCGAGGTCCTCCGGGTGGGTCGCGGGCTCGGGCATCACATCACACCTCCACAGGTCCCCGTGATCATGCGGTGGGGGTACGACATCCATCGGCCGACGGGGCGCTGGTAGCGTTGACCATGCCGGTACCACCCACGTGGGAGAGACCGCCCAGAAAAGCACCTCGGGCGGCGCCGAAGGGGCAAATCCTCCCCGGAACCTCTCAGGCAAAAGGACCTCGTGGGGCAGGCACTGTGGAGCGCTGTGCGGGCGCGACAGAGGGGGAGGCCGACCTGTCGACCTCGCCTCAGGGGAGCGCCGCCCATGACCGCAGAGCAGTTCGCCGCCCGCCACATCGGCCCGGATCCGGCCGACGAGCGCCGGATGCTGGAGGCCGTCGGCTACGGCTCGATCGACGAGCTGATGGACGCGGCGATCCCCGAGGTGATCCGCTGGCACGGCACCCTGGACCTGCCGGAGCCGGCCACCGAGCACGACGCGCTCGCCGAGTTGCGGGCCCTCGCCGCCCGCAACACCGTGGCCGTGTCCATGATCGGCCTGGGCTACCACGGCACGCACACCCCGGCGGTGATCCGCCGCAACGTGCTGGAGAACCCGGCCTGGTACACGGCGTACACGCCGTACCAGCCGGAGATCAGCCAGGGCCGGCTGGAGGCGCTGCTGAACTTCCAGACGATGGTCACGGACCTGACGGGGCTGGCCACCGCGAACGCGTCGATGCTCGACGAGGGCACCGCGGCGGCGGAGGCGATGACCCTCGCCCGCCGCGCGTCGAAGAGCAAGAGCCCGGTGTACGTGGTCGACGCCGACACCCTGCCGCAGACCGTCGCGGTGATCACCAGCCGGGCCGAGCCGCTCGGCATCGACGTGCGGGTGCTCGACGTCGAGCGCGGGGAGCTGCCGGCGGAGTTCTTCGGTCTGCACCTGCAGTATCCGGGGGCGTCCGGGGCGGTACGCGACCAGGCGGGCCTGGTCGAGGCGGCGCACGCGGCCGGCGCGCTGGTCACCGTGGCGGCGGACCTGCTGGCGCTGACGCTGCTGCGCCCGCCGGGGGAGATCGGCGCCGACATCGCCGCCGGCACCACCCAGCGGTTCGGCGTGCCGATGGGCTTCGGTGGCCCGCACGCCGGCTACCTGGCCGTGCGGGCGGGTCTGGAGCGGATGCTGCCCGGCCGCCTCGTCGGGGTGTCCCGCGACGCGGACGGCAACCCGGCGTACCGGCTGGCGTTGCAGACCCGCGAGCAGCACATCCGGCGGGAGAGGGCGACCAGCAACATCTGCACCGCGCAGGTGCTCCTCGCCGTGATGGCCGGCATGTACGCCGTGTACCACGGCCCGGACGGGCTGCGCGCGATCGCGGCGCGTACCCACTCCTGGGCGGCGCGGTTGGCGGGCGCGCTGCGCGTCGGCGGGATCGAGGTCACCGATGTCGCGTTCTTCGACACGGTCACCGCGGTCGTGCCGGGGCGGGCCGCCCAGGTCGTCGCGGCCGCGGCCGAGCGGGGGGTCAACCTACGGCTGGTCGACGCGGACCGGGTGGGGATCTCCTGCGACGAGACCACCACCCACGCGCACCTGGACGCGGTGTGCGACGCGTTCGGGGTGCCGCGTGCCCACGGGGAGACCGACTCGCGGCTGCCCGAGGCGTTGGTCCGCACGTCGGACTTCCTCACCCACCCGGTGTTCCGCAGCCACCACTCCGAGACGGCGATGCTGCGCTACCTGCGGCGCCTGTCGGACTTCGACTACGCCCTGGACCGGGGGATGATCCCGCTCGGGTCGTGCACGATGAAGCTCAACGCCACCACCGAGATGGAGCCGGTGAGCTGGCCGGAGTTCGCGCACGTGCACCCGTTCGCGCCGCAGGCGCAGACGGCCGGCTACCGGGAGATGATCGCCCAGCTGGAGGCGTGGCTGGCGGAGGTGACCGGCTACGACGCGGTCAGCGTGCAGCCCAATGCCGGCTCGCAGGGTGAGCTGGCGGGTCTGCTGGCCATCCGGGCCTGGCACCGCAGCCGGGGGGAGGGCCACCGGGACGTGTGCCTGATTCCGTCGTCGGCGCACGGCACGAATGCGGCCAGCGCGGTGATGGCCGGGATGCGGGTCGTCGTGGTGGGCTGCGACGACGGCGGCAACGTCGACATGGTCGACCTGGACGCGAAGATCGACAAGCACCGCGACGTGCTCGCCGCGATCATGGTGACGTACCCGTCGACGCACGGGGTGTACGAGACGGGGATCGCGTCGCTGTGCGCGAAGGTCCACGACGCCGGCGGTCAGGTGTACGTCGACGGGGCGAACCTCAACGCGTTGGTCGGGTTCGCCAAGCCGGGCCGGTTCGGGGCGGACGTGTCGCACCTGAACCTGCACAAGACGTTCTGCATCCCGCACGGCGGCGGCGGCCCTGGGGTGGGGCCGGTGGCGGTGCGGGCGCACCTGGCGCCGTTCCTGCCGGGCGACCCGCTGGGCGCGCACGTCGACGGCCGGCCCGCGATCTCGGCGGCGCGGTACGGGTCGGCGGGGATCCTGCCGATCCCGTGGGCGTACCTGCGGATGATGGGCGCGGCGGGGCTGGCCCGGGCGACCGGGGTGGCGGTGCTGGCGGCGAACTACGTGGCGGCGCGGCTGCGCGGGCACTTCCCGGTGCTGTACGCCGGCAACAAGGGCCTGGTGGCGCACGAGTGCATCCTCGACCTGCGGCCGCTGACGAAGGCGACCGGGGTGAGCGTGGACGACGTGGCGAAGCGGCTGATCGACTACGGGTTCCACGCGCCGACGATGTCGTTCCCGGTGGCGGGGACGCTGATGGTGGAGCCGACCGAGAGCGAGGACCTGGCCGAGCTGGACCGGTTCTGCGACGCGATGATCGCCATCCGGGCGGAGATCGACAAGGTGGGTGCCGGGGAGTGGCCGGCGGGCGACAACCCCCTGGCGAACGCGCCGCACACGGCGGCGATGGTGGCCGGGGACGAGTGGCCGCACGCGTACCCGCGGTCGGTGGGGGCGTACCCGGCCGGGGTGGACCGGGCCGGGAAGTACTGGCCGCCGGTGCGGCGGATCGACGGCGCGTACGGCGACCGGAACCTGGTGTGTTCCTGCCCGTCACCGGAGGCGTTCGAGAGCTGATGTCGTGGCGCGCCGGGGCGGTCGTGGTGCCGCCCCGGCGGATGCGTCGACCTGGGGCGCGGCGGTCCCGACCGGGGGACTAGCCTGGGTCGACGCCACAAGACTGCGTGACGGAGAGTGACAGGTCAGGCGACGAGGGCGTGTCGGGCCGGGCCGCGGTGCGGGGCGATGGTCCTGCCGTCGGGGAGTAGTTCGCCGGTGTCCTCGAAGACGATGACACCGTTGCAGAGCAGGCTCCAGCCCTGCTCAGGGAAGCAGGCGAGGACGCGGGCGGCTTCCCGGTCGGTCGCTTCGGCGGATGGGCAGGTGGGTTGGTGCTGGCACATCGGGATCTCCGGACTGTGGGGGCACTGTGTCATGGTTCACATGACCAGTGACGCACAGTACCAAGCGAAAGTGGACGGCATCGAGCAGGTATGCGCGTCATTTCCGGGAAATCCACTGAACGGATGAGGGACAATAGGCCGGACGGCGTGGAAACGCTTTCACGGGCGGGGGTCGATGTGCCGGCGGCGCCGGCCGCCTGCCGCCGTACGCTCGTCGAACGGGCCCGCTGGCAGTGGCGGCCCGCCGACGGCGGCGACCCGGCCGCGCTGGCGCAGGAGTTCCTGGCCGCGCACGGCCTGGCGCTGCACGACCTGGCCCGCCCCGCCGCCGGCCACGACCCCGCCGGCGCCTGCGGGGCCGCCCTCTACGTCTCCGCCGCCGCCGGCGCGGTTCTCGCCGGCGCACCGCCCGGCGCCGCCAGCCCCGCCCCCGCGCTGCCGGAGGTCGCCGTGGTCGTCTACGGCCACGGCCCGCCCGCCCCACCGGCCGCCACGGCGCCGGTCGCCGGCTGGTGGCTGGGCGACTGGGCGGAGAGCTGGAGCCCGCGGCAGCACGCCGAGGCGGTGACCGCGGTACGCGCCGCCATCGGCCGGGGCGACGTCTACCAGGTCAACCTCGTCGGGCACGCCGCCGCCCGGTACGCCGGCGACCCGCTGCCCGCCCTGGGCCGGCTCGCCGGGCTGCCCGGCGCCCGCTATGGCGGCACCCTCACCGGGGCAGGCTGGGCGATCGGCTGCGCGAGCCCGGAAACCCTGGTCGAGCTGACCGGCGGGCGGCTGGTCACCCGACCGATCAAGGGCACCCGGCCCGCGACCGCCGCCGGCCGCGCCGAGCTGCTCGCCTCGACCAAGGAACGCGCCGAGCACGTGATGATCGTCGACTTGGAGCGCAACGACCTGGCGCGGGTCGCCCGCACCGGCAGCGTGCGGGTCGACGAGCTGTTCGCCGTGCGCCGCTGGTGCGACCTGTGGCAGGCCGAGTCGACGGTGTCGGCGGCGGTCGCCGACGGGCTCGGCCTGGCCGACCTGCTGCGCGCGGTCTGCCCGGGCGGCTCGGTCACCGGCGCCCCGAAGCTCGCCGCCCTGGACCGGATCGCCGCCCTCGAGCCGGTCGGGCGCGGCGCGAGCATGGGCGCCCTCGGCTGGGTCGCCCCAGGGCGGATCGACCTGGGGTTGACCATCCGCACCGCCGCCGTCGACGCCGACCGCGTGCACGTCTGGGCGGGCGGGGGCATCACCTGGGGCAGCGACCCCGACGCCGAGGTCGCCGAGGCCGCTGCCAAGACCGGGCCCGTGCGCGCCGCGCTCGCCGGCCGCTGACCACCGCCCACGGCCGCAGCGCCGACCCCGCACCCTGCACCGGCCCGGAGGTCTCCTGACCTGACCGGTGGGGCGGGGGGGGCGTCAGCGGCGGTCGGCGAAGCCGTCCAGTGCCGCCACGACCCGCTCCGCCATGCCGCCGTGCCTGCTGCCGTGGCCGGCATGTTCCAGCAGCTCCAGGCGCGCGTCCGGCCAGGCCTGTGCCAGCTGCCACGGGATGTCGGGCGGGCTGCTGATGTCGAGTCGGCCGTGCAGCAGCACGCCGGGAATGCCGGCCAGGCGGCCCACCTCGCGCAGCACCTGATCGTCGGGCAGGAAGCAGTCGTGCCGCCAGTAGTGGGTGACCAGCCGGGCGAGCACCATCCGGAACACCGGGTCGGCGTAGCGGGGGTCGGGCCGGTGACCGGGGACGGTGGCGACGTGGCTGTCCTCCCAGGCGCACCAGTCCCGGGCGGCCCGGTCGCGCACCGCCGGGTCCGGGTCGGCCACCAGCCGGGCGTACGCGTCGGCCAGGTCGCCGTCGCGGTCGGCCGGCGGAACGCCGTCGCGGAACCGGGCCCACTCGGCGGGGAACACCCGCCCCATGTCCCGGGTGATCCAGTCGATCTCCCGCCGGGTGCCGGCGGTGACGCTGAACAGCACCAGCTCGCTGATCCGCTCCGGGTGCCGCTGGGCGTACGCCAGCCCGAGGCAGGACCCCCAGGACGCGCCCAGCACCAGCCAGCGGTCCACCCCGAGGTGCTCGCGCAGCCGTTCGACGTCCGCGATCAGGTGGCCGGTGGTGTTGGTGGACAGGTCCACGGCGGGGTCGGCGGCGTGCGGGAGGCTGCGTCCGCAGCCGCGCTGGTCGAACAGGGTCACCCGGTAGCGGGCCGGGTCGAAGAAGGTCCGCCAGCTGGGCCCGCAGCCGGAGCCGGGCCCGCCGTGCAGCACCACCGCGGGCTTGCCGTCGGGGTTGCCGCAGGTTTCCCAGTACACGAGCTGGCCGTCGCCGACGTCGAGCATCCCGTGCGCGTACGGCTCCGTCGGGGCATACCGCTGCGTCATCGCCTGTCCCTTCTCGTCCCACCAGATACAACAGCGCTGTTACATTAGCGGGGTGACTGACGTACCGGACCGGGAGGCCGTGGGCACGCTGCTGCGGCACGTCCTCGACGTGCTCGACGGCGACGTCGCCGCGGTGTACGCCGAGCGGGGCCTGGCCGACTACCGGCCCCGGTTCTCGCCGCCGCTGCGGTTGCTGGTGGCCGACGGGCCGCTGCCCATCCGCGACCTGGCCCGCCGGGTGGGGGTCACCCACTCGGCGGCCAGCCAGACGGTGGCCCAGATGGCCCGCGCCGGCCTGGTGGAGCTGACCCCCGGCGCGGACGCCCGGCAGCGCATCGTGCACCTGACCGACCGGGCCCGCGAGCTGCTGCCGGTGATCGAGGCGGAGTGGGCGGCGACGACCGCCGCGATGCGGGAGTTGGACGCCGAGCTGCCCGTGCCGCTGGCCGACCTGCTGCACGAGGTCCTCGCCGCGGTGCGCCGGCGGCCCATGCGGCAGCGCATCGCCGACGCGGGTCTGCCGCCGCCGGCCTGACCAGCCACCTCGCCCCCCCACCGCCGGTACGTGGGCACCGGTTCCACGAGGACACGTCGGCGGTCTCCGCGCCGCCGACGGCACCCGGGCCGGGGGGCGGGCGGGCCGCGTCGACTCGCCCAGCCGCCGCGGCTGGGCGGTCAGTGCTGCCGCAGTAGGGCCGCCGCCCGCTCGGCGGTCACCGCCACGAGTCGGCGCAACGCGTCGACGTCGACGTCCGGGCCGGGCGGCAGCAACGGCAGCGTCGGCGCTCCCGCCGACCCCGGTGGCGGCGGCAGGGGCGGCGTCGGGCGGGCGTACGCCTCGACGGCCGCCGTCCCCGCCGCGTCGGGACGCCCGGCGGGTGGCTCCGGCGCGACACGGGCCTGACCGGGCGACCCGGACGGCGACGCCAACTCCGGCCGCGGCACGGTGGAGCCGGGGGACGGCGTCGCGGCGAGCAGTTGCCGGGCGTCGCGGCCCCGGATCAGCAGCAGCAGCGCCGGGTCGGCGTCCAGCAGCCAGGACACCTGGTGGCACAGCGCGGCGGCGTGCCGGCACGGGTGGTCCCACTCCGGGCAGTCGCACTCCGGGGTGATCTCGCCCAGCGCGGGCAGCAGCCGCACCCCGGCCAGGTCCGCCAGGTCGCGGGGCAGTTGCCCCGCCAGCAGCGCCGCCTGGTGCCCGGCCCGGGCGGCCACCTCGCCGGTCAGCAGGTCCCAGTCGTCGGCGTCCAGCGGTGCGACGCGCACCCGGGTGGCGTACGCCTGCTCGGTGTCGCCGTCGTGCACGGCGGCGGCGAGCCGGCCGGGGCTGACGGTGATCGGGCCGACGTGCCCGGCGGCGGCCAGCCGGCGCCCGGCGCGCAGCGGCCCGGCGTCGAGGGCGTCGGCCTCCCACGCCCGGTTCCACGCCGAGCCCCACCACGTGCGGGGTCGGCGGGCCCGGCCGGGCGGGAACGCGGTGAAGCCGCGTGGGCTCATCGGTCGCCTCCGAGGGTCACGAGTTCGGCCAGTTCGGTGTCGCTGAGCGCGGCCAGGGCCGCCGGTCCGGCGTCGAGGACGGCCTCGGCGAGTTCCCGCTTGCCGGCGAGCAGCGCGGCGATGCGGTCCTCGACGGTGCCCTCGGCGATGAGCCGGTGCACCTGCACGGGCCGGGTCTGCCCGATCCGGTACGCCCGGTCGGTGGCCTGGTCCTCCACGGCCGGGTTCCACCAGCGGTCGTAGTGCACGACGTGGTCGGCGCGGGTGAGGTTCAGGCCGGTGCCGGCGGCGCGCAGCGACAGCAGGAACACCGGGGCCTCGCCGGCGTCGAAGCGGCGGACCAGGTCGTCGCGGGTGGCGACGGGCAGCCCGCCGTGCAGCAGCAGCGCGCCGACGCCCCGGTCGGTCAGGTGCCGGTGCAGCAGTCGGGCCATCGCCACGTACTGGGTGAACACGAGCACCGAGGAGCCGGCGGGCACGATCGTGTCGAGCAGCTCGTCGAGCAGGTCGAGCTTGCCGGAGCGGCCAGCCAGCGGTGGCGCGGTCTGGCGCAGGTACTGGGCGGGGTGGTTGCAGATCTGCTTGAGCGCGGTGAGCAGCTTGACCACCAGCCCGTGTCGGGCGAAGCCGTCGGTGCCGGCGATCGCCTCGAGCAGTTCGGTGACGCACGCCTGGTAGAGGGCGGCCTGTTCGGCGGTGAGCGCGACGGGCTGGTCGGTCTCGGTCTTGCCGGGCAGCTCCGGGGCGACGCCGGGGTCGCTCTTGCGGCGGCGCAGCAGGAACGGCCCGACGAGCCGCGCCAGGTCCCGCCCGGCTTCGGGGTCGCGGTCGGTCTGCACCGGCTTGACCCAGCGGGCGCGGAACTCGGTGAGGGTGCCGAGCAGCCCGGGGGTGGTCCAGTCCAGGATCGCCCACAGGTCGGTGAGGTCGTTCTCCACGGGGGTGCCGGTCAGGGCGACCCGGGCGGCGGCGGGGATCGCGCGCAGCGCCGCCGCGGTCTCCGAGTGCGGGTTCTTCACGTGCTGTGCCTCGTCGGCGACGAGCAGCGGCCACCGCCGGGTGGCCAGCCGGGTCGCGTCGCGGCGCAGGGTGGCCCAGGTGGTGAGGACGAACCCGCCGTCGAGGTCGTCGAGGTGGCGGTCGGGGCCGTGGAAGCGACGTACGGGGGTGTCGGGGGCGAAGCGCCGGATCTCGCGTTCCCAGTTGCCGAGCAGCGACGCGGGACACAGCACCAGGGTCGGGCCGGCGGTGGCGGGGTCGGCCTGCCGGTGCAGGTGCAGCGCGATGAGGGTGACGGTCTTGCCCAGCCCCATGTCGTCGGCGAGGCAGCCGCCGAGGCCGAGCGCGGTCAGCCGGGCCAGCCAGCGCACCCCGTGCCGCTGGTAGTCGCGCAGGGTCGCGGTCAGCCCGGCCGGTGTGGGCACCGGGTCGGCGGTCCCGGCGTCGGCGAGGCGCCGCGCGGCGTCGGCCAGCCAGCCCTCGGTGGCCACGTCGACGCGTTCACCGTCGACGTGCGTGGCGCCGGTCAGCGCGGCGCGCAGCGCGGGCATCGCGGCCAGCGTCGCGGCGTGCGGGTCGCGGGCGCGGCGGGCCAGCTCCGGGGGCACCAGCACCCACCGCTCCCGCAGCCGCACCACCGGCCGGTGCGCGTCGGCGAGCCGGGCCAGCTCGGCCGGGGTGAGCGGCGTGCCGTGCAGGCTCAGCCGCCAGTGCAGCGACAGGTCGCCGGGCTCGGCGAGTAGCCCGGGCCCGCCGGCGCGGCGGGTTGGGGCGCGCAGCACGGCCGAGGCGGTGAGGTCGCGGTCGAGCCCCGCCGGCCAGTGCACGTCGATTCCGTCGCCGGCGAGGCGGGCGGCCGCGCCGCCGGCCAGGTCGACGACGTGGGCGTCGGTCAGCGCCACCGCGTCCGGCACAGCCGTCTCCAGCAGCCCGGCCAGGGGCGGCCACACCCGCGCGGCGTGTCGCAGGGCCAGCAGCGCGGCGTCGCGGGCGGCGGGCGGAAACCCGGGGACCGTGGCGTGCCACAGCGCGGCGGTGTCGGTGAGCAGCCCCGGCGCGGCGGCGCGGTGCACCTGCGCCACGAGCCGCCACGGTTCGTTGGGGGCGTCGAGGTGTTCCAGGCGCAGCGACAGCCGTACCGCCGCGTCGGCGTGGGCGGCGACCCGGGCGGCCCAGTCGCGCAGCCGCCCGACGGGGGTGGGTGCCGGCGCGGCCCACGCCCCGGTGGCGCCGTCGGCGCGGGGCAGGGTGTCGGCGACGGCGTCGAGGAAGTCACGCAGCAGCCGTGCCGGGTCGGGCAGCCAGGCGGGGGTGCGTCCGGGCACCGGCACCGCGCGCGCGGTGGCGGGCATCGCGGCGGCGAGCCGCGCCTGCCGGGCCTCGTCGTCGGCGGTGAGCGGCCCGACGCGCCAGGTGTCGTGCCCGGCGGGGGTCACGGCGGGCAGCAGCAGGCCGTGGGCGGCCAGGTGCAGGGCCTCCCGGGTGGCGGCGGCCCAGAACGCGGCCGCCGGGTCCGTGGGCCGTGCGGCGAGCAGCAGCGGTACGCCGGCCGCCAGCGACGCCCGCCGCGCGGGCACCGGGGTGGGGTGGCCGTGCGGGGGCGCCGCCAGGGTCACCTGGGTGGGTTCGCCGATCCCGTCGGGCGGTGGGCCGCCGTCGGGCGACCAGACGAGCAGCACCCCGGCGCGGGGCGGGTCGGCGGGGGTGAACGTGACGGCGTGGGAGCCGATCGTCACGGGCGTCCTTCCGAATGCAGGTCGGCGGTCAGGTCCTCGGCACGGCGCAGGTCGTCGCGGACCTGGTCGCGTTCGGCGGGGGTGAGCGGCACCGCCGTGGCGGCGGCGTCCAGGGCCTCGCGCGCCCGGTCGGCGTGGATCGGGATGGTCCGTTCGGTCACCGGCTGAGCCTGCGGTAGCGGTGCACCGCGAGGGGCAGGAACACGGCGATCAGCAGCAGCGGCCAGGCGACGGCGAGGGCGACG
Source organism: Micromonospora sp. NPDC047620 (assembly GCF_043205005.1). Taxonomy (NCBI): domain Bacteria; kingdom Bacillati; phylum Actinomycetota; class Actinomycetes; order Micromonosporales; family Micromonosporaceae; genus Micromonospora; species Micromonospora sp. NPDC047620. The sequence continues at coordinate 65,622 of NZ_JBIDDG010000022.1, read as the reverse complement.
GCGTGCTGCGCGGCGAAGGACTCGCCGCGCCAGCCGGGGTTGCCGAACAGCTCCCGGCAGGCCGCGACGGTCGCGGACAGCGGGTTCCACTGCGCGAGCGCCGCCAGCGGGCCGGGCATGGTGTCGGGGGCGACGAACGCGTTGGAGGTGAACCCGACCGGCCAGACCAGGATCTGCAGCACCACCACCGACTCGGGTCGGCGCAGCACCAGCGCCAGGTGGATGCCGACCCAGATCAGAGCGAAGCGCAGCAGCAGGAGCAGCCCGACGGCGGCCAGGGCCGCCGGCGCGCCGGCGCGCCACTGCCAGCCGACGGCGAGGCCGCAGGCCAGCATGACGGCGAGGCCGGCGGCAGAGTGCAGCAGGTCGGCGGCGGCCCGGCCGGCGACCACCGCCGAGGGCGCCATCGGCAGGGACCGGAACCGGTCGGTGACGCCGCGGGCGGTGTCGGTGGCCACGGCCGCGTACGTCGACTCGATGCCGAAGGCCATCGTCATGGCGAACATGCCGGGCAGCAGGAACTCCCGGTAGTCGCCGCCGCCGGGCACGCTCATCGCGCCGCCGAAGAGGTAGCCGAACATCAGCACCAGCAGTACGGGAAACAGCAGCCCGACGATCGCCTGCGCGGGTTGCCGGACCCAGTGCGCCAGCGCGCGGCCGGTGAGGGCGACGCCGTCGGCGACAGCCCAGCGCAGGCGGTGCGGCAGCGGGTGGACGGTCACGGTCATGCGGTCACCTTCTCTTCGGCGGGGCGGGCGGCGGGGGAGTCCTCGCCGGTCAGCTTCAGGAACACCTCGTCGAGGGTGGGGCGCCGCAGCGCGATGTCGGCGGCGGTCAGGCCGGCGTCGTCGAGCGCCCGCAGCACGGCGGCCAGCGCGGCGACGCGCCCGGAGACGGGCACGCTGACCCGCAGGGCCACCGGGTCGACGTGCGGCCTCGCCGCGACGGCGGCACCGACGGCCCGCGCCGCCCGGTCCAGTTCGTCGGCGCGGGACAGCACCACGTCGACCCGGTCGCCGCCGAGCGCGACCTTCAGCTCGTCGGGGGTGCCGTCGGCGATCACCCGGCCGGCGTCGACGACCCGGACGCTGTCGGCGAGCTGGTCGGCCTCCTCCAGATACTGGGTGGTCAGCAGCACGGTGGTGCCGTCGGCGACGAGGCCCCGCACGGCGTCCCACACCTGCGCCCGGGCGCGCGGGTCGAGGCCGGTGGTGGGCTCGTCGAGGAACAGCACCGGCGGGTCGAGAACCAGGCTGGCCGCGAGGTCGAGGCGGCGTCGCATCCCGCCGGAGTACGTGCCGGCGGGCCGGTCGGCGGCGTCGGTCAGGTCGAAGCGGGCGAGCAGCTCGGCGGCCCGGGCGCGGGCCCGTGCGCCACCGAGGTGGTGCAGCCGGCCGAAGAGCACGAGGTTCTGCCGGCCGCTGAGCACCTCGTCCACGGCGGCGTGCTGGCCGACCAGCCCGATGCGGGCGCGCACCCGGTCGGGGTGTCGCCGCACGTCGGCGCCGGCCACCCGGGCGGTGCCGGCGTCGGGCCGCAGCAGGGTGGTCAGCACCCGCACCGCGGTGGTCTTGCCCGCGCCGTTGCGCCCGAGCAGCCCGCAGACCGTGCCGGCGGGCACCGTCAGGTCGAGGCCGGCGAGGGCCTCGGTGCCGCCGTAGCGCTTGCGTAGTCCCTCGGCCTCGATGGCCGGCCCGTTCCGGTGCATCCGCACCCCCGTCCGCTCGTTCCGTACGCCGTACCGTACACCATACGGTACGGCGCACGGTAGAGTTCCGGGGCATGACGACCGAGTACAGCGGCACCGGCGACCCCGCGCGCAGCCTCGCCCTGCTCTGGCGCACCCGCGAACGCGCCAGCCGCAAGGGCCGGCCCGACCTGTCCGTGGATCGGATCGTCCGCGCCGCCATCGAGGTCGCCGACGCCGACGGGCTGGCCGCCCTGTCCATGCGCCGGGTCGCCGAACGCCTCGGCGTCGGCACCATGAGCCTCTACACGTACGTCCCCGGCAAGGGTGAACTGCTCGACGTCATGCTCGACACCGTCTACGGCGAGACCGCCCGCCCCGACGACGTGCCCGGCGGCTGGCGCGGCCGCCTCGCACACATCGCCCGCGAGACCTGGGCGCTCTACCTGCGCCACCCCTGGCTGCTCCAGGTCGCCACCACCCGCCCCCCGCTCGGCCCCAACGTGATCGCCCGCTACGAGTACGAACTGCGCGCCGTCGACGGCATCGGCCTGACCGACCTGGAGATGGACGCCGTCGTCACCCTCGTCTCCGGGTACGTCCACGGGGCCGTCCGCAGCGCCGTGGAGGCCGCCCAGGCCGCCGCGCACACCGGCATGACCGAGGAACAGTGGTGGCAGGCCCACGCCCCCTACCTGGAGAAGGCCCTCGACCCTCGCCGCTACCCCCTCGCGGCGCGCGTCGGCAGCGCCGCCGGCCAGGAGTACCAGGCCGCCGGCGACCCCGCCCGCGCGTTCGAGTTCGGCCTGGCCCGCATCCTCGACGGTGTCGAGGTGCTCGTGTCCGCCCGCCCGGGCACCGCCACCGCGGGCGACGACGGATAACCTTGCCGGCATGACGATGCGACCCATCAGGATCATCGGCGACCCCGTGCTGCGCACCCCGAGCGAGCCGGTGACCAGCTTCGACGCCGACCTACGCGCCCTGGTCACCGACCTGATGGACACCCTGCTCGGCGCTCCCGGCCGCGCCGGCGTCGCCGCGCCCCAGATCGGCGTCAACGCGCAGGTGTTCGTCTACGACGCCGACGGCCACCGTGGCCACCTGGTCAACCCGACGCTGGAGCTGTCGGAGGAGTTGCAGGACGACGACGAGGGCTGCCTGTCCGTCCCCGGGCTCTACTTCCCGACCCCCCGGGCGATGCACGCCACCGCCCACGGCTTCGACCAGCACGGCGAGCCGCTGACGATCTCCGGTAGTGGGTTCCTCGCGCGGGCCCTGCAGCACGAGACCGACCATCTGGCCGGCCGCCTGTACGTCGACACGCTGCGCGGGGACACGCGCCGCCGGGCGCTGCGCGAGATGCGCGCCGGCCGCTTCGACTCGCCCAGCCGCCGCGGCTGAACCGCGCACGCGCGGCGACCCGCCGCACGTGAACGGCCTGAGCCGCGGCGGGTCGCCGTGGCTCAGGCGCGTACGCGAACGGCCGCCGGACCCCGACGGGGCCCGGCGGCCGGGACGTCACCCGCGGGGCTCACCCCCGCGCGGCGGCCGTCACTTCGGCGGGGGAGCCACCAGGCACACCGCCGGCGACGAGGCGTTGCCCGCGTCGTCCACGCCGACGATCAGCGCGTCGCCGCGCAACGTCACCTTGTAGTCGATGTCGCCGGTGCCGTCCTTCACCCGCGACTGCGCACCCGGCGCCTGCACCAGCTTGATCTTCGTGCCGGCCGGGAACGGCCCGAACCGCACGCTCGGGTCCGCCGCGTCACCGATGAACACCTGCACGGCCGTGTCCACCACGTCCGTCGACGTCAGCTCGTAGAACCCGTCCGGGTTGTACGAGCCGGGGACGTTGCCGCCGCTGGGGTTGTTCGTCGGCACGCACGCCGTCGCCGGCGGGGTGGTGTCCACCACCCGCATCACGGCGGTGTCGCTGCCGGTGTTGCCGGCCGCGTCGGTGGCCGTGCACGTCACCGTCGTCGCGCCCAGCGAAAACGTCGAGCCGGGCGGCGGCACGCAGGTCGGGGTCAGCGGACCGTCGACGTTGTCGGTCGCCGTCGCCGGGTAGTCGATCACCGCGCCGGCCGGGCTGGTCGCCTCCACCGTCCGGTCGTCGACGACCACGGTCGGCGGGGTGACGTCGTTGACCCGCACGCGGATCTGCTGCGTGAACGCCGGCCCGCCGGACAGGCCGTTGAGCAGGAACTCCACCGTGCAGGTCAGCTCGGCGCCCTGCGCGGCGTCCGCCGCCACCGTGATCGTCTCGGCGAACGGCACGTCGGTGCCCGACTGCTGCGTCCGCGACGCCGCGTCGAAGCCCACCGACAGGCCCGCGTCGCACGACGTCACCGTCGGGGTGACCGTGACGTCCAGGTCCCGCAGGCCCGCCAGGATCGCGGCGGTCACCGTGTCGGGGGAACTGCCCACGAGCTGCCCGCCGGTGGCCGACACCGCCGCCGTGGCCTGCCCGGTCGCGTCCAGGCCGCCACCGCCACCGCTGACGTTCACCGCCAGCAGCCGCGCCTCGTCGGCCTGCAACGCCGCCGTCGCCTGGGCCAGAGTGCGACCGTTGCTCGGGTCGTGGCTCGGCGCGTCACCCACCAGCACCACGATCCGGCTGCTGCCCGACCGGTAGCCGATCGCTCCCTCGGACACCTCGACCAGCGCGTTCACCCACGCCTCCGGGGTGTCCCCGCCGCCGCCGGCGGCCAGCCCGTTCACCGCGTTCTGCAGCGCCGTCGCGTCGTCGGTGAGGTCCTGCCGCACCCGGAACAGCTCCGCGCCGTCGCCGGTGTCCCGGTAGGAGGCCACCGCGAACTGCGCCGACGGCTGCGCCGCGCGCACGTCGGTGATGACCTGCTGCAGGTTGGTCCGTACGTTGGCGATCGCCCCGCCCATGCTGCCGGTCGTGTCGACCAGCAGCACCACGTCGGGCTTCGGCGGGATCGGCGGGGTGGACACCACCTTGCTGACGCCGATCGACGTGCCAGGGTCGGCGTCGCGGTCCACGAGGGCCGGGTTCACCCCGGGCGCCGCCGCCGCAGGTGTCGCCAACGCGGTCACCACCGCCGTCACGCCGGCGAGCAGGCTCACCGTCCGTGTTCGCCGCCAGGGCACTGCTGCTGTTGCCATGCGTTGCTCCTTCAGCTCCGCCGCGCGTCGTACGCGACCTCTGCCGGGAGACGCTAGGGCCGGGACGGGCCCCCGCCGGTCCGACACCAGCACCGCTCAGCGTCGGGTTCCCGACCCCCCTCGTCGGCCGAACATGCAGGTGAAAGGGTTCTCAGGTCGACCCTCCGCCGGTCGTTCGGGCCACGCCGCCGGACGGCGGACGCCGCCCGCTCCGCACGGCGCGAACACGAGGCCGCGCGGTCCGTGGTCGCCGGACGACCGGCCGTCACCGCCCGCAGGCGGTCAACGCATACTCCCCGTAGTCGGCGACCCGGGTGAAGCCCAGCCGCTCGTAGAGCCGCACGGCCGGCCCGTTGTCCGCCTTCACGTTCAGCGTGACGTGCGCGACGCTGGTCAGCAGCCGCCCGCACAGCGCGGCCACCACCGCCGCGGCCAGCCCGCGCCCCCGGGCCCGGGGATGGGTGGTCACGTTGCCCAACGCCGCCACCCGGTACGCCGGCGAGAACACGTGCACCCCGGCGACGGCCACCACCTCGCCGTCCTCGCGGATGCCCACGTACTGGCCGGTGTCCAGCATCCGCGGGTCGAACCAGTTGCCCGGGTAGGCGTCCGCGTACAGCCGGTGCAGCGCCGGCAGGTCCGCGGCGTCCAGCACCACCCCGGCGGGCGGGGTCGCGGCCAGCCGGGCCGGGTCGGTCAGCGCCATCTTGTGGTGCGGGCCTGCCGGCTCCATCCGGTACGCCCCGGCCAGCGCCGGCTCCAGGCCGGGGGACAGGTGCGCCCACAGCCGGGCCGGCAGCATCGGCGCCAGCTCCCGCAGCAGCGCCGCCAGCTCCGCGACCCGCGGCGGCGCCGCGAACGCCAACAGGGTGGGCGGGTCGGCTCCGTGGTACAGCAACGCCACCTCCTCGCCCCGGCGGAACCAGGAGGTGTACGGCCAGAAGAAGTCGTCCAGGTCGCCCAGCTGGTAGGCGTGCAGCACCGGGTCGCGTCCCAGCAGCCCGGCGAGGACGGCCCGGTCGTGTTCGGCGCGCACCGGCATCCGCTGATGATCACACATCCGCTCGGGCGGTCCCACGGCCGGTGAGCCCCGTGGGCGTGGTGGCGCGGGTCAGCAGCCCGTGGGCGGCGCGGCGGGGAGGTTCTCGTCCGCCCAGCGGGCCAGCGCGTCGAGGGCCGGCACCAGCGCGGCGCCCCGCTCGGTCAGCTCGTAGCTCACCCCCAGCGGCGGGCCCTGCCGCACCGTCCGGCTGACCAGCCCGACCCGGACCAGCTCGCCCAGCCGGTCGGACAGGACGGACTCGCTGATCCCGGGCAGGGCGCGACCCAGCTCGGCGAACCCGGCCGGGCCGTCGGCGAGGGTGCCCAGGAGCATGCCGTTCCACCGCTTGCCGAGGAACGCGAAGGCCCGGGTGATGCCCCCGTGGCACGCCCGACGCGCGCCGTCGACCTCCCGTTCGACCGTCATGGTCCCAGGATACGGCGGGGACCGACGGAACCAGGGACTACTAAAAACCTAGCTGCTACTGTCATCGTAGTCAGCCAGTCCGTTTGCATGGAGATACCCCGATGACCGACGTCTTTTCGCCCCTGATCACCCTCGACCCCGAGGCCCAGGCGCAGCTGTTCACCGACGCCCGGACCGCCAACGCCTTCACCGACGAACCCGTCACCGACGAGCAGCTCCAGGCGATCTTCGAACTCGCCAAGTTCCCGCCCACCGCGGTCAACGCCCAGCCCCTGCGCATCCTCTTCGTCGGCCCGGGCGAGGCCCGCACGCGCCTGGTCGCCCACATGAGCGAGGGCAACCAGGCCAAGACCAGCACCGCTCCCATGGTCGCCGTACTCGCCGCCGACACCGACTTCCACGAGTTCATCCCGCAGGTGTTCCCGATCCGACCGCAGCTGCGCGACGACCTCGCCGGCAACCCCGAGGCCCGCGAGAAGATGGCCCGCTTCAACGCCACCCTGCAGATCGGCTACTTCCTGCTCGCCGTCCGCGCCGCCGGCCTCGCCGCCGGCCCCATGGCCGGATTCGACGCCGCCGGCGTCGACCAGGAGTTCTTCACCGACTCCACCTGGAAGAGCCTGCTGGTGGTCAACATCGGCCGGCCCACCGAGAACGCCTGGTTCCCGCGCCTGCCCCGCCTCGGCTACACCGACGTCGTCCGGCACGCCTGACACCACCCACCGGCGCCGAGGCCGGCCGTCGCGCCCCGGGGAAAACGGACAGTCGCAGACACCGGCACCGAAGGCCGGCCTCGCGCACCGCGGTCAGGTCGACGCCACCCACTGGTCGTAGCCGAGCTTGCCCACCAGCGCCAGCACCACCACCAACAGCACGATCCGTACGAAGCCGGAGCCGCGCCGCAGCGCCATCCGCGCCCCGAGCGCGGCTCCGGCGACGTTGCACACCGCCATCGCCGCACCCAGCAGCCACCACACGTGCCCGGTCGCCGCGAACACCACCAACGCCCCCAGGTTCGTGCCCGCGTTCACGATCTTCGCCATCGCCGAACCGTGCACGAAGTCCGCACCCACCAACGCGGTGAACGCCAACACCAGAAACGTCCCCGTGCCCGGCCCGATCAACCCGTCGTACAGAGCGATCCCCACACCCGCCACCGCGACCACCGTGGCCACCCGCCACCGCGTCCGCCGCTCCGGCTGCGCCACCACCCCCAACCGGGGCCGCAGCACCACGAACACCGCCACCGACACCAGCACCGCCAACACCAACGGCCGGTACGCCGACGCCGGCACCGCCCCCGCCAGAGCCGCACCCAACCCGGCGCAACACACCGCCAACCCCGCCGACGGCCCCGCCACCGCCCAGTCGATCTTCGTACGCCGCGCGTACGTTACCGCCGCCGTGGTCGTACCCGCGATCGCCGCCAGCTTGTTCGTTCCCAACGCCGACGCCACCGGCATCCCCGGCGCCGCCACCAACAACGCCGGCAACAGCAACAACCCCCCACCCCCCACCACGGCATCGACCCAACCGGCCATGGCGGCCGCAGCGAGCAGGGTGGTCAGCGACAGGGGGTCCACGGGCCGCCATTCTTCCCACCGCCGCCCGCCCCACGAGACCCCTTGTGGCCAGCCTCACCAGCAGTCACGCCACAAAAGCCCAGTGCCGCTTCACCACCCCCGGCTGTCACGGGCAAGGCTCAGGCCAGCATGTCCTCGACGAGGTCAGCGGCGCGCGGGGTGCCGCCCTCGGCCTGCGTGCCGACGCGAAGCAGTGCCGAGCGGCGGGCGACCTGCGCGGCGGTGACCAGGTCGTTCAGGGCCGCCCGTAGGGTCCCGACGGTAGCTTCGGGGGTGTCGATACGGCGGGCCACGCCCATTCCCACGAGCCGGTCGGTATTCATGAACTGTTCGACGGCCCGCACCACCGTCACCGGCCCCGCCGCCGACGCAACCACACACCCACCGCACCCACCGCCACGAACAGCACCACCGAATACCACAGCACCTTCAACACCCGGCAACCCTCCCACGGCCACGTAGGGTGCAAACGTGCGCCTGGCCACCTTCAACCTGCTGCACGGCCGGTCCCTCACCGACGGCCTCGTCGACCCCGACCGGCTCACCGCCGCCGTCACCGCCCTCGACGCCGACGTCCTCGCCCTGCAGGAAGTCGACCGCGACCAGAGCCGCAGCGGCAAACTCGACCTCACCGCCATCGCCGCCCGCGCCCTCGGCGCCGACGAACACCGCTTCGCCGCCGCCGTCGTCGGCACCCCCGGCGAACAGTTCCGCCCCCTGCGCCACGACGACGACGGACACGGCGAACCCTGCTACGGCGTCGGCCTCGTCACCCGCCACCGCGTCCGCAGCTGGCAGGTCACCCGCCTGCGCCCCGCCCCCGTACGCTCACCCGTCTACGTCCCCGGGCCCGGCGGCGGACTCACCCTCCTGCACGACGAACCCCGCGTCGTCCTCGCCGCCGTCCTCGACACCCCACACGGCCACCTCACCGTCGCCGCCACCCACCTGTCCTTCGTCCCCGGCTGGAACGCCCACCAACTCCGCCAGACCGTCCGCGCCCTACGCACCCTGCCCGCGCCCCGCATCCTCCTCGGCGACCTGAACCTCCCCGCCGGCCCCGCCCGACTCCTCACCGGCTGGCGCCCCCTGGGCCGCCGCCCCACCTACCCCGCGGGGCAACCCCGCGTGCAACTCGACCACATCCTCGCCGACCGCCACGGCATCGACCGGCTCCCGCCCGTCACCGCCGTACACACCCCCCTGTCAGCAATCTCCGACCACCGCCCCCTCCTGGTCGACCTCGGCTGACCGCCTGTGGCAAGCTGAACCCGACGCGACTGGCGGCCAGGGGATGGCAACAACCATCGGGGAGCTCCACGAGCAGAGGTCGACCGCCTGGGCCTCCGCTGACGACAGGAGCACCATGCCCACCGCCCGACTCCTGCCCGGCGCCCCCGTCGCCGAGCGCATCCTCACCGACGTCGCCGCCGGCGTCACCGCCCTACGCGCCGCCGGCATCACCCCCAGCCTCGCCACCATCCTCGTCGGCGACGACGACGCCAGTGCCGGCTACATCCGCATCAAACAGCGCCAGGCCGCCGAACTCGGCTTTGACTCACCCCACATCCACCTGCCCGCCACCGCCACCCAGGCCGACCTGCACCGCGCCATCGCCGACTTCAACACCGCACCCGACGTCCACGGCCTGCTCATCCAACACCCCATCCCCGGCCACCTCGACTACGACCGGGCCCTGCAGACCATGGACCCCGACCTCGACGTCGACGGCATGCACCCGCTCAACATGGGACGACTCGCCCTCGGCCTGCCCGGCCCCCTGCCCTGCACCCCCGCCGGCATCGAAGCCCTGCTCGCCTTCCACGACATCCCCGTCGCCGGCCGCGACGTCGTCATCCTCGGCCGCGGCGCCACCCTCGGCCGCCCCCTCGCCCTGCTGCTCACCCAGAAACGCCCCACCGCCAACGCCGCCGTCACCGTCGTCCACACCGGCGTCCCCAACTGGGCCACCCACACCCGCCGGGCCGACATCCTCATCGCCGCCGCCGGCGTCCCCGGCATCATCCAGCCCGAACACGTCCGCCCCGGCGCCACCGTCATCGGCGGCGGCGTCCGCTACGAAGGACGCCGCCTGCTGCCCGACGTCGACGAGACCTGCGCCGACGTCGCCGGCGCCATCACCCCCCGCGTCGGGGGAGTAGGCCCCACCACCGTCGCCATGCTCTTCCGTAACGCTCTCGACGCCGCCCGCCGCGCCACCGGCCACGCCTGACCCCCGCCGGCCCGGCGGCGAACGCCCTCGACGCCGGGCCGGACACGACGGACCCGTGGTGGACCGGACGCCGCGACCCCGGTCCACCACCCGAGCACCCCCGGGCCGCACCCGGCGCCGGCACCCCGGTTCCCGGATCAGGACGCCGGGGGAGCGGGACGCTCGTCCCGCTCCCCGCAGGCCGCATACACCGGCTCGGTGACCCCGCCGAGACCGGCGAACGCCCGCACGTGCCGGACGATCACGCCCCCTCCCGCGCCGCCGGCGTGATGTCCGCGCTGAAGAAGAACCGGGTCCGCGCCACCTGCGCCGCCACGTCGAACGTGCGCGCCAACCCCGCCAGATGCCCCGCCACCCGGCCCGCCGACCCCCCACCACCGTCCAACAGGTCCAGCACCGCGACATACCGGTCCACCAGGCCGTACGCCGCCAACACCTCCCGCGCCACCACGTACCGCCGCCGCACCGTCGGCTCCACCAGCCCCGCCACCAGCGGCAACACCGCCGTCAACGATGTCGGGAACAACCACCCCGTCACCTGCTCGTGCAACGCCCCCGAGCCGTCCACGCCCCGCAACCCGGCCTCGATCCGCACCGGCACCCCGGCACAACGCCGCCGCACCCACACCGCGTCGGCGAACCCCGCCGACACCCGCGCCCGCAACCACGCCAGCCGCCCCGCCGGATCCAGCAGCCCCCCGTCGCCCCGGAAACACCCCGCGAACACGAACGAGCCCAACACGTCCTCCGGCGACCCCAGGTCCTCCCACGTCACGAACGTGACCTCCAGCAGCACCCCACCCCAGCGGAACTTCCCCAACTTCTCCGCCGGCTCCGACCGCACCACCAGCACGTCCACGTCCGACCACGGCGGCACCACCTCGCCCGCCGCCATACCCAGCACCGACCCGCTGAGCACCGCGCCCTCCACACCCGGCTCCCGCGCCGCGTACGCCCGCACCCACGCCGCCACCGCGCGCGCCGCACCCGCCCTCACGACCCCGCCCCCCGCTCGACCGGGGCCAGCGCCGCCAACGCCCGGTTGGTACGGTTGGACCGCACCGCCTCCCGCTGCTGCCCGGCCGTCACCTCGATGTAGGTCTGCGACGACGCCAGCGACGCGTGCCCCAGCAGCCGCATGATCTCCGCCGCGCTCGCCCCGTCCTCCGCCAACCGTGTCGCGAACGTGTGCCGCAACGCATGCAACCGCGCCCCGCGCGGTACCCGGTCGGTGATGCCGGCCCGCCGGTAGCAGGACTCCACCAGATACTGCAATCCGCCCCGGCGCAGCGGCTCACCCCGGCGGTCCACCAGCAGCGGCGCGTCCGGCCGCACCGTCCGCGACCCGAACCGGCGGGCGCGGCTGTCCAGGTAGTCCGCCAGCACCCGGTCCAGTTCCGGCTCGACCGGCACCACGCGTGGACGCCCGCCCTTGCCGGCAACGTCGACGCGCCGCTCACCCGGGCGACCCGCCAGCGAACCCACCCGCAACGCCAGCAGTTCCGACAGCCGCAGCCCCGCGCACAGCGCCAACGCCAGCACCGCCACGTCCCGCTCCGGCCACGGGTCGCGCTGCCGGCCCTCCTGCCGCGCCACCGAGGCCAGCAGTTGCTCCGGGGTGTCCGCCCCGCGCAGGGGCTTGGGCTGGGGGAGCGGCGCCCGGGGCCGCCCGACCGCCGGCATCGGGTTGCCGGCGACGACGCCGTCGGCGACCAGGAAGGAGAAGAAGCTGTTCCAGGTGGACCAGGCCCGGTGCACCGAGGCGGCCGCCCGGGGAGCGGCGAAGCGGGCGAAGGCCGCCCGCATGACCCGGGGAGTGAGGGCGGTGAGCGGCAACTGGTCGAGGGGGAGGGGAGGGGCGGACTCCTCGGCCGCCAACGCGGCGACGGTGCGCAGGTCCCGCCGGTACGCCTCGAGGGTGTGGGGGGAGGGCTTGCGGGTGGCGCGGGCGGTCAGGAACTCCTCGATCAATCTCAGTACCGATTCGTCCTGTCTGTAATGCATAAGGACTATTATGCATGAATTTCGTGTTCGCCGGCAACGGCGGGAAGAGGGGGAGAGCGTGCAACGGTACGTGCTCACCGGCGCGCCCGGGGCGGGAAAGACGACGCTCGCCGACGCGCTGCGACGTCGCGGGTGGAGCGTCGTCGCCGAGGCGGCCACCGACGTCATCGCCGCGGGGCAGGCACGCGGCGACGACGAACCGTGGCGCGGGGCGGGCTTCGTCGACGCCGTGGCGCGGCTGCAGCGCGAACGACGGGAGGCGGCCGGGTCGCGGGGGCCGGTGCAGGTCCACGACAGATCTCCGCTGTGCACCCTGGCGCTCGCGCGGCACCTGGGCCGCCCCGTCGGGCCGACGCTCGCCGACGAGGTGGAGCGGGTGCTCCGGGAGGGGTCCTACCAGCGTCCGGTGTTCCTCGTCGAGCCGCTCGGCTTCGTGACCCGCACCGCCGCCCGCCGGATCGACTACGCCGAGTCACTGGCGTTCGCCCGCGTCCACGAGCAGGTCTACCGGGAGCACGGCCACGAACTCATCGCCGTCCCGCCCGCCCCGGTGGCGGCGCGGGTCGCGCTGGTGGAGACGCACCTGCGGCGGCTCGCCGGCCTCCCGCAGGGTCCCTGCTGACGGGGCGCCGGGGTATCGGCGTGGCGCGCTCGTGTGCCCGCCCGCCACGGCGATCGGTGGAAGGGGGTGGATTATGCAGGCAGACACCTGCATAATCGGCGAGGGTGAGCGCAGAGGCGGGAGAGATGGACCTGGTCTTCAAGGCACTGGCCGACCCCACCCGACGGCTTCTGCTCGACCGCCTGCGGGAACACAACGGGCAGACGCTGCGGGAGCTCTGCGAGCGCCTCGACATGGCGCGCCAGTCGGCGACCCAGCACCTCGACATCCTCGTCCGGGCCAATCTCGTCACCGTCGTACGGCGCGGACGCGAACGGCTGCACTACCTGAACCCGACGCCGATCCACGAGATCGAGGAGCGCTGGATCTCGGGCTTCGAGAGGCGCCGCCTGCAAGCAATCAGTGCCATCAGAAACCAGGCAGAGGAGCACGCCATGACCCGCGCACCCACGGCCCCGCCGACCTACGTCTACGTCACGTACATCCGCGCCAGCGCCGAACAGGTGTGGCAGTCCCTGACGGACGCGGACCTGACGGCCGCCTACTGGGGACACGCCAACGTCTCCGACTGGCAGCCGGGGTCCACCTGGGAGCACCGGCGCGCCGACGGGTCAGGCGAGGTCGACGTCGTCGGCCGGGTTGTCGAGGCGGAGCCGCCGGCACGCCTGGTGATCACCTTCGCGGCGCCAGGCGACGAGCCGCCCGGAGGCCCGTCGGTCGTCACGTTCCTCGTCGAGCCGCACCATGACTTCGTCCGCCTCACCGTGACCCACGAGAATCTCACCGACCAGGAGATGCACACCGGAATCTCGCAGGGGTGGCCCGCCGTGCTCGCGAACCTCAAGTCGCTGCTCGAAACCGGAGAGGTCCTTTCTCCGGCACCCTGGGAGATGTCCCCGACGAACGCCTGAGACCGCCCTCGCGCCACGCCGCCCTCGCCACCCGTTGCCGAAGGAGACCCTCGTGACCGCATCACCCCCGACCCCGCTCGCCGACAGTGTCGCGCTGTTCCAGCGGTCCGCCGACTACGCGCTCGGAGCGCTGTCGGCCGTCGGCGACGCCGACCTCGACCGGTCGACCCCGTGCGCCGGCTGGGACCTGCGGACGTTGGTGCTGCATCTCGCCGACGCCGCCGACGCCCTCACCGACTTCGCCGCCACGGGAGAACTGATCCTTCCGGCGTCACCCCGGGCGGGCGAGGCCGACCCCGTGGCCGTCGCGCGGAAGCGCACCCAGCGCCTGCTCGACGCCGTTCGTACGGCGGTGCACGACGACGCGCACCCCGCCAAGGCCGCGTGGGTGGGCGGTGCCGCGCGCGGCGGCGCGATCGAGTTCGCGGCGCACGGGTGGGACATCGCCACCGCCTGCGGCGCGGACCGGGAGATCCCCGCCGGGCTGGCCACCGAACTCCTCGCGTTGTCCGCGTCGCTGGTCGGCGAGCAGGCCCGCCAGTCCCGGTTCGGCCCGCCCGTGCCGGTCCCGTCCGGCGCGGCCCCGGGCGACCGCCTCGTCGCCTTCCTCGGCCGGCGCCCTGCCGCGCGTCCGTGAGGTTGCCTCGGTGTCATGAGGGCGGGTGGACGCGGTGGCCGGGGAGGGCGCCACCCAGTCAACTTGACATAATGTGCATTATCGAACCAGTCCGCACCGGCGCGTGACCTCGTCGTTTCTTCTCGTTCATCCTGGGCGTTCTCGGTAAGTTGAGCCGTGGTCAGCAGGCCGCCAAGGCGCGGCGCCGCCTGGCGGTCCTGCGTCACGCCGAGGAAGTTGCGGGCGACGTCGCGTGCGGCACTACGGCATCAGCCGGCAGACGTTCTACAACTGGCCACACCGCTCCAGGGCGAAGCATCACCGGCCTGCGCGACCGCTCGAGCGCTCTGCGTCACTGCCCGAACGCCCCCACACCGACCCAACTCCCGGCCTGCAACACCCTCGTGCGGCTGGGCCTGGACCGGCTACCAGCATCCCGGCGCTACCGATGCCGCGAGAGGTGGATCGATGTGCAGGTGGCCACCGCTCCCCCGTGTCCCAGGCCCCCCGCGCGGTCGGCTTTGATTCCGGCACCTTGCTTGGGCGCCAAGTTCGGCACGTTCTTTGAGCGCCATCGCGTAGTGCAGCGCCCCCTCATGCCTTGTCGTCGATTGGCGTGATCGGCACGTTCTTTCGGCGCCAACCTTGCCCGGCGTTCATGATCGACATGTTCTTCGGGCGCCACGCGGGAAAGGTGGTCGTTCGGCGGCGAAGGTTGCTTACGAAGCTTCGGCCATTACGCCGACCTGTCCCGACGTCCACGCCGACAGCCTGGCCCGACAGATCCACGATGGGTCGACAGATCGTCTCGCAAGCATCGGCGGCGGAGCCGTATGGCCCTGCGGTTGAGCGGGGCACGTCCTCGGTGGCTGGGTGTCGTCCCTACACCGCACGTTGTGACCATGATTGGCGACCACATTGCTGCGATCGATTCCGCCCTCATACTCTGGCGATCCGCACTCCGGTCAGGAGAGACGACATGCGCCGAGTTCTCGTCACCAACGTCACGCAGTATGCCGGGCCGGGTGCCGTGGACAGCTTGTTGCGTGCGGGCTGCGAAGTGCTTTGTCATGATCCGTCGTTTTCCGGCCCGGCCGAGCGGACTCAGTACGAGAGCACGCATGCTGGCGCGCGTTGCCTCGCTGCGCTGGACCCGGAGGAGATCTACGCGGCCGTGATGCAAGGCGGCGGAACGCTCGATGCGCTGGTGTCCAACGACGTCTACCCGATCACCCGTCATGCCATCGAAGACCTTCCGCTCGACGAGTTGAGGGCGACCTTCGAGGCCGTCCTGGTCTTCCCGGTGCGGCTGACGCAACTGTTCCTGCCGTCGATGAAGGCGCGGGGCGGCGGTGCATTCGTCTTTGTCACCTCGGCGCGTCCCCGACGGCCGGAGCCCGGCTTCGCCACTCCGACGACGATCCGGGCGGGCACGACCGCATTCGCTGTGGCGCTGGCCAAGGAGGCAGCGCCTGACGGCATTCAGGTCAACGTCGTGGCTCCGAACTATCTGTACAGCGAGATGTACTACCCTCGCGCCAGGTTCGTCGATGATCCGACCGGCCGGGAACTGATCGCGCAGACCGTGCCGGCAGGCCGGCTTGGCGAGCCAGAGGAAGTCGGCGAGCTCATCACCTTCTTGGCCTCCGGACGTTCGCCGTTCACCACTGGCCAGGTCATCGACTTCACCGGGGGCTGGTCGTAGCCATTCACCCCGTCGCTGGTGACCACGCCACGCGACCACGGGCCGCCGTCACGACCACCCATCCGGCGACGCCATCTCCCGCCCGCACGTGCTCCTACCGGCCGTCGCAGCCCGCTCCACGATTGACACCCCGCTCCAGCTCGAGGCGTTCTTCCGCCACCACGCCAGCAACACCGTCCACGCCGAACTCCGCACGTTCTGCGCCGACCTGGGCTGGCACCCGACATGCGGCGCCGAGACCCTCCTCGACCAGCTCGGCCTGCACGTGCTGCCACTACGCCGAGCGCTCGACACCGCTACACCAGCCGGGACCACCAGCACCGCCCGCGGCACAGCTTTCTGACCGCGCACTGCGGTCAGCCCCGATCAGCACCAGATCACCGCCGGTCCGTTCCGCAACGAAGGCACCGGGCTCTTCGAACCTGCATCGGGAGCAGGCACGAATTCCCGCCCTGGTGCCCAAACATCATGTCGATCATGCACGGCCAACTACTGGCGCCCGAAGAGCCTGACGAACGCCTAATGTGGATGTTCCAAGATCAACCCTGGTGCCGAAAGAACTGAACCTGCTGGTGTCCGATCAAGGTGCCGGAAACAGTCGGCTTCGTTGTCGTTGCATCGTTGACTGTGTCAATCAGGGCAAATGGGAGCGGTCGGAGTCCCGCCGCCCGACGATCGAGCAGTCGGGGCAGGCTCGCTACACCGCAGGGCTGTCAGGCCGCCGACTGGATGGTGATCACAATTCTGATGAGGGCCAGGCGCTGCGGAAGGTGCGACGGTAGGCGTCCGGCGGTACGCCGACGGTGCGGTTGAAGTGTCGGCGTAGCGTCGTGGCGGTTCCCATGCCAGCCGCCTCGGCGATGGCGTCGATGCTGTCGTCGGTGTTCTCCAGCAGCTCCTGGGCCCGACGGATCCGCTGCGTCGACAGCCACTGCAGCGGGGTGGTGCCTGTTGCCGACTTGAAGTGGCGGGCCAGGTTGCGCGAACTCATGTTCGCCTGGCGGGCCAGGTCCTCCACGGTCAGCGGACGGTTCAGCCGTTCCATCGCCCAGGGGAACAGGTCGGCGAGGGGGTGGTCGTCGCGGGCGGGCACCGGGGTGGTGACGAACTGGGCCTGGCCTCCGGCGCGATGCGGCGGCACTACCAGGCGGCGGGCGACGGCGTTGGCGACCGTCGCGCCGTGGTCGCGGCGGATCAGGTGCAGGCACAGGTCGATCGCGGCGGCTTTGCCGGCGGAGGCGAGCACGTTGCCGTTGTCGACGTAGAGCACGTCCGGGTCGACCTGGACCCGGGGGTAGCGGGCGGCCAGCGCCCCGGTGTGGGCCCAGTGGGTGGTTGCGCGCAGCCCGTCCAGCACCCCGGCGGCGGCCAGCACGAACGCTCCGGTGCACAGCGAGACCATCCGAGCGCCCGCCTTGTGGGCCGCGCGGACGGCGTCGAGCAGGTCGGTTGGCACGGCCGCGTCGATGTCTTGCACGCCAGGGATGATCACGGTGTCGGCGCGGGCGAGTCGGTCCAGCCCGTCGTCGGGTTCCATGCGGAATCTGCCGATCCGGACCGGGCTCGGGCCGCAGACCACGAGGTCGTACCACGGGTCTGCCAGGCCGGAGGGGTCGCGGACGAAGACCTCGCAGGCCATGGCGAGCTCGAAGTGCAGCATCGCGTCGGTGGCGGCGAGCGCGACAGTGGCCATGTCCGAAATTGTATGGGGCATGGCGTTCCAGACACTGGTTCGGGGCCGGTCGCTGCCGGGAGGATCTCCTCGGTCGATCTTTGCGGAGCGTGGAGGAACTGCAGATGGGTTCGGGTCAGACGGTGGCGGTGTTCGGTGCGTACGGACACACCGGGCGGTTCGTGGTGACGGAGTTGGGTGATCGCGGGTTCGTCCCGCTTCTCGTCGGTCGCGACGTGGGCAGGCTTCAGGCGCTGGCGGTGTCGCATCCGGGGCTCGAATTCCGGGTGGCGTCGGTCGATGATCCGGTCTCGCTCGACCAGGCGTTGAAGGGCGCTGGCGCGGTCGTCAACTGTGCCGGCCCGTTCGCCTCGACTGCGGCTCCCGTGATCGAGGCCGCCCTGCGCGCCGGGGTCCCGTACGTGGACGTGGCGGCTGAGATCGAGGCCAACCTTGACACGTTCACGCACTTCGCGGACCGCGCCCAGACGGCGGGCGTCGCGGTGGTCCCGGCGATGGCCTTCTTCGGCGGACTCGGCGATCTGCTGGTCACGACGGCGATGGGCGATTGGACGGCGGCCGACGAGGCGCACGTCGCGTACGGGCTGAGCAGTTGGCACCCCACGGCCGGGACCCTCGCCTCCGGCGCCGTCTCCCGGGAACGGCGCGATGGCCGACGGGTCCGCTACACCGGTGGCCGGTTGGAGTATTACGTCGACGAGTGCGACCTGCCGGCTGTGGAATGGGACTTTCCCGCTCCGATGGGCCGCCGGACCGTCCTCGGCGGGTTCACGATGGCTGACGTCGTCACGGTCCCCAGCCATCTGTCCATCCCCGAGGTGCGCACGTACATGACCACCGGAGCGGCCAGGGACCTGGCCGCTCCGGGTGCACCCGCACCGGCTGCGGTCGATGAGTTCGGCCGGTCCGCGCAGACGTTCACCGTCGACGTCGTCGTGTGTGCCGGCGACACCCGGCGACGCGTTGTCGCCAGTGGCCAGGACATCTACGCCGTCAGCGCGCCGCTGGCGGTCGAAGCGGTAGAGCGCATTCTCGGCGGTCGGACGAGGACGAGCGGCGTGGCCTCCGCCGGCGAGATCTTCGACGCGCCCGACTTCCTCCGCGCGCTGTCCGCGCACATCGCGCTCGAACCGTGCCACGAGTCTCGCGCGTCACGGTTCGCCTGATCGCCCGGCCGCAGGTGGCAGTCCGGATCGTTCCCGCTGTCGGCGTGCCGCACCCTGACGAGTCATGGGTTGCGGGAGGTCTTCGGTCAGTTGCCGACGTAGGCCGCCAGGTGCTCGCCGGTGAGGGTGGAGCGTGCGGCGACGAGGTCGGTGGGTGTGCCCGCGAAGACGATCCGGCCGCCGTCGTGGCCGGCGCCGGGACCGAGGTCGATGATCCAGTCGGCGTGCGCCATGACCGCCTGGTGGTGCTCGATGACGATGACCGACTTGCCGGAGTCGACGAGCCGGTCCAGCAGGCCGAGCAGTTGCTCGACGTCGGCGAGGTGTAGACCGGTGGTCGGCTCGTCGAGGACGTAGACGTCTCCCTTCTCTGCCATCTGCGTGGCCAGTTTGAGCCGCTGCCGCTCGCCGCCGGACAGCGTGGTGAGCGGCTGGCCGAGGCTGAGGTAGCCGAGCCCGACGTCCGCGAGCCGGTCGAGGATCTTGTGCGCGGCCGGCGTGCGCGCCTCGCCGTCGGAGAAGAACTCCTCGGCCTCGGTCACCGACATCGCGAGCACCTCGGCGATGTTCCGGCCGCCCAGCGTGTACTCCAGCACCGACGCCTGGAACCGCTTGCCCTCGCACTCCTCGCAGACGGACTCGACGGTGGCCATGACGCCCAGGTCGGTGTAGATGACGCCGGCGCCGTTGCAGGTGGGGCAGGCGCCCTCGGAGTTGGAGCTGAACAGCGCCGGCTTCACGCCGTTGGCCTTCGCGAACGCCTTGCGGATCGGGTCGAGCAGGCCGGTGTACGTCGCCGGGTTGCTCCGTCGCGAACCGCGGATCGCGCCCTGGTCGATGACGACCACGCCGTCGCGGCCGGCGACCGAGCCGTGGATCAGTGAGCTCTTGCCGGAGCCGGCGACGCCCGTGAGCACGCAGAGCACCCCGAGCGGGATGTCGACGTCCACGTCCTGGAGGTTGTGCGTCGACGCGCCGCGGATCTCCAGGGCGCCGGAGGACGAACGCACCGACTTCTTGAGGGTGGCCCGGTCGTCCAGGTGCCGCCCGGTGAGCGTGTCGCTGGCCCGCAGCCCGTCGACGGTTCCCTCGAACACCACCTCGCCGCCCCCGGTGCCGGCCCGCGGGCCCAGGTCCACGACGTGGTCGGCGATCGCGATCACTTCCGGTTTGTGCTCCACGACCAGCACGGTGTTGCCCTTGTTGCGTAGCTGCAGCAGCAGGTCGTTCATCCGCTGGATGTCGTGGGGGTGCAGGCCGATGGTGGGCTCGTCGAAGACGTAGGTGACGTCGGTGAGCGACGAACCGAGGTGGCGGATCATCTTGGTGCGTTGGGCCTCTCCCCCGGACAGGGTGCCGGCCGGCCGGTCGAGCGAGAGATAGCCCAACCCGATCTCCGTGAACGAGTCGAGGAGGTGTTGCAGCCCGGTGAGCAGTGGGGCGACCGACGGCTCGTCGAGGTCTCGGATCCATTCGGCCAGGTCGCTGATCTGCATCGCGCAGAGGTCGGCGATGTTCTTCCCCTTGATCTTCGACGACTGGGCATCCTTGCTGAGCCGGGTGCCGTCGCATTCGGGGCAGGTCGTGAACGTCACCGCCCGCTCCACGAAGGCGCGGACGTGCGGCTGCAGCGAGTCGACGTCCTTGGACAGGTAGGACTTCTGGACCTGCGGGATCAGCCCCAGGTACGTCAGGTTGATCCCGTCGACCTTGATCTTGGTGGGTTCCTTGTGGAGAAGGTCGTCCAGCTCCTTCTTCGTGTACTTGCGGATCGGCTTGTCGGGGTCGAACATGCCACCGTCGCGGAAGATGCGGCCGTACCAGCCGTCCATGCTGTAGCCGGGAACGGTGATAGCGCCCTCGTTGAGGGACTTGCTGTCGTCGTACAGCTGGGTCACGTCGATGTCGTTGACCGAGCCCATGCCCTCGCAGCGCGGGCACATGCCGCCGAGACGGGTGAAGGTCGCCTTCTCGGTCTTCGTCTTGCCGGCGCCCCGCTCGACGGTGATCGCGCCGCTGGCCTTCACCGAGGGGACGTTGAAGGAGTACGCGTTGGGCGGGCCGATGTGCGGCTGCGCGAGCCGGCTGAACAGGATGCGCAGCATCGCGTTCGCGTCGGTGGCGGTGCCGACGGTGGAGCGCGGGTTGGACCCCATCCGTTCCTGGTCGACGATGATCGCGGTCGTCAGCCCTTCCAGCCGGTCGACCTCCGGCCGTGCGAGTGTCGGCATGAAGCCCTGCACGAAGGCGCTGTAGGTCTCGTTGATCATCCGCTGCGACTCCGCGGCGATCGTGTCGAACACCAGGGAGCTCTTGCCCGAGCCGGAGACGCCGGTGAACACCGTGAGCCGGCGTTTCGGGATCTCGACGCTGACGTCCTTGAGGTTGTTCACTCGCGCGCCGTGCACGCGGATCAGGTCGTGGTTGTCGGCAACGTGCGGCGCAGGCGACTGCGTATCCGTCCTCGGGGCCATGCTCATGGTGTCTCCATCTGTTGGGCGGGCCGCCTTCGCGGTCTCCGTCGGCGTCGCCTGGCTCGATCTGACGCGCTTTGAGCAGTGTGTCTGGTTCTCCTTCGTCGGCGCGGTCGCGGCAACGGTCAGGTTGTCTGCCTGATCGTCCGGCTGACGCCGGCCGGAGTCGCGTTCGGCGCACGAACCAAGATATCCACGCCGCTTCGGACCCTGTAGCCTCCGACCGCCCGGCTGAGGTCAGACCAACCTGCGGCCGTCGCGCATCGGCTCGCGGTCGGGCATCTCGCTCACCTCAGCGCAGCTGCTGGATGCGGATCATGTTGCCCGCGGGGTCGCGGAACGCGCAGTCGCGGACGCCGTACGGCTGCTCGGTCGGCTCCTGGACCACCTCGGCGCCGCTGCCCGCCAGCTTGGCGAAGGTGTCGTCGAGGTCGGGGGTGGCCAGGTTGACGCCGAAGTAGCTGCCCTTGGCCATCAGTTCGAGGATGATGCGGCGCTCGTCGTCGGTGATGCCGGGGTTGGCGGTCGGCGGGTGCAGGACGATGGAGGTGTCGGGCTGGTCGGCGGGGCCGACCGTGATCCAGCGCATTCCCCCGTAGCCGACGTCGTTGCGGACCTCGAAGCCGAGGGTGTCGCGGTAGAAGGCCAGGGAGGCGTCCGGGTCGGTGTGTGGGAGGAAGCTCGAGTGAATGGTGACGTTCATGGCAGTCACGCTAGTTGCGGCTCGGGGCGGCGGGCTTCTCGATTCCTGATCGGTCTGGTCACCTGTTTCGCGATGCACGGCGGCATCTCCGCGCTCGCGGGAACTGCCTGGGCCCGATAGGTGCTGGGCGGCACGCCGACCAACTCGGTGAAGCGGGTGCTGAAGGTGCCCAGTGAGGAGCAGCCGACCGCGAAACAGACTTCGGTGACGCTGAGATCGCCACGACGCAGCAGCGCCATCGCGCGCTCGATGCGCCGCGTCATCAGATAGGCGTACGGCGACTCGCCGTACGCGGCCCGGAACTGGCGGCTGAGGTGTCCGGCCGACATGTTCACGCCGCGGGCGAGCGCCTCGACGTCCAGCGGCTGCGCGTACTCCCGGTCGATCCGGTCGCGGACGCGGCGCAGCCGCGCGAGGTCGCGCAGGCGCTGCTCCAAGTCCGGTCTGCCGGTCACATGCGGATCGTACGTCGCGGTCGACACCAGGTCCGCTGGTCGGCGCGGTCGGTGCCGGGTGGGTGGCAGGCGGGCCGTGGCGCCCGGGGGCGACGGCCCATGCTGCGGGTGGGCGGTATGGGCCGGTTGTGGCCGCCGCTGCCCTGCCGGCGTGTCGGTTCCCACCAAAAGATTCGGCGGGGATGCGCCTCGATGTTGACCGCTTGGGATAGCGTGTCGTCGCTCTGTCTGGGGAGATCTCCAGAGTCCTTCGGGGAAAGAAGCTGTCACGTGTCACTTTGGAAGAAGACCACTGTTCTGGCGGTCTCCGCGCTCACGGTACTCGCGGTGACTGCCTGCGGCTCGAAGCCCGGCTCGGACGCGCCGGTGCAGCCCAGCGTGCTGGAGTTGCTCGCCAGTGATCTCAAGGGTTCGTTGCAGAAGACGATTGACGCCACCGGCAAGAGCGAGTCGGTGACCGTGACGATGCAGGGCACGGCGGGCGGCGAGAAGATCTCGGTGAAGGGCGTGGTCGATCTGGGCGACCCGGTCAAGGCCGAGATGACGATGGCGGGCCCGGATGGCACCCCGACCACCGTCCGGATGATCAGCAGCGTGTTCTACGTCGAGATCCCGGCGAAGGACCGCGCGAGCATCGGTGGGAAGCGCTGGATGAAGCTGGACCTGGCCGCGGCCGGCGAGCAGGCGGGGATGGACTTCACCAAGCAGTTCGAGGACGTCGACCCGACCAAGCAGGTCAAGACGCTGCTCGCCCTCGAGGGTGTCACGGTCGTCGGCGAGGAGACGGTGAACGGGGCGCGCACGGTCCACTACACCGTCACTGCTCCGGTGGCGACCTACCTCGGGCAGCTCGACGCCGAGTTGCGGTCGGGCGTCGAGCAGCAGTACGCCAAGCAGGGCGTCAAGGAGCTCACGATCGACCTCTGGGTCGACGAGCAGTACCGGCCGCGCCGGGCGGGCTTGGACATGGGCAAGATGGGCGACATGACGGTCGACTACACCGACTACGGCAAGGCCGTGAACGTCGAGACGCCGCCTGCGGCGGAGACCGCCGACTTCGCCGAGATGCTGCAGGGCCTGAAGGGCGCTGCCGGCAACTGACCAGAGCCAGAATGCTGCCCGGCCGGTGGTCTCTCCGGCCGGGCAGTGCCGTCTCAAGAGGACGTCGTGCCGGCTCCAGGCGCGACCAGAAGGCGCACTCGTGGCGGCGCCGAGTGAACGGCCGCCAGCCACCCGCGCGGCGAGCGTGCGGAAGCGGCCGACAGCGCCGGAGGCGCCGTGCGACTGACGTTCTCAGCGAGGGCCGACCCGGCGGTTGCCGGTGACGTCGGCGTCGGGGGTCAGATGAGCACGCTCCACGTGACGGGGCCGACGATGCCGTCGGCGACGAGGCCGTTGCGGCTCTGGAAGCCGCGTACGGCGTTGGCGGTGACCGCGCCGAAGGAGCCGTCGACGAGGAGGTTGGCGCCGCGGGCGTTGAGGGCGGTCTGGAGGCCGCGTACGAGGTCGCCGGAGTTGCCTTCGAGCAGGGGCAGGATGAGGGCGGTCCAGGTGATCGGGCCGACGATGCCGTCGGCGTAGAGGCCGCGGCTGGTCTGGAACGACCTGACGGCGGAGGTGCAGGCCGGTCCGAAGACGCCGTCGACGACGACGGAGATGCCGCGGGCCCGCAGGAGGTACTGGATGGTGCGGGGCACCCATCCGGAGGCGCCCTGGCTGACGCTCGGGTAGCCGGTGCTGCCGACGGGGGCCGTCGCGCCGAGGGTGATGCCGCGGTTGGCGAGGAAGATCCGGGGGTCGGTGGAGGTCAGTCGGGGGCGATGGATCTCGAAGTGCAGGTGCGGGCCGCTGGAGTTGCCGGTGTTGCCCATGAGGCCGATCAGTTGTCCGCAGCTGACCCGCTGGCCGACGCTGACCAGGACGCGGTGGAGGTGGCCGTAGTAGGAGAAGTAGCTGTCGGCGTGGTTGAGGTGGACGCTGTTGCCGGTGCGTCCGGGCAGGGGCCCGCTGGTGGTGTCGCCGGGGTACGAGTTGGTCTTGATGTCGCGGACCGTGCCGTCGGCGGTGGCGTAGACGGGGGTGCCCTGGTTGTTGGCGACGTCCCAGCCGGTGTGGGTGGGACGGCTGGGGGTCTTGTAGCCGGAGGTCAGGGTGCCGAGGGTGGGGTTGCTCCAGCCGGCGACCGCCGCCATGGCGGGGCTCGGCATGCCGACGACGCCGATGCCGATGCCGGTGCCCAGTGCGGTGAGGAGGGTGCGGCGCCGGGCGGGCGTGTCGAGCAGGCGGCGTGTTTCCAGGTCGTCGCTCATCGGGTCTCCCCTGTTCGGGCCCGTGGTGTCCCCGGGCACCCGGTCGAGTGATGGGCGTCGATCGTAATGATTTGTATCGGTCGGGGCAATCGGTGAAACTTTCCTACCGATCGGGTGGCCGCGCCCCTGCCCGGACGCCTCCGCTCACGAGCCCGCGTCGACGAGCCGGGGACGGCGGTCGAGGACGAGGGTGGTGCGCAGGCGCAGCACCGCGACGGCTACAGGCCGCCGGCGACGCGGAGGACGGTGCCGGTGGTGTAGGTGGCGTCGGGCCCGAGGAGCCAGGCGATGGCGGCGGCGACCTCGTCGGGTTCGCCGGGGCGGCCGAGGGGGATGCGGTCGGCGGCGGTGTCGGGTCGGTCGGGTCGGCCGGACAGGGCGTGGATGTCGGTGCGGATGATGCCGGGAGCGACGGCGTTGACGCGGATGCCGCGGGGGGCGAGTTCCTTGGCGAGGCCGGTGGTGAGGGTGTCGGTGGCGGCCTTGACGGCGGCGTAGTGGACGTACTCGCCGGGGCTGCCGAGGGTGGCCGCGGCGGAGGAGACGTTGACGATGGCGGCGCCGCTACCCATCCGGCGGGCGGCCTGCTGGGCGCACAGGACGTAGCCGACGAGGTTGACGTCGACGACGTGGCGCAGGTCGGCCGGGTCGAGGTCGACGAAGGCGCCGATGGGGCTGGTGACGCCGGCGTTGTTGACCAGGCCGGTGATCGGGCCGAGGTCGGCGGCGGCGTCGAACAGGGCGGCGACCCGCTCGGGGTCGCGGGTGTCGGCGGGCACGGCGAGGCCGCGTACGCCGGCGGCGTGGATGTCGGCGAGCACCTTGTCGGCGGCATCGCGGTCGCGGCGGTAGCCGAACACGACGTGGTGGCCGGCGTGGGCGAGGCGGCGGGCGGTGGCCGCGCCGATGCCGCGGCTGCCGCCGGTGATGACGGTGACGGGATTCAATGCGCCTCTCCCCTGCCGTGGCTGCTGGGCTGACGTTACCGCGACCGGCACGCCCGACGCGGGAGGGGAAGGTCACACGCGCGGACGGTGGTGGCGGGTGTGGGGGTGGGCGGCCCGGTCGCCGCATACGCTCGGCGCAACCCGGGTGACGACGGTGGAGGTGTGCGGTGGCGGGTGTGGGTGTCGGGGACGTGGTGGAGGACTTCGCGCTGCAAGACGAGACGGGTACGCCGCGTCGGTTGTCGGAGTTCCTGGCCGCCGGCCCGGTGGTGCTGTTCTTCTACCCGGCGGCGCTGACCCGTGGGTGCACGGCGGAGAGCTGCCACTTCCGGGATCTGGCGGCGCAGTTCGCGGCGGTGGGTGCGCAGCGGGTGGGCATCAGCCGGGACCCGGTGGCGAGGCAGGCGGAGTTCTCCCGGTTGCACGGGTTCGACTATCCGCTGCTGTCCGACCCGGACGGTGCGGTGGCGGACCGGTTCGGGGTGCGGCGGCGGCTGCCGTTGGGCGCGTTGAGCACGCGGCGGATGACGTTCGTGATCGGCACGGACTGGCGGGTGATCGGGATGGTCCACAGTGAACTGGACATGAACGCGCACGCCGACGCGGCGCTGCGGGCGCTGGGGGGTTGATCTCGCGCGTGTCGGGGCCGGCTGGTATCAAGGCAGGCGTCTGAACAGGTGTACGAGGGAAGAGGTTACTGATGGGTGGCGCTGGCCAGGGGTTGTCCGACGAGGACGTGCGCACCATCCGGGAGGCGTTGGCGGCGGGGCGGAAACCGAAGGTGGTGTTCACCGCGGCGGCGGGCCAGATCGCCGGGCAGGTGGGGCAGGTGGTGGAGTTGACCGACCCGGCGGCCTCCGACGAGTTCGTGGTGGTCCGGTTCGGTCGCGACGAGCTGCCCTTCTCCCCCGCCGACGTGGCGGTGGCGCCGCGGGGCGTGGGCCGCAAGGTGGCGGAGCCGCAGCCGGAGCCCGAGCCGGCGCCGGCGCCGGCGGAGCCGGAGTTCGTGTTGGACCGGGCGCCGGTGCCGGCGCCGCGGGAGCAGCGGGAGGAGCCGAAGGTGGAGACGGCGGAGGCGAAGCCGGCGCGGCGGCCGGTGAAGGCGGCGAAGCCGAAGGGCCCGACGGGGCTGACGGTCACGCTGGCGTACGCCGACGGCGAGTGGACGGTCGCGGCGCAGCAGGGCAGCAAGTCCCTGGCGAAGCCGTACGTGGTCAAGCCGGCGGAGGCGCTGCGGATGGTGGCGCTGGTCGACGTGCCGGGGGTGCACGAGGCGGTGGAGCAGATCATGGCGGCGGAGCGTGCCGAGGCGGAGCAGCAGGCGGAGAAGCTGCGCGCGGAGCTGGCCGAGATCGAGGCGCGGCTGGCGGAGTTGCGCGAGGCCCACTGAGCGGTGGGCGCCGGCGGGGCGGGTGGCGGTGGCGCCGTCCGTCCCGCCGGCGTTTCGCCGGTCAGTGGCGCTGCCGGTGGTGTGCGAGGAGTTTGCCGAGCAGGCGGGTGAGCTGGCCGCGTTCGGTGGGGGTTAGCGGGGCGAGCAGGGTGTCCTGGACGCCGGCGAGGGTCTCCCCCATGCGTTGGAGTTCGCGCCGCCCGGTGGGCGTGATGGTGATGACGTTGCGCCGTGCCCTACTGGAACGCGAACTGGCCCGGCTCGGCACCACCTTCCACCAGTCGCTCGCCCTGAACGCCGCCGCCGAGGGCGGGGCGGTCGAGCGGGCACATCTCCTCCGGCGGATGACCGGCGCGCTGAAGGTCGACCAGGCGGTGGTGCTGGCCGCGGTGGACGGGCTCGTCGCCGGCGGCCTGCTGCGCGCGCTGCCCGCCGGCGGGTCCGGGCTGGCGCTCACCGACGCCGGCCGGGAGGTGCAGCGCCGCGTCGCCGACGCGGTCGCCGGCATCACCGCCCGGCTGTACGGGGACGTCCCCGCTGCGGACCTGGCCGTGGCCGGACGCGTCCTCACCCTGGTCAAGCAGCGGGCCGACGCCGCGCTGGCGGCGGCCGGGAACGGCACCCCCGCCGCGGCGTGACCCGCGCTGGTCACGTTCCGCGGCCCGGGTGCGCGGGTCGTGCCGGACGTGGCCCGGTCAGAGCGTCGCGGTCAGCCGCTCGACCACGGCGGCGGCGGGGCCGGTGGTGGCGTGCCGGTAGCCGGTGCCGGCCCACAGGTGCACCCGGTCCGCGTGCCCGGCCGCGGCCGCCGCCGCGCGCATGCCCCGGGTCAGGTGGTGCAGCTCCGGATAGCCGAGCGGCGCGACGGGCTCGTACCGGTCGATGAAGGCGTTGCGCAGCCCGCGCGCCGGCCGGCCGGTGAAGGCGCGGGTGAGCACGGTGCCGGTACGGGCCGGGTCGGCCAGGGCGTCGCGATGGGTGCGGCTGGCCCCGCTCTCGTCGGTGCGTAGCAGCAACGTTCCGACGGCCACCGCGGTGGCGCCGGCGGCGACCAGGTCACGGACGTCGTCGGGGCCGGCGACGCCGCCGGCGGCCACCACCGGCAGCCCGGTGGCCCGGAGCACGTCGTGGACCAGGGGTCGGGTCGAGGTCGGCGGGGCCGGCCGGTGCGGGGTGTGGGTGCCGCTGTGCCCGCCGGCCTCGGTGCCCTGGGCGACCAGCCCGTCGACGCCCAGCTCGCGTGCGGCGAGCGCCTCGTCCACCGAGGTCACCGTGACCAGCACCCGGGTGCCGGCGTGGCGCAGCGCGGTCACCGCCGCCGGGTCGGGCAGCCCGAAGGTGAAGCTGACCACCGGCACCGGGGCGGCCAGCAGCAGGTCGATCTTGTCCGGCCAGTGGTCGTCGTCGTGCACCAGCGGCGCGCCGGCCAGGTCGAGCCCGTACGGTGCGCCCTCGGCGGCGATCTGGTGGGCGTACCGGCGGAAGGCGGTCTCGTCGATGTCGCGGGCACCGGGCACGAACAGGTTCACCCCGTGCGGCGTCCCGGTGGCGCGCAGCTCGGCCAGCTCGGCGGCGACCGCCCCGGGGGTCTTGTAGCCGGCGGCGAGGAAGGCGAAGCCGCCGGCCGCGGCGACGGCGCGGACCAGGGCGCAGGTGGTGGCGCCCCCGGCAAGCGGGGCGGCGACGACCGGCGTCGCGCTGCCGAGCAGGTTGGTCCACGCGCCGCCGGTCACCGCCTCACCCTAGTCCCGGGCCGGGTCAGTGCTGCGGGATGTGGGCCACTCCGATGCGCTTGCGGAACACCCAGTACGTCCAGCCCTGGTAGGCCAGCACGATCGGGGTGAACACCACCGCCACCCAGGTCATGATCTTCAGGGTGTAGGGGGTGGAGGCGGCGTTGGTGGCGGTCAGCGTCCCCGCCGCGTCCAGGGTGGACGGCAGCACGTTCGGGAACAGCGCCGCGAACAGCGTCGCCACGGCCAGGCCGATCGCCACGGCGGTGCCGGTGAACGCCCAGCCCTCCCGGCGTACCCGGGCGGCGGCGAGACCGCCGAGCAGGGCGAGGGCCGCGCCGACGGCGAACACGACGGCGGCCGTGCTGGAGCGGATGGTCAACGTCCAGGCCAGGAACGCCACCGCGAGCACGGCGGTGGCCACGCCCAGGCGCACCGCGAGCGCGCCGGCGCGCTCGCGAACCTCGCCCACGGTCTTCAGCGCGATGAACACGGCGCCGTGGGTGAGGAACAGCGCCGCGGTGGTCGCCCCGCCGAGCAGGGCGTACGGGTGCAGCAGGTCGACCAGGCCGCCGACGTACTCGTGCTCGGCGTCCAGCGGCACGCCGCGCAGGATGTTGGCGAACGCCACGCCCCACAGCACCGCGGGCACCACCGAGCCGACGAAGATCGCCGTGTCCCAGCGCCGCTTCCAGGACGCCTCGGGGCGCTTGTGGCGGTACTCGAAGGCGACGCCGCGGGCGATCAGGGCCAGCAGGATCAGCAGCAGCGGCAGGTAGAAGCCGGAGAACAGGGTGGCGTACCACTCGGGGAAGGCGGCGAACATCGCGCCGCCGGCGGTGATCAGCCACACCTCGTTGCCGTCCCAGACCGGGCCGATGGTGTTGATCAGGACGCGGCGTTCCCGGTCGTTGCGGCCGAGCACGGGCAGCAGCATGCCGACGCCGAAGTCGAAGCCCTCCAGGATGAAGTACCCGGTGAACAGGACCGCGACGAGCAGGAACCAGATGGTGGTGAGTTCCACGGTTGTCTCCGGTGATCAGTAGGCGAACGCGAGCGGGCGCTCGGCGTCGTCGTCGGTGTCGTCGGTGTCCGGTGCCGGTTCGAGGTCGGGTACGCCGGCCTTGGCGTAGCGCAGCAGCAGCTTGACCTCGATCACGGCGAGGGCGGCGTAGATCAGGGTGAAGGCGGTGAACGAGGTGAGCACCTCGGTCATCGACACGCTGCGGGACACGCCGTCGCGGGTGAGCATCTCGCCGAACACGATCCACGGCTGGCGGCCCATCTCGGTGAAGATCCAGCCGAAGGAGTTCGCGGCCAGCGGCAGCAGCGGCATGGCCAGGCCGGCGCGCAGCAGCCACTTGCTGGTCGGGGTGCGGCCCTTGCGCTGGCTCCAGAGCACCAGCAGCGCGATCGCGGCGGCCGCCAACCCGAAGGCGATCATGAAGCGGAAGCTCCAGTAGGTGACCGGGATGATCGGGGCGTAGTTGCCGGCGCCGTACTGGGTGGCGTACTGGGCCTGCAGGTCGTTGATGCCCTGGACTGTGCCGTTGGGGTCGCCGGTGCCGAGGAACGACAGCAGGTACGGGATCTTGAGGGCGAACAGCTCGCGGCTGCCGTCGAGGCTGCCGACGGTGAGCACGGAGAACGAGGCGGGGCTCTCGGTGGTGTAGAGGCCCTCGGCGGCGGCCATCTTCATCGGCTGCACCTCGGTCATGATCTTGCCCTGGATGTCGCCGGTGATGATCACGCCGGCGGTGGCGACCAGGGTGACCCAGGAGCCGAACTTGGCGGCGAACCGGTAGGCCGGGGTGTCGGCCGAGTCGCGGTTGCGGATCAGGTGCCACATGGCGACGGCGACCAGCAGCGAGCCGGCGACCAGGAACGCGCCGGCGATGGTGTGCGGGAAGGTGACCAGGGCGACCTTGTTGGTCAGCACGGCGAGGAAGTCGGTGAGTTCGGCGCGGCCGGTGTCGGGGTTGATCCGGTAGCCGACCGGGTTCTGCATGAACGAGTTCGCCGCGAGGATGAAGTACGCGCTCAGGTTGGTGCCGATCGCGGCGGCCCAGATGGTGGCCAGGTGTAGCCGCTTGGGCAGCCGGTCCCAGCCGAAGATCCACAGGCCGATGAAGGTCGACTCGAGGAAGAACGCGACCAGCGCCTCGATTGCCAGGGGGGCGCCGAAGATGTCGCCGACGAAGCGGGAGTAGTCGCTCCAGTTCATGCCGAACTGGAACTCCTGCACGATGCCGGTGACCACGCCCATCGCGAAGTTGATCAGGAAGAGCTTGCCGTAGAACTTGGTGAGCTTCAGGTACTTCTCGTCGCCGGTGCGATGCCACATCGTCTGCAGGATCGCCACCAGCACGGACAGGCCGATGGTCAACGGTACGAAGAGAAAGTGGTAGACGGTGGTGACACCGAACTGCCAGCGGGCGACGTCCAACGCGTCCACCTGAAACCCCCAGCTGCGCATACTACGAGACGTAGTAAATACTACTTCCCGTCGTAGACGAATGGGCAGGGGCGGGGGTCCCTAACCAACCCGGGACCAATGACCCTGATCACCTCTGCCGAACGGCCCCCGACGGGCGCGGCGGCCGCCGCGCCCGTCGGGGGCCGAACCGACGCCCCCGCCCCCGCCGCCCGGTCCGCGCGTGCGACCATTGCCGGCTGATGGACACCGCCCAGCCGACGTGGCAGCCCCCGCTGATCTGGCGCGCCGCGCAACTGCTCGCCCGCGCCGTCGTCGCGCTGGTGGCCCGCCTCCAGGTCAGCGGGGATGTGCCCGAGGCGCTGCGCCGGGGCCCCCTGATCCTGGCCGCCAACCACATCAGCCCGTTCGACCCGGTCGTCCTCGCCGCCGCCTGCCAGGCCCGCGGCGTCGCCCCCCGGATCATGGCCACCGGCGGGCTGTTCCGCACCCCCGTCATCGGCACCGCGATGCGCCGCGCCGGGCACATCCGCGTCGACCGGGGCACCAGCGCCGTACACCAGGCCCTCGACGACGCCGCCGCGGCCGTCGCCGGCGGCTCGGTGATCCTGGTCTACCCGGAGGGCCGCATCGGCCTGGACCCCGGCATGTGGCCCGAGCGCGGCAAGACCGGCACGGCCCGCCTCGCCCTGGCCTGCGCCGCGCCGGTGATCCCGATCGCCCAGTGGGGGTCGCACGAGGTGTTGCCCTACCGCACCCCGAAGGGTCTGCTGCGCGGTGTCGCCCGCGCCATGTGGCGACGCCCCGTGGTCCGGGTGCACTTCGGCGACCCGGTCGACCTGGGCGACGTCACGCCCGTCACGCCCGGCACGGCCCGGCGCGCCACCGACCGGATCATCGACGCCATCACCGACGGCCTCGTCCCGCTGCGACCCGACGAGCCCGACCGGCCCCGACACGTCGACCCCGGCCGGCCCGCCGACACCAGCCGCTCGCACCGCCGCCGCCCCACGTCCTGAACCCGAGTCTCGTCCCGGCCGCAGCCGGAGCACGCGCCGCCCGCCACCCGCACGCGCCGCCCGCCATCCCACGCGACGGCCGCCTTGTCGTGCGAACCTGTCCTGCCACCCGAATCGTCACTGAGCGCACAGGCGGTCACTCCCCACTGGAGTACCCCTGTCGGCCCTTTGCTCTGCACCCATCGACGCACCAGCCACCGAGAGTGACGCCCGTGGACAGCGGCCAGCGCCAAGCCCCGGGAGAACCCGCAGGCCAACAGGGTGGTGCACATAGGGCTGCAGAGCAAAGGGGCAGAACCGGCACCCGCCCGGCCCTGACACCCCCGCACGCTGAGTGATTCATGGCGGCGTGACAGCCTGTGAGCGAACGACCGGCGCGACCGTGGGTTCGGCGCACGCCCGTGGGGCTTGGGCGGCGGCGCCCCGGGAAGCGGTCCGCACCGGCGATCAACGGTCACGGGCTGGTCGCCGCGCGGCAACCGGAGACCGGCATACTGCCTCGCGTGCTGACCCGTCACCCCTACCTCGACGCCCCCGCGCCGCTTGCCTTCGCCCACCGCGGCGGCGCCGCCGAGGGCGACGAGAACACCGCCGCGGCGTTCGCCCGCGCGATCGGGCTCGGCTACCGGTACGTGGAGACCGACGTGCACGGCACCGCCGACGGCGTGGCGGTGGTCTTCCACGACGCCACCCTGACGCGGGTCACCGGCGAGCCGGGGCGCATCGCCGACCTGCGCTGGGCGGACCTGGCCTCGGTACGCGTCGGCGGCGCCGCCGTGGTGCCCCGCCTCGACGAGGTCCTCGACGCCTGGCCCGAGGTCCGGTTCAACATCGACGTCAAGGCCGACGGCGGCGTCGACCCGACCGTGGCCACGGTCGCGCGCGCCAACGCCGGCGACCGGGTGCTGCTCGCCTCGTTCAGCGACGCCCGGCTGGCCCGGCTGCGCGCCAGCACCGGGGGCCGGATCGCCACCAGCCTCGGCATGCGCGGGGTGGCCCGGCTGCGGATGGCCTCGCTGACCGGCCGGGCGCTGCGGCTGCCCCCGTCGGTCGTCGCCGCCCAGGTGCCGGTGCGCTACGGGCGGGTGCGTGTGGTGGACGGACGGTTCCTGCGCTACGCCCACCGACTCGGCCTGCAGGTGCACGTTTGGACGATCGACGAACCTGCCGAGATGCACGAGTTACTTGATCTTGGAGTGGATGGCATCATGACCGATCACGTCGGCGTGCTGCGCGACGTCTACCGCAGCCGCGGCCACTGGGCCGCCTGACCCGCCTCGAAGGACCCCGATGGCCGAGACCGCCGCCCCCACGGTGGGCGACACCCCCGCCCCGGCGAGCACCCGCCGCGAACGCACCGGCTGGTACTTCTACGACTGGGCGATGTCCGCCTTCTCCACCACGGTGATCACCGTGTTCCTCGGCCCGTTCCTGACCACCGTCACCGAACTGGCCGCCGGCTGCGAACTCGGCGCCGACACCTGCTCCGGGTACGTGTACCCGCTGGGCATCAAGGTCGCCGCCGGCTCCTACTTCCCGTACCTGGTGTCGTTGTCGGTGTTCCTCACCGTGTTCGCGCTGCCGATCGTCGGCGCGATCGCCGACCGCTCGGCGCACAAGAAGCGGCTGCTGGCCGCCGCCGCCTTCACCGGCGCCGGCGCCACCGTCGGCATGCTCTTCGTCACCGGCGACCGGTACCTGCTCGGCGGGGCGCTGTTCGTGGTCGCGAACATCGCCTTCGGCGCCGGAGTCGTGGTCTACAACTCGTTCCTGCCGCAGCTCGGCGGCCCCGACGACCGCGACGGCATCTCCAGCCGCGGCTGGGCCCTCGGCTACCTCGGCGGCGGCCTGCTGCTGGCACTCAACCTGGTCGCGGTCAGCATGCTCGGCGAGGAGGGCAACCACCAGCGCACCCTCGACCTGGCCCGCTGGTCGATCGTGTCCGCCGGGCTGTGGTGGGCGGCGTTCACCCTGGTTCCGCTGCGCTGGCTGCGCGAACACCCCACCGCCGCCGCGCTGGCCGGCGGCAACCCGGTCACCGACGGGTTCCGGCAGCTCGGCCGCACCCTGCGGGAGATCAAGGCGTACCCGCTGACGCTGTTCTTCCTGCTCGCGTTCCTGGTCTACAACGACGGCATC
The DNA here is from genome assembly GCF_043205005.1 of Micromonospora sp. NPDC047620. NCBI lineage: Bacteria > Bacillati > Actinomycetota > Actinomycetes > Micromonosporales > Micromonosporaceae > Micromonospora > Micromonospora sp. NPDC047620. The sequence goes on along the minus strand of NZ_JBIDDG010000022.1, from coordinate 31,196 downwards.
CAGACCGTCATCGCCCTGGCCAGCCAGTACGGCACCGAGGAGCTGAAGCTCGGCCAGAGCACCCTGATCGTGACCATCCTGCTGGTGCAGTTCCTCGCCTTCGGCGGCGCGCTGCTGCTCGGCGCGCTCGCCAAGCGCATCGGCGCCTGGAAGACCGTCCTGATCAGCCTGGTGCTGTGGACCGGGGTGATCCTCGGCGCGTTCCGGCTACCCGCCGAGGCGCCGCTGCCGTTCATGGTTCTCGGCGCGGCCATCGGCCTGGTGCTCGGCGGCAGCCAGGCGCTGAGCCGGTCGCTGTTCAGCCAGCTCATCCCCGCCGGCAAGGAGGGCGAGTACTACGGCTTCTACGAGATCAGCGACAAGGGCACCAGTTGGCTCGGCCCGCTGGCCTTCGGCCTGGTGTTCCAGCTGACCTCCTCGTACCGGGTGGGCCTGGTCTCCCTGCTCATCTTCTTCATCGTCGGGTTCCTGCTGCTGCTGGCCGTACCGATCCGCCGCGCGATCGTCGCCGCCGGCAACACCCCACCCCGGGTGCTGTGAGGCAGCGCGGACCGCACCGACCGGATCGGGGGACGTCGATCAGCTAGGCTGCCCGACCGTGACCGACCACGCCGCCGCCCCGACCTGTCTGGCGCGCCCGCCGCTGGGCCCCGACGACTCCCCCGCCGGGTGCGCCGCGGCGCGGGGCGTGGACGGGCGTCCGCTGCACGCCGCGGCGTTGAAGTTCTTCTGGGGACCGATGGACTGCGGCAAGTCCACGATGGCGCTGCAGATGAACCACAACCACGCCCGGCAGGGCCGCCGTGGCCTGGTCACCACCCGCATCGACCGCTCGCTGGGCCCGCAGGTCACCACCCGCATCGGGCTGGCCCACGAGGCCGTCGAGGTCACCGACGACCTCGACCTGCGCACGCTGGTGCGCGACACGTGGGCCGAGGGGGTCCGCGTCGACTACCTCATCTGCGACGAGGCCTCCTTCTACAACCTCGAGCACATCGAGCAGATGGCCGAGCTGGTCGACAGCTACGACGTCGACGTGTACGCGTTCGGGCTGGCCACCGACTTCCGGTCCTGCCTGTTCCCGGCCGCGCAGCGGCTGTTCGAACTCGCCGACGAGGTGGCCCGCATCCAGGTCGAGGTGCTCTGCTGGTGCGGCCGGGAAGGGCTGCTCAACGCCCGGGTGGTCGGCGGGCGGGTCGTCCGCGAGGGCGAACAGGTCGTCATCGGCGACACGGTGGACAGCGCGGAGGTGCGCTACCAGGTGCTGTGCCGGCGGCACTACCGGGCCGGCGAGCTCGGCCCGCGCCGCTGACACGTCAGTACGGGTCGCCGCACACCCGCCAGTCGCCGCCCTCCCGCACCACCGACAGCTTCCGTTCCTCGGTCAGCCCGCTGTCGCGGGTCAGCCGCACCGTCACCGTGCCCTGCGGGCGGCCGCCGCGCGTCGCCACCGACACGTCGAGGATCTCGTAGCCGTTGACCAGCGGCGGCGTGCGTAGCCAGCTGGTGAACCCGATCGGGCTCCACCGGGTGCGCGCGTCGGCGCAGAGCCGGTCGTACGCGCCGTCGGTGTCGCCCGCGGCGACCGAGCGCAGGAACCCGTCGGCGGTCTCCCGCACCGGGCCGCTGGCCTGCGTGACCACCTGCACGTTCCAGGCGCCCAGCCCGGCCACCCCGACGCAGCACAGCAGCACGGCGACGCCCGCGAACACCAGCCCGGTGCGCATCGGGCGGCGCCGCCGGGCCGGCCGGCTCCACGGCTGTTCAGCGCCCACCCGTCGACCGTAGAGAACCGGTGGGGCCGCCCGCAGGAAAAGTCGGCCCGGTCCGGACGGGCACCGCGTCGTCTCCCGTCGGCGCGCGCCCCGCGAGCCGCCGACGCACCCACCCGGAAGGGCCCCCGCCGCGCCGGGCCGGCTCACGGCTCGATGAGGCCGGCCCGGATGGCGTAGCGGGTCAACTCGAGCCGGTCCCGGAGGCCGAGCTTCTGCAGCAGGTTGGCCCGGTGCCGTTCGACGGTCTTGACGCTGATGAACAGCAGGCGGGCGATCTCCTTCGACGAGTGGCCCTCGGCGACGAGCTTGAGGATCTCCTCCTCGCGTTCGGTGATGGCCCGGGCCGGCAGGCTCTCGCCCCGGGCGGTGCGTTCCAGGTAGGTGCGGATGAGGGCGTTGATCGCGCCGGGATAGAGGAACGGCTCGTCGCGTACGGCGGCGCGACAGGCCTCCACCAGGTCACGGTCGGCGACGGACTTGAGCACGTAGCCGTTGGCGCCGACCTTGAGGGCTTCGAAGAAGTACTGCTCGTTGTCGTACATCGTCAGGATCAGGATGCGTAGGTCCGGCTGCTGCCGGGACAGCTCCCGGGCCGCCTGCAGGCCGGTCATCCGGGGCATGGCGATGTCGAGGATGGCCAGGTCGGGGCGTTCGGCCTGGGCCAGGGCGACGGCCTCCGCGCCGTCGCCGGCCTCGGCCACGACCGTCAGGTCCGGTTCGCTGTCGAGGATGAGCCGGACCCCGCGGCGCACCAGGGCGTGGTCGTCGGCGAGCAGGATGCGGGTCGTCACGGCCGGCCGTCCCGGTCGGTCAGCGGCACCCGCAGCCGCACCTCGGTGCCGCCGGCGGGGCCGGGGGTCACGGCGAGCTGGGCGCCGATGAGCAGGGCCCGCTCGCGCATGCCGCGGATGCCGGCGCCCTCGGCCGCGTCGCCGATGCCCCGGCCGTCGTCGCGGATCCGCAGCTGCACGTGGCCCGGCTGAGCCGCCAGGGACACTTCGACGGTGGTGGCCCTGGCATGCCGGACGGTGTTGGTGAGGGCCTCCTGGGCGACCCGGTAGATCACCAGCTCGGCCTCGCCGTCGAGGGCCGGCAGGTCCGCGCCGAGATGTTGGCGCACGGCCAGCTCGGTGTGCCCGGTGACCTCCGTGACGAGCGCCTTCAGGGCACTGATCAGGCCGAGTTCCTCCAGCACCCCGGGGCGTAGCCGGCGGGCGATGCGGCGAATCTCGTCGAGGCTGTCGCGGGTGGTCTCCTGCACCTGGGCGAGCTGCGCGCGAACCGGGTCGGGCGCGTGGCGGGCGACCTGTTTCAGTTCGAGCAGGACCGCGGTCAGCGTCTGGCCGACCTCGTCGTGCAGCTCCTGGGCGATACGGCGGCGCTCGGCCTCCTGGGCGGACAGGGCGGCGGCCGCACTGGTCGCCCGTTCCGCCTCCAGACGGTCGATCATGGCGTTGAAGGCGCGGATCAGCTCCGCGATGCCGGCCTGCCCGGCCGGGACCGGGCGCGGCTCGGGCTGGAGCAGGTCGATGGTGGTCATGGCCCGGGTCAGGCGGCGCAGCGGCGCCAGGCCGACCCGCAGCAGCGCGGCGTTGGCGACCAGCATCGCGGCGAGGCCCACGGTCAGGACGACGGCCTCGGTGAGCAGCACCGGGGTGGACACCGTGACCGGGCCGAGCAGCAGCAACGTGGCGGTCACGAGCACCGCCGCGTTGAGCAGGAAGATCCGCCAGAACAGCGACACGACGACACCTCCCTTCCCGGCCCTGGTGCCCCGCCGGCCCGCGCCGGCATCGGCAGTTGTCGGCGGGCCGGCGGGCGGCGGGTGGTCACGCTCCGCAGCGGTCCCGCTCATCATGATCCAGCCTGCCCGCCGGCGCGCGTGGTGTAAATGCGTGCCCGCACCCATTTGCCCGCCGCGACCTGCGCCGGGCGGGGCCGACCGCCGGGGGACGACGGCGGCAAATGGGTGTCAGCCCCGATGTCGGCCCGCACCGGGCGGATGACCATGAAGTCAGGCCCGGACCGCTCGGGCCCCACCCCTGCGCACCCGGATGCACCGCCTGCCGGTGCGCTGCCCCGTTGCGCCGAACCCCTCCTGGGAGAACCCCGTGAACCGTCACCTCATGCTGTCAGCACCCGTGCCACCGGAAGCCGCGATCCACGCTGGTGAACACCGGCCCACCAGCACGGAGAACGGCCCGCCGGGCAGGCGCCCGTGAGCGTCTGGCCCGCCCTGGCCGCGACCGCCATCTTCGTGGTCGCGTTCGTGTTCATCGCCACAGAGAAAATCAACCGGGTCGCGGTGGTGCTGGGCGCCGCCGGCCTGATGGCCCTGCTCGGGCTCGTGCCCGGGTCGCACGTGTTCTACGAGCAGCACGCCGGCATCGACTGGGACGTCATCTTCCTGCTCCTCGGCATGATGATCATCGTCGGGGTGATCAAACAGACCGGGGTGTTCGAGTTCCTGGCGATCTGGGCGGCACAGCGCTCGCGGGGGCGCCCGTACCGGCTGATGGTGCTGCTCATGGCGATCACCGGTGCCCTGTCGCCGTTCCTGGACAACGTCACCACGGTCATGCTGGTCGCTCCGATCACCATCTCGGTGTGCCGCCGGCTGGGTGTCCCCGCCGCGCCGTACCTGATCGCCGAGGTGCTCGCCTCCAACATCGCCGGCGCGTCGACCCTGATCGGCGATCCGCCCAACATCATCATCGGTAGCCGGGCCGGGTTGAGTTTCAACGACTTCCTGGTGCACATGGCGCCGGTCACGGTGCTGATGTTCCTCGCGTTCCTGGTGCTGGCGCGGGTCATGTTCCGCCGCTCGTTCGTGTACCACCCGGAGCGGTTCGAGGCCGTACGCGACATGGATGCCCGCGCCGCCATCACCGACCCGAGGATGCTGGTCCGCTGCCTGGTCGTGCTCGGCCTGGTGATGGCCGGGTTCATGCTGCACACGGTGATCCACGTCGACGTGGCCGTCGTCGCGCTGCTCGGCGCCGGGCTGATGGTCCTGGTGACCCGGGCGGACACGTCGGCCTACCTCGCCGAGGTCGAGTGGCCGACGCTGGTTCTCTTCACCGGGCTGTTCGTGATGGTCGCCGGCCTCACCGAGACCGGGGTGATCGGGCTGATCGGGGAATGGGCCAGCGACGCCGTCGGCGACAACTTCCTCACGGCGGCCACCGGCCTGATCTTCGGCTCGGCGGTGCTCGGCGCGTTCTTCGACAACATCCCCTACACGGCGACCATGGCGCCGATCGTGGAGAACCTCGTCGCCGGCGCCCCGGATCCCGTCACCGGCGAGGCGCTGTGGTGGTCCTTCGCCCTCGGCGCCGACCTGGGCGGCAACGGCACGGCCGTGGCGGCCAGCGCCAACATCGTCGTGCTGGGCATCGCGGCCCGCGCCGGCGAGCCGATCAGCTTCTGGCAGTTCACCCGGTACGGCATCGTCACGACGGTGCTGACGACGGTGATCGCCTGGGGGTACGTGTGGCTGCGCTACTTCGCCGCGTAGCCGGCCCCGGGGGCGCGCGCGACGGCGCGTCCGCCGCGGGCGCGAGGGGGTCGACGTGAACCTCGGCGAGCTGTACGTGACGCTGGCCGTCGGCACCGGCGTGGTCCTGGCCAGCGTCGGCGCGGCCCGGCTGGCCGCCCGGCTGGGCATGCCGGTCCTGCTGGCGTACCTCGGCGTCGGCCTGCTGCTGGGCCAGGACGTCGCCGGTTTCCCCTTCGACGACGCGGCCCTGGCGCAGGCCCTGGGCCTGGCGGCGCTGGCGGTCATCCTGGTGGAGGGTGGCCTGACCACCAGGTTCAGCGACGTACGCGGCGTGCTGGCGCCCGCGTCGGTGCTGGCCACCGTCGGCGTGTTCGTCAGCGTCGCGGTCACCGCGGGGGCGGCGTACCTGCTGCTGGACGTCGACTGGCAGATGGCGCTGCTGCTGGGGGCGATCGTGTCGTCCACCGACGCGGCGGCGGTGTTCTCCGTCCTGCGGTCGGTACCGCTGCCCCGACGACTGACAAGCCTGGTGGAGGCCGAATCGGGGCTCAACGACGCCCCGACGCTGATCCTGGTGCTCACCTTCAGCGCCGCCACCCTCGACACCGTCGCCCCACTGTCTCTGATCGGCACGATGGCCTACCAGCTGGTCGCCGGCGGCGCGATCGGCGTGGTGACCGGGGCGGCCGGCGTGTGGCTGCTGCGGCGGCTGACCCTGCCGACCTCCGGCCTGTACCCCATCGCGACGGTCGCCTGCGGAGTGCTGGCGTTCGCGGTCGCCGGCCTGACCCAGACCAGCGGGTTCCTCGCCGCCTACCTGGCGGGGCTGGTGCTCGGCAACTCCGGCCTGGCACACCGTCGAGCCACCCACTCGGTCGCCGAGGGGCTGGGCTGGATCGCCCAGATCGGTCTGTTCGTGATGCTCGGCCTACTGGCCACGCCCAGCGAGCTGCCCGCCGCGATCGTCCCCGCGATCGTGGTCGGCACGGCCCTGCTGCTGCTCGCCCGGCCCGCGTCCGTGCTGGTCTCGCTGGCCGCGTTCCGCATCCCGCTGCGCGAACAGGCCTTCCTGTCGTGGGCCGGGCTACGCGGCGCCGTGCCGATCGTGCTGGCCACCATCCCGGTCGTCGCGGGGGCTCCGGGCAGCGAGCAGGTCTTCAACATCGTCTTCGTGCTCGTCGTGGTGTTCACGGTCATCCAGGCGCCCACCCTGCCCTGGCTGGCGCGCCGGCTCCGCCTCGCGTCGCGCGACGTCGGGCCCGACCTGCAGATCGAACTGGCGCCGCTGGACGCCATGGACGCCGACCTCATCCACGTCACCGTCGAGGCCGGCTCCCGCCTGCACGGCGTCTACCTGCCCGAGCTGCGGCTGCCGCCGCCCGCCGCGACCACCCTCGTCGTCCGCGGCGACGACACCTTCGTGCCCGACCACCACAACCGGCTACGCGTCGGGGACCAGCTCGTCGTGCTCACCACCCCACCCGTACGCGACGCCACCGAACGGCGCCTGCGTGCCGTCGCGCGCGCCGGACGGCTGGCCACCTGGTTCGGCGAGACCGGCCAGGCGCACACCGCACCATCCCAGGACAGGAGGCAATGATGCAGATCGAACGTGTCCCGCTGCCCGGCATCGGCGTCGGCTACACCGTGCACACCAGCGAGGGGCAGCTGCTCGGGGTCATCTGCTACCGCGGCGGGCGGCGCGACCTCGTCCTGTACGCGCCCGGCGATCCGGACACCGTCGAGCGGTCGCTGTCGCTCAGCCCCGCGGAGGCGCAGGAGGTGGCCGAGCTGCTACACCCGGTCGCCACCGTCGACCACGTCACGCACCTGGAGCGGCGCCCCGAGGCGATCAGCGTCGCCGAGCTGCCGGTCACGGCCGCGTCGCCCTACGACGGCCGGCCCCTGGCCGACGCCGTCGCGCGTACCGGCGGCGTGACCGTCATCGCCGTGCTCCGCGCGGGCCGCACGATCACGGCACCCGGGGACGGGTACGTCCTCGCTCACGGCGACGTCCTGGTCGCGGCCGGCACCCAGGAGGGCATCGCCGCGCTGAGCCGCCTGCTCGCCCTCGCGGACCCGTAGACCGCCGCGAGGTGGGCGCGTACCTGACAGTGGATGTCAGGTACGCGCGGCAGACTGCCGGGCATGACAGTCACCGCCGATCTGGCCATGGTCAACCTCGACAGTCCCGACCCCGTCGCCCACGCCGCGTTCTGGCAGCGCGTCCTCGGTGGGGAGATCACCCACAGCCAGCCGGAGTACGCGATGGTCACCGCCGGGGGCGTGGCCGTGGGCTTCGGCCTGGTCGAGGGGTACCGGCCGCCGTCCTGGCCGGACGAGGACGCCGGCAAGCGCTACCACCTCGACCTGTACGTCGACGACCTCGCGCAGGCCGAGAAGGAGTTCGCCGCCGCCGGTGCCACGAAGCCGGACTTCCAGCCCGGCGGCGACCGGTGGGTGGTGCTGACCGACCCGGCCGGGCAGCCGTTCTGCATCTGCCCCCGCCCGCAGGGCTGACCACCGCCGCCGGCGGCGGCCACCCGCAGGGCGGCCCACGGCAGGCGCCCGGGGGTGCCGCGCGCGAAGGAAACGCCGCGCGGCACCCCCGGGCGCGCTGACGCCGGTGTCAGCCGCGGCGGCGGGCCCGGGCCGCCCAGATGGCGTACGCGGGGTCGCGGTCGAGGTTGTGCCGGTCCCGGTCGTAGCGGCGGGTGGTGCGCGGGTCGGCGTGGCCCATCGCGTCCTGCACGTCCTCCAGCGGGACACCCTCGGCCCGGGCGGTGGTGGCGAAGGCGTGCCGCAGCGAGTGCGGCGACAGCTTCGCCCAGGCCGCAATGCCGGCCGCCCGGGCCAGCCGACGTACCAGCCGGAACACGGCGTGCCGGTCCAGCCGGGCCCCGGTCCCGGTGACCAGCAGCGGGCCGGTCAGTTCGTGCACCGCCACGCCCTGGGCGGCAGCCCGCTGGGCCAGGTACGCGTCGACCGCGTACGCGGTGCCGGGGGTCAGGGCGCGGCGGCGGGACTTGCCGCCCTTGCCGACGAACCGGACGCTGCGGTGGCCCCGCTCGGCGCCCAGATCGGTCAGGTCGAGCGAGACCAGCTCCCCGACGCGCAGCCCGAGGTCGGCCAGCAGCGCGATCGCGGCACGATTGCGGGCGGCCGTCGGCCCCGTGTCGGCCTCGGCGGCGGCGAGCAGCGCGTCCACCTCCTCCGGGCTGAGCCCCACCGTGGCGGAGTGGTCCCGGTCGATGCGGGGCCGGTCTGCGCCGGCGACCGGGTTGGCGTCCACGGCCCGCAGCTTGGCCAGGAAGTCGTACCAGCTCGACAGGGCCGAGAGCCGGCGGGCGACCGTGGCCGGGGTGAGCGGCTTGCCGCTGCGCGCGGCCAGCGTCGCCTCCAGCCCCCGGGCGTACTCGTTGACGTGCAGGAAGTTCGCGTGCAGCGGGTCCAGCTCGCGGGCGGCGCACCAGGCGAGCCACCCGGCGACGTCCCGCCGGTACGCGTCGCGGGTGTGCTCGGACAGCCGCCGGTTGCGCAGCCACGCCTCGGTGAAGTCGGCGGGCCCGACGGGCAGGGCCGGCGGGGGCGACTGGCGGGGCCGCGCCGGGGCGTTCGGGGACAGCATGTGAAAAAGGTTCCCAGCTCCGGCTGGCAAACGGGAGGAGGCGCGCCCTACTTGACATCCTCTCCCGCCTAGCGGCGGGGGATTCCCACCCTCGCGGCGGCCGGCTTACCACCGACCGGGGGCGGTACGGTCGGGCGGTGCGCGCGAGTCGGCTGGTCTCCCTGCTGCTGCTCCTGCAGACCCGGGGCCGGATGACCGCCCCGGAGCTGGCCGAGGCCCTGGAGGTGTCGGTGCGCACCGTCTACCGGGACGTGGAGTCGCTCGGCGCCGCCGGGGTGCCGGTCTACGCCGATCGCGGCCCCGCCGGCGGCTACCGGCTGGTCGACGGCTACCGCACCCGGCTCACCGGGTTGACCGCCGGCGAGGCGGAGGCGCTGTCCCTGGCCGGCATGCCCGGCCCCGCCGCCGAGCTGGGCCTCGGGTCGGTGCTCGCCGCCGCCGAGCTGAAGCTGCGGGCCGCCCTGCCGGCGGAGCTGGCCGACCGGGGCGGCCGGATCCGGCAGCGGTTCCACCTCGACGCCCCCACCTGGTTCCGGGAGCCCGAACCCACGCCGCACCTGGCCGAGCTGGCCCGAGCGGTGTGGGAGGACCGGCGCGTCGAGGTGCGCTACCGACGGTGGAAGGCTCCGCGGGAGGTGACCCGGACGCTGGCCCCGCTGGGCGTGGTGCTCAAGGCCGGCCGCTGGTACCTGGTGGCCGACGCCGACGGGCAGGTGCGCACCTACCGGGTCGCGGCGGTCCTGGCGCTGACCGTCCTCGACGAACGGTTCGACCGTCCGGACGGTTTCGACCTGGCCCGCTGCTGGCAGGAGCACGCCGACCGGTACGAGCGCGGCGTGTACCGGGACGAGGCCCGGGTGCGGATGACGACGGCCGCGCTGGAGCTGGCGGCGCACGTCCTGCCGCCGGCGATGAGCCGGGCGGCGCGGGCGGCAGCCTCCGAGCCGGACCCGGCCGGCTGGGTGCACACGACGGTGCCGATCGAGTCGGTGCAGCACGGCCACGTGGAGTTGCTCAAGCTCGGCGCGCAGGTGGAGGTGCTCGAGCCGGCCGAGCTGCGCGACCGGCTCACCGCCACCGCGCACGCTCTGGCCGCGCTCTATCCGCCCGCGTCGTGCCGCCAGGCCTGTCCCGGGACGTGACCGGGGGCGGGACGGCCGCGCCGGTCGTCCCGCCCCCGGCGGATGCTCAGGCGTTGATCTGCTTGCGGCCGTTGCCGTCGCCCGCGGCGGTGATGGTCACGCGGCGGGGCTTGGCCCGCTCCGCCACCGGGATCCGCAGGGTCAGCACGCCGTTGTCGTAGCCGGCCTCGAGCCTGTCGGTGTCGAGGGTGTCGCCGAGGAACAGCCGCCGGGTGAAGGTGCCCATCGGGCGTTCGGCGGCGACGAGCTCGATGCTGTCGCCGGTGGGCCGGCGCCGCTCCGCACGGACGGTCAGCACGTTGCGCTCCACAGTGCAGTCGATGCTGTCCGGGTCGACGCCGGGCAGGTCGAACGCCGCGTAGAACCAGTCACCGTCGCGGTAGGCGTCCAACGGCATGACCGCGGGGCGCGCGGCGGTGCCGAAGAACTGCTCGGTGAGCCGGTCGATCTCACGGAACGGGTCGGTGCGCATCAACATGGTCCTGCCTCCTCGGTTCTCCTGGCCGAAGGTCCTAAGTTGAGTCCTAGTGACTCAACCTGCCACTTCTCTATTTAGCGCGTGGCGCTGCCGTCGTCAACTGGAGGACCTTCTCGAACCAGTGCTCGGCGTAGACGCCGTCGTTGTACGCCGGGATCTCCCGGTAGCCGTGCCGGGCGTACAAGGCGCGGGCCTCGACGAGGTCGCTGCGGGTGTCCAGCCGGATCCGGGCGACGCCGGCGGCGCGCGCCCGTTCCTCCACGGCGGCGAGCAGGAGCGCGCCGCCGCCGCGACCGCGGTGCGCGGGACGCACGTACACCCGGGTCAGCTCCGCCCAGTCCGGCAGGAATCTCAGCCCGGCGCAGGCGGCCGGGTGTTCGTCGCGGTGGGCGACGAGGAGGAACCCGGTGGGGGCGGTCAGGTCGTGGCTCGGGTCGTCGGCCATCGCCGCCGCGACCTCGCCCGGGCGGACCGGCCGGCCGTGGTAGCGGCGGACCATCTCCTCGTAGTACGCCTCGAGCAGGATCGCCGCGTCCGGGTGGTCGGGATGGGTCGGGGCCACGGTCCAGTCTGTCGTCGTCACCCGTCGATCATCACGCGCCCGGCAAGGGAATATCCGCCGTGGCGGCGCCGCCGCCACGGCGGACGGGGCGGGTCAGGCGCGGCGGGCCGGCAGCAGCGGGATCAGCACCGCGGCCACCGCCAGGTGCATCGCGCCCAGGGCGACCTTGGCCCCGGCGGTGGCCTCGGTGGTGAAGACCGGGGCGAGGGAGAGCAGGGCCAGCACCACCGCGAGGACCGCCCAGACGACGGCGGCCCGCCGGCCGAGGAAGCGCTCCAGCACGACCAGCCCGACCCAGCCGACCAGGGCAGAGACGAGGGAGAATACGACGACGGGGGCGAGCCCGACGGTGAAGGCGGGCTGGCCGGGGTTCTCGACGGTGTAGTCGACCCCCGCGATCGCGCCGACGGTCCAGATCAGCGCGCAGGCCAGGACGGCGGCGCCGACGCCGAGCGCCCGCCGGCGGACGGACGGGGTGGTGGGGGCGGTTTCTGCGGTCGCGGTCACGGCTGCTCCTGGGTCAGGGGACACCAACGGATGCGACCGTATCAGATCGTCTTGGTCGGGACTATCTATCGCGGAACTAACATCCGTCGCGCCCGCCCGGGCCGCAGGCCCCGGTGCCGCTGAGCCGGCCGCCGACCAGGTTCGCGATCGACCGCAGGAAGACCGCGCGATCGGCCTCGGGCAGCGCGGCCAGCACGTCGTCCTGGATCCGGGCGGCGATCCGCTGCGCCTGGTCGAGGACCTTCTCGCCCTCCTCGGTGACCTCCACGAGGCGGGCCCGCCGGTCGCTGGGCGACGGGCGCCGCCGCGCCAGCCCGGCCGTCTCCAACTGGTCGAGGGTGACGACCATCGTGGTCTTGTCGATTCCGCACAGCTCGCCGAGCTGGCGCTGCGTCAGCCCCCCCGCCCGGGCCTTGAGCAGCACGCAGTGCGCCCGGGGCGAGATGCCGAGTTCGGCCAGGCCCGCGGCATGCTCCGCCATCAACGCGTGACTGGCCCAGGAGAGCATGAACATGAGGTCGGGGGTGCTGCCGCCCGGCGCACGCGAGGTCATGCGCCGAGGCTAACAAGGTGGTCCGGGGCAGCCGGTTCGCGGCGCGGACGATCAGCCGCCGATGCGCCAGTAGACGCCCTGCTCCCGGGCCAGCAACTGCTCGTCGACCAGATACCGCCGCAGCGTCACGTGGTCGGAACCCCCACCCTCGCACCACCGCCGCAGCACCTCGTCCACCGCCCGCTCCGGATAGCGCACCCCCGGCTCGAAGGACGTCGCGACGTGCGCCAGCAGCACCCGCCGCCGGCCGCGCTGCGCCGGCAACCCGACCAGGACGCCGTCGCGCAGGAACGTGCGCAGCACCCGGTCCGCGGGCTCCCCCGCCGGTCGGGGCTCCGCCGGCGTGCGGGCGGCCTCCCGCAGCCGGTCGGCGTCCACCCGCAGCTCACCGTCGCCGTCGGCCACCAGGCCCGCGTCGACGAGCCGCCGGACCGCGGTGACCACCTGCCGGGCGGGCAGCCCGGTGCGCTCGGCCACCGCCGGGGCGTCGGCGCCGCCCAACACGATCGCCGCGAAAACCCGCCGTCGTACGTCGTCGGCGAGCGCTCCCGCCAGAGCCTGCGCTGTCATGCCGGTCACCCTGCCAGCCGGCGTACGCCCGCCGCCACGGCATTTCCGGGCGGTCAGTCGCCCGGGGCCTCGGCGCGCAGCACGACCCGACGCAGCAGGTCGGACAGCAGTCGTCGCTCGTCCGGGGCGAGGGCGGCCAGCAGTCGGTGCTCCTCGGCGCCGCCGACGTCCATGGCCCCCCGCCAGGCGGCCCGGCCTGCCTCGGTCAACTCCACGTCGACCCGCCGCCGGTCGGTGGTGGACGGGATCCGGTGCACGAAGCCGCGCCGGACCAGCGCGTCGACGCGGGCGGTGACGGAGGCGGGAGCCATCGCCATGTCGCGCGCCAGGTCCGACGGCGCGGCCCGGCCCCCTCGGCCGGCCAGGGCGTGCAGGGTGTCGTACTCGTGGCCCTGCAGGTCCAGGTCGACGAGGCTCCGCTCCTTGACCTCCCGCAGGTGCCGGGTGAGGAACTGCATCCGCGTCACCGCGCCTTCGACGTCGGGGTCGAGGGTCGGCAGGATCGGCAGCCAGCGCTCGACGTGGCGGTCGACGCGGTCGCGGTCGGTCATGGACCCACCCTATGCCGTCGCCAAAATATTCGTTGTCGAAAGATTCGGTGTCGAAGTACCTTGGTCCGGTGACTCATCCCCTCCGCGTACGCCCGTTCCGGCTGCTCTTCCTCGGCCGCACCGTCTCCGCCGTCGGCGACGCCGTCGTGCCCGCCGCCCTGGCCCTGGCCGTGCTCCGCGCGACCGGCTCGACCGGTGCCCTCGCCCTCGTGCTGGCCTGCGCGATGGTGCCCCGCCTGCTCCTGCTGCCCCTCGGCGGCGTGCTCGCCGACCGGCTCGACGCCCGCCGCGTCGCGATCCTCGCCGACCTCGTACGCTGCGTCGCGCAACTCGTCGTCGGCCTCGAACTCCTCGGCCAGGCGTCGCTCGGCGTGATCGCGGTGGCCGCCGCCGTCGGCGGCGCCGCCGGCGCGTTCGCCCTGCCCACCGCCTCGCCCCTGGTCGCCGGCACCGTCGACGCGACGCAACGGCAACAGGCCAACGCGCTGATGGGCGTCACCGCCAACGCCAGCCGCCTCGCCGGGCCCGCCCTCGCGGGCGCGCTGATCTGGGCCGCCGGCCCCGGCTGGGCGTTCGTCCTCGACGCCGCGACGTTCGCGCTCAGCGCGCTGCTGCTCGCGGTCGTCCGGGTCCGCCACGTCCCGATGCCGAAACGAAGCGTCCTCGCCGACCTGACCCACGGCTGGCGGGAGGTCCGCAGCCGCGACTGGTTCTGGACCAGCCTGCTCGGCCACGGCGTCTGGAACGGCGCCGCCGCCGTCCTGACGACCCTCGGCCCGGCGGTCGCCGTGGGACGCCTCGGCGGCGAGGGCGTCTGGGTGCTGATGCTCCAGGCCGGCGCGGTGGGCATGCTCGTCGGCTCGCTGCTCGCCGCCCGGATCCGCCCCCGCCGCCCGGTGCTGGTGGCCAACCTCGGCCTCGCCAGCTACGCCGCGCCGCTGGCCCTGCTCGCCGTCGCCGCCCCCGCCCCGCTGGTCGTCGTCGCCTACGGCGTCGCGCTGACCGCCCTCGGCTACCTCAACCCCGTGTGGGAGACCGTCGTGCAGGGGCAGTTCCCGCCCCACGTCCTCGCCCGCGTCACCTCGTACGACTGGCTGGTCTCCCTCGGCGCGATGCCGCTGGGTTACGCCCTCGCGCCGGTCGCGGCGCGGGCCTGGGGAGAGGGCATGCCACTGCTCACGGCGGGCGCGCTGGTCCTCGTCGCCTGCGCTGGCACCGCCGTCGTGCCCGGCGTACGACGACTCACCACAGCGCCGCGCGACGGCGCCCTCGCGACCGCCGCGCGGTGAACGGTCGGGAGCGGGTGACCCGTCGTGGCGTCCACGTGGTCGGAGACCGGATCGTGCCGGTCCCCGACGCCGGGGTGCCCGACGGCTCGAACATCAGGATCGACGCGCCACCCGGCGACAACGGGCGGTGCTCCACAGCTCGGTGAAGCCGGCGAGCGCGCTCGGCTCGTTTCTCACCCGGGTCATCCTCGCGGCCCGCGACGACTCCCGCCAGCCCCCGACGTCGCCCGCCGGTCAGCGGCGGATCAACCCGCGGGCCCGGGCGGCGGCGACGGCGGCGGTGCGGGAGTCGACCCCGAGCTTGCCGTAGACGTGGACCAGGTGCGTCTTGACGGTGGCGTGGCTGACGTGCAGCCGCCTGCTGATCTGCTGGTTGGACAGCCCGTCGGCGACGAGCTGGAGGACCTCGGTCTCGCGTCTACTCAGCGCGGTGCCCGGGGCGCGCATCCGGTCCATCAGCCGGTGGGCGACCGCCGGGGCGAGAGCCGACCTGCCGGCGGCGGCGGCGCGCACCGCCGCGGCAAGTTCCTCTGGCGGGGCGTCCTTGAGCAGGTAACCCGACGCGCCGGCCTCGACCGCGGCGAGGATGTCGGCGTCCGTGTCGTACGTGGTCAGCACCAGCACGACCGGGCCGCCCGCGCGCGCGGTGATGGCGGCGGTGGCCTCGGCGCCGTGCATGCCCGCACCGAACTGCAGGTCCATCAGCACCACTTCCACCCGGTCCCGTTCGGCGAGCGCGACGGCCTGCTCGGCGGTGGCGGCCTCGGCGACCACCTCGAGGTCGGGTTCGGTGGCGAGGACGGCGCGCAGGCCGGCCCGGACGACCGGGTGGTCGTCGGCCAGCAGCAGCCGGATCGGATCGCTCACGCGCCCACCGGTGCCCCGTCGTACGGGTGGGCGAAGGCGACGGTCAGCGCGGTCCCCCGGCCGGACGTCGACTCCACGGTCAGCGTGCCACCCAGCTCCTCGGCCCGCGCCCGCATCGCCGCCAGCCCGAACCCGCCGTCACCGCGACCGGCGACGGCCCCGGGGTCGAAGCCGCTGCCGTCGTCGACCACGGCCAGGACGACGCCGCGCTCCCGGTACCGCAGCGTCACCTCGACGCGGGTGGCCCCGGCGTGGCGCACGGCGTTGGCCAACGCGGACTGGGCGATGCGCAGCAGCGCCACCTCGTGCGGGGTCGGCAGGCGCACCGCCGTCCCGTCGAGGTCGCAGTCCACCGCCATCCCCGACCGGGCGGCGGTCGTGGCGCACAACCGCCGCAGCGCCGCCGGCAGCGAGCCGCCGTCGAGACCGGGCGGCGCCAGGGCACGCACGAACCGTCGGGCCTCCACCAGGTTGTCCTGCGCCGTCCGGCGGGCCTGCTCGACGTGGTCGCCGGCGACATCCAGCCGCTCCGGCAGGGCCCGCTGGGCGGCGCGCAGCAACAGTTGGATGCTGGACAGCCCCTGCGCGAGGGTGTCGTGGATCTCGCGGGCCAGGCGTTCGCGTTCGGCCAGGACGCCGGCGGCGTGCTCGGCGGCGGCCAGCTCGCTGCGGGTGGCGGTCAGCTGCTCGATCAACTGCCGGCGGTGTTCGCTCTCCCGGTACAACGCCTGGTAGCCCAGCACCGTGCCGACGGAGACGGCGGCGCCGAGGACCGGCCCGAGCACCACGCCCGGCGTGACGGCACCCTGGTGCGCGACCACGCCACCCACCGCCGCCACCGTCGTCGCCGCCACCGCGACGATCCCCCACCGGACCGGCAGCAGGTGCAGGTGCAGCAGGAACAGGGGGAACGCGAGCCACACCCCGTCCGGGGTCAGGCCGAGCAGCACCAGCCACCCGACGGTCAGCGCCGCCAGCCACGCCGCCGCCGCGCGACGGGACCGGCGGACCAGCGGCAACGCGGCACCGACGGCGTAGCCGACGGCCAGCGCCGCCGACGCGGCGAGCACGGCGGCGCGGTGCGGGGCCTGCCCCGCCAGGGCACGTCCGGCGACCACCACGAGCAGAGCCCCGACCAGCAGGTGCAGGCAGACGCGCAGCACGCGCAGCGGCCGGGTGAGCGATTCCGGGTTCACGATGACTCCAGGCTAGGGCGTGCACGGCCGCCGCCATCAACCAAAGGGTTGATCCTGACGTGCGCACTTCGACGCCACGGGCCCGATCCGCGGCGCGATGCCGACCGGCGTGGATCGGGCGAGGGTTGGTGTCGGGCCGCCGCCGCGGCCTCGCCCACCAACGGAAGGTTGCTGCGCTCGTGTTCGTCGCGTGGAGAGATCTGCGGTTCGCCAAGGGCCGGTTCGCCCTGATGGGAACGGTCGTGACGCTGATGACGCTGCTGGTCGTCCTGCTGTCCGGCCTGACCGCCGGGCTGGGCCGGGACAGCACCTCGGCCATCACCGACCTGCCCGCCGACCACCTGGTGTTCTCCGCTCCGGCCGACGGGCAGAAGCTCTCCTTCACCGAGTCGACCGTCACCCGGGAGCAGTGGCTGCGCTGGCGGGCTGTCCCGGGGGTGCGCAGCGCCGCCCCACTCGGCATCACGACCACCAGGGTCAGCGCCGGCGACCGCACCGCCGCGCTGTCCGCGTTCGGCGTCGCGTCCGACTCGCGCCTGGCCCCCGGCACCGTCGCCGCCGGGCAGGCCGTGCTGTCCGAGGGGGCGGCCGAGGCCCTGGCTGCCCGGCCGGGCCAGGACGTGGTCGTCGGCGGTCGGCGACTGACCGTCGCCGCGGTGGCCGGCGACGCCTCCCACAGCCACACCCCGGTCATCTGGACCGACCTGGCCGACTGGCAGCACCTGGCCCCCGGCGCCGCCGACGACTCCGCCACCGTCATCGCGCTGACCACCGACTCCGACGCCGACCTCGCCGACGCCGACCGGCAGTTGGACACCCGCACCGTGACCCGTACGGCAGCGTTGTCCGCGATCGGCTCGCACACCGCCGAGAACGGCTCGCTCCAGCTCATGCGCGGCATGCTGTTCGCGATCTCCGCCCTGGTCATCGGCGCGTTCTTCACCGTGTGGACCATCCAGCGCGGCCCCGACATCGCCGTGCTGAAGGCGCTCGGCGCCACCACCGGCCACCTGCTGCGCGACGCCCTCGGGCAGGCCCTGGCGCTGTTGCTCGCCGGCACGGCCGTCGGCACCGGGCTCGCCGTCGCGATCGGCGCCGCGGCGGCCGGCGCCGTGCCGTTCGCGCTCACCGCCGGATCCGTCCTGCTGCCGGCCGCCGTGACGATCGCGCTCGGCGCTGCCGGCGCTGCCCTCTCCGTCCGCCGCATCACCTCCGTCGACCCGCTGACCGCCCTGGGGAGCGCCCGATGAGCCTCGAACTGTCCGACGTCACGCTGACCTACCCCGACGGGGACACCCGACTGACCGCGCTCGACCGCGTCAACCTGAGCGTGCCGGCCGGCACCACCACCGCCGTCATCGGCCCGTCCGGATCCGGCAAGTCCAGCCTGCTGGCGGTGGCCGCCACCCTGATCACCCCCGACTCGGGCCGGGTCGTCATCGCCGGCACCGACACCACCGGCCTCAGCCGGCGCCAGACGACCGCCCTGCGACGCGCGAAGGTCGGAATCGTCTTCCAGCAGCCCAACCTCATCGCCTCGCTGACCGCCGCCGAACAGTTGCAGGTGATCGCCCACCTCAGCGGCGGCTCCCGCCGCGCCGGGCGCGACCGCGCCGCCCGGTTGCTGGCCGCGGTAGGGCTGACCGGGCAGGCCGACCGCCGTCCGCACCAGCTCTCCGGCGGGCAACGCCAGCGGGTCAACATCGCCCGCGCCCTGATGAACGACCCGGCGGTGCTGCTCGTCGACGAACCCACCAGCGCGCTGGACCACGAGCGTGGCGCGGCGATCATCGATCTGCTCACCGAGCTCACCCGGCAGCGCGGCACCGCCACCGTCCTGGTCACCCACGACCGGGGGCACCTCGACCGCGTAGACGAGGTCGCCGAGATGGTCGACGGCCGACTGCGCGTCCCGACACGGACCTGACCCGCCGCGGGCAGCCGGCGCGGACGCCCGCGGGACCCACCCCGACGGGGCAGCGCGGGCCGGCCTGCGGGGCGATGATGTGCCGATGGCCGATCCCGTCGCCGACGTCGCCACCCGGACACGCCGCCGCGCGACGCCCGCGGACGGCCGTCCCACCCCACGTGGTCCCCGCGCCACCGGCCCCTGGGCGGTCGCGGCGGCCACGACGGTGGTGCTCCTGCTGCTCTCCGGCCGCTACGGCTACCACCGCGACGAGCTGTACTTCCTGCTCTGCGGCCGGCACCTCGACTGGGGCTACGTCGACCAGGGCCCCCTGGTCCCGGCGCTGGCCCGGCTGACGGACACGATCGCCCCGGGCAGCCTGGTGGCGCTGCGCACCCCGTCGGCGGTGATCGGCGGCGCGGCGGTCCTGCTGGTCGCCGCGATCGCCCGCGAGTTCGGCGCCGGGCGAGGCGCGCAGACATACGCCGCGTTTCTCGCCGCGACCGCCGGCATCGTCCTCGCCGGCGGTCACCTGCTCAGCACCACCAGCGTCGACCTGCTGGTCTGGTTGGCAGCCGCGCTGGGCACGGTGCGGATGCTGCGCACCGGGGACAGCCGTTGGGCTCTCGGCGTCGGGCTCGCGCTCGGCGTCGGCATGCTCAACAAGCTGCTGCCGGCCCTGCTCGCCGTGGGCCTGCTGGCCGGGCTCCTGATCGCCGGGCCGCGGCCGCTCCTGCGCGACCGGTGGGTGCTCGCTGCCGCAGCCCTCTTCCTGCTGCTCGCCGTGCCGACCGTGACATGGCAGGCGGCACACGACTTCCCGCAACTGTCGGTGGCCGCCTCGATTGCCGGCGGCGACAGCTCCTACAGTGGCCGGCTCGACGCGCTCGTCCTCCAGTTCGTCATCATCAGCCCCTTCACGGTGCCGATCTGGGTCGCCGGGCTGGTGACGCTGCTGCGCCGGCCGGCCTGGCGGGCTTATCGGGCCGTCGGGTGGGCCTGGCTGGTGGTGGTCGCCATCGTGCTGCTCGCCGGCGGCAAGGGCTACTACGACGCCCCGCTGCTGCTGGTGCTCACCGCCGCCGGGGCGGTCGTCACCGCCGGCTGGGCCGCCCGAGGTCGCGTGCTGCCGCGCCGGGCCCTGCTGACCGTGGGCGCCGTGCTGACCGCTGTCAGCAGCGCGGTGCTGCTGCTGCCGGTCCTGCCCGCCGACCGGCTGCCCGGCTTCGTCGTCGCCGCCAACTACGACGCCGGCGAGACCATCGGCTGGCCCGCCTTCGCCGACTCGCTCGCCACCGTCCACCGTGGCCTGCCCGCCGACCAGCGGCAGCGGGCCGTCATCCTCACCGCCAACTACGGCGAGGCCGGCGCCGTGGCCCGCTACGGCCCGGCGCGCGACCTGCCGCCCGCCTACTCCGGCCACAACAGCATGGCCGCCTTCGGCCGCCCCCCGGAAACCGCGGACGTGGTGCTCGCGGTCGGGTTCGCGCGGCCGGACCGGCTGCGCGGCTGGTTCTCCGAGGTCACCCTCGCCGGCCGGGTGGACCAGCGGGTCGAGGTCGACAACGACGAGAACGGCGGGCCGATCTGGCTCTGCCGCGGCCTGCGGCGTCCGTGGGCCGCGATCTGGGACACCGAGGTACGCCACCGCGGCTGACCGGCGACCGGGGGCGCTCTGGCGACTCACGGCTCGTACGCCCGCGTCGGGCCCGCTCTGCGCCGCGCAACCGGGTACGGCAGAGTGGCACCCGACGACCGAGGGCGGCCCGACGGGCCGGGCGGAAGGATGGTGGCCGTGGAGGGTCCGACCGGGGTGGTGTTCCCCAAGACCGACGCGGGGCGCAGCACCTCCGCGCTCGGGCGGGCCGTCGTCGCCGACGCACTGCGGGCCGTCGACGCGGTCGGCGCGCGCTCGGCCGAACACGAGACGAACTGGCGGCACGGATACCTCGGGCACTTCCGGCGGCTCGTCGAGGCCGGGCTGCTCTCCCGCGACGCCGCGGTCACCATCGCCCGGGACGGGCTCGCCGCGCTGCACCGCCGGATGAGCGTGGTCCACGCCGACGGCACCGAGATCGGCCTCGGCGAGGTGTTCACCACCGCCACCGACGTCGCGCCGCTGCACACCGCGACGGTCGCCGGCACCGGTGAGGTCCAGCGGGAGCTGTCCCTGCCGTACCGGGGCCAGCGGCTGCGCGGCGACGACCTGCGCCGCCGGCTCGACGCCTGGGTCACCGCCGGCGTCGTCGAGCCGTCCTGTGCCGAGGCCGTACGCGCCGTCATGGCGAACCCCGACTGGCTCGACCTGCGCGACCAGCGCATCGTGGTGCTCGGCGCGGGCGCCGAGATGGGTCCGCTGCCGTCCGTGCTGCGCTGGGGTGGCGACGTGGTCGCCGTCGACCTGCCGCGGCCGGAGATCTGGCGGCGGCTGCTGCACACGACGCGCCGCTGCGGCGGCCGGCTCCACCTGCCCGTGCCTGCCGGCACCGGCCCCGACGACGAGGCGCTGGCCGCCCGCGCCGGCGCCGACCTGCTGCACAACCTCCCGCAGGTGGCCGACTGGCTGCTCGGCGTCGACGGCCGGCTCGTGCTCGGCAACTACGTCTACGCCGACGGCGCGACCAACGTCCGGGTCGCCACGGCCGTCGACGCGCTCACGCTGCGGCTGCAGGACCGCCGCGACGACGTGGCGCTCGCCTTCCTGGCCACCCCCACCGACGTCTTCGCCGTCCCCGGCGACGCGGTACGCCACGCCGAACGGGGCTACGCGGCGCGCGGGATCGTCCGCCGGTCGCTGCGGGTCGCCTCCGGGGGCAGGCTCCTGCACCGCAACTACCCGCCGGGCGTCGACCCTCGCGTCAACGACAGCCTCGTCCCGCAGCAGGGGCCCAACTACGCGCTGGCGAAGCGGCTGCAACGGTGGCGGGCGACGGTGGCCCGCGACGCCGGGTCCACCGTGTCGTTCGCGGTGGCGCCGCCCACCCGCACCCGCTCGGTGCTGCGCAACCGCGCGCTGGCCGCCGCGTACGCGGGCGCGCACCGGTTCGGCATCGAGGTGTTCGAGCCGGCGACCAGCAACACGCTGATGGCCGCGCTGCTGGTGCACGCCCTGCGCACCGGCGGGCCGTCGCTGCCGCTCCCGTGGCAGGACGAGGCGTACGCCGCGGCGCACGGCGGCCTGTGGCGGGTGCCGTACGCCCCGCGCAGCGCCCTGGGCCTCGCCGTCCTGCTGGGCTTCGGGGGCGCGCGCACCTGACCGCTTCCCGCGGCGGCCCACCGCTCCTGGAACCCCGGGCGTGACGTCGCCTGGCTCAGCTGCCGGCCGCGTTCCTCAGCCAAGCCGTGGAAATCCGCCGAAGCAGGAGCAGCATCACTCGCACCAGGGTGGGTCGGCCTCACCCGGATCGGGTGGAACCTGGGCTGCGACCGCGGGCGGCGTGGGGAAATCATCCGATCCGGGTGATGCAACAGTGCCTCGCTCCCGGTCAGGGTGGGTACGCGGCTCATCCTGGCTCGGCACCCATTCGAGGGAGGCGGACGTGTCGAATCCCACCACGAGCTTCTTCCAAGCGCTCGGCCGGCGCGGCCACGAAGCCCTCCTCGAGGAGGTCACCGGGACCATCCGGTTCGACCTCACCCACGAGCAGGGCGTCGACCGCTGGTTCGTGGCGATCGAACGGGGCGATGTCCGCGTTTCGCGGGACGGGGGCGAGGCCGACTGCGCCCTCCACGGCAGCCGGGCGACCTTCGACCGCATCGTCAGTGGCCAGTCGCAGCTCTACCCGGCGTGGCTGCGCAACGAAATCAGAGCGGAGGGCGATCTCCTGCTGTCCCGCACCTTCCTACGGCTCATGCCGGGGCCGCCTGGAGCCCAGCACCCTCGGGATCTCGGCCGCGAGCGGAGACGTGCGGCATGAGCGACGGCCTCGTCCGACTGCTGGACGGCAACATGTTCGTGGTCAGCGAGGAGACCGGCGACATCGACGCGTCCCCCACCATCCCGACTGGTTTCTTCTCGTTCGACACCCGATTCCTGTCGAAGTGGATCCTGTCCATCAATGGCCAACGGGTCAACGCGCTCACCGTCGAGGAGGTCGAATACTTCGAGAGCCGCTTTGTCGTCGTCCCGATACTCCCCAATCCGCTCCTCGACGTCGGCGTTTCGGCCATTCGCGACCGTTCCATCGGCGGAAGCTTCAACGAGCGACTGACGGTGATCAACCACCAACCCGAGCCCGTCGACCTGCGGATCCGGATCGACGTCGAGAGCGACTTCGCCGACCTTTTCGAGATCAAGGATGTGCGGAACAAGAGGGGGAGGTACTACTTCCGGATCGACGGCGGGTGCCTGCGTCTCGGCTATCAGCGGGAGGCGTTCTGCCGGGAGACCCTGGTTTCGTCCAGCGCGCCGGCCCGAGTCGATGAGCGGGGCCTGACGTATCACGTTCGGCTCGGACCGCACGGCCAGTGGTTCACCGACCTACACGTGCGGGCGCTGGGCCTGGGCGGGCGCGACCTTCGGGAGAGCTTGGAAGGCAGACCCGGTCGGACCACAGAGCAGATTCGACAGGACCTGGCCGACCGACTCGCGGAGGCACCCAGCCTCACCTGCGACTCCCCCACGTTGGCGATGACCTACCGGCGCAGCCTGGCTGACCTCGCCGCGCTGCACTTCGCGCCGTTGATCGCCGGCACACATGCCATCCCCGCCGCCGGCCTGCCGTGGTTCATGGCGATCTTCGGCCGGGACAGCATCCTCACCAGCATCCAGGCGCTGCCGTTCGCGCCCGACCTCGCCGCCACGACGCTACGCATGCTGGCCGTGCGCCAGGGCTCCGTTCTGGATGACTTCCGCGAGGAGGAGCCGGGCAAGATTCTCCACGAGATGCGGTACGGGGAGACGACCGCGTTCGAGGAGCAGCCGCACGCGCCGTACTTCGGTAGCGCCGACGCGACACCTCTCTACGTCATCCTGCTCGACGAATACGAGCGGTGGACCGGCGACGGCGCCCTGGTGCGGTCTCTCGAGCGTTCCGCGAGAGCCGCCCTGCACTGGATCGACGAGTACGGCGACATCATGGGCGACGGCTACGTCTGGTACCAGCGCCGCAACGAGCTCAACGGGCTGGAGAACCAGTGCTGGAAGGACTCCTGGGACTCGATCTCCTTCCGGGACGGCCGGCTGCCCAGCCTGCCGCGGGCGACCTGCGAGCTGCAGGGCTACGCCTACGACGCCAAGATCCGCGGCGCGCGGCTGGCCCGCGAGTTCTGGCACGATCCGGCGTACGCCGACCGCCTCGAACAACAGGCGGCCGACCTCAAGCAACGCTTCAACCGCGACTTCTGGGTCTGCGACGGCGAGTACTACGCCCTCGCCCTCGACGGCGACGGCCGCCAGGTCGACGCCCTCTCCTCGAACATCGGCCACCTCCTGTGGAGCGGCATCGTCGACGAATCCCGAGCCGGAAAGATCGCCGAACACCTGCTCGGCCCCCAACTGTTCTCTGGCTGGGGCGTACGCACCCTCGCGCAGGGGCAGGGACGCTACAACCCGATCGGCTACCACGTCGGCACCGTCTGGCCGTTCGACAACTCCTTCATCGCCTGGGGGCTACGCCGCTACGGCTTCCACCAGGAGGCTGGGCACATCGCCGAGGGAATCATCGACGCCGCGGAACACTTCGACGGGCGGCTGCCCGAGGCGTTCGGCGGCTACGAGCGGACGCTGACCAGATATCCCGTGCTGTACCCCACGGCGTGCAGCCCGCAGGCGTGGTCCACCGGCACTCCGCTGTTGCTGCTGCGAACCATGCTCGGCATGGAGCCACGCGGCGAGCACCTGGTGACCAGACCGGCCGTGCCTCCGAGCATGGGCCGGATCGAACTGCTCCACATCCCCGGACGGTGGGGCAGAGCCGGTGCCCTGGGACGCGCCCACCCGAAGTGACCCTGATGCGGCAGGGCGCCCGCCGGGCCGACGCCGACGGCAACGCCGTGGAGAGGGTGGCGACCCCGTCACCGCCACCAAGCTGGTCAGCGCAACGGGCGGCACCTGGGGTTGCTACGCCCCGCGGGGTCGGTAGCCGATCTCGGCCAGGTCGTCCGCCAAGTCTTCCATCGTCAGCTCAGAGTTCAGGTGTACGTTCTCGTTGAACATGTCGCCTTCTCATGGAGATGTCACCCGAGATGTCGCTTGCGACATTTCCGTGAGACGCGATTCGGCGTGGCGTCCATCGATCTCGATCCAGGGCAGCGAGGCCATCCCACACGCGGCGTGGGATGGTGACAGTCAGGGAGGCAGCGACATGTCCAGCGGGCAGTTGTACGACACCATCGGAGCCACTTACACCGTGACGCGGCGCACCGAGCCGCGGATCGCCGCAAGGATCTGGGCCGCGCTCGGCGATGCACGGACGGTACTGAATGTCGGGGCCGGCACCGGCTCCTACGAGCCCCCCGACCGCGACGTCACCGCGGTGGAACCGTCGGCGCTCATGCGGGCGCAGCGCCCCGCAGACGCAGCGCCGTGCGTGGCTGCCGCCGCGGAGAGCCTCCCGTTCGAGGACCAGTCCTTCGACGCCGCGATGGCTGTTTCCACCGTTCACCACTGGCCGGACCCGATCGGCGGGCTGCGCGAGATGCGGCGTGTGGCCCGCCGCGTGGTGGTGTTCACGCACGACGCCAGTGACACCGGATGGCGCCGCCGGTTCTGGCTCACCCGCGACTACCTGCCCGAGGTCGCAGACATTCTCGCCGGCCGACCTTCGCTGACCGAGCAGGCCGGCGCCATCGGAGCCCGCATGGAGCCGGTGCTCATTCCGTGGGACTGCGCCGACGGCCTCTTCGAGGCCTACTGGCGCCGGCCCGAGGCATACCTGGACGAGAACGTCCGTCGCGGGGTATCGGTCTGGGCCAGAGTCGGCCCGGAGGCCGAGCAGCGGGCAGTGCACAGCCTCCGTGATGACCTCGCCTCAGGCCGGTGGGCCGAACGCAACCGCGACCTCGTCGCTCTCGACGCAGCAGAGCTCGGCCTTCGCCTGCTCGTAACCTGAAACCGCCGCAGACTGGCGGTCGGCTGGGTTTCGAGTCATGGGCGGGCTGCGCACTGCGATGGCTGTACGGCGGTCATGCGTGGCACCCGCACCTGACGGTCTTCGGCGCCGGGTCGGCGCTCTGGTGCTGCCCTGTCGATGCGCGGGCCCAGCCGGGGGTGATGTCGAGGGCCGAGGGCGGCGGCGATCTCGGCCGCCGTCCCCCGGTGCGTACCGTCCCGCCAGATCACGCTTCCATTGCAGGGCTCGGCCCTGGCATGAGCGGCGCGTCCCGTGCGAGGAGGTAGCGGGCAGCCGCCATGAGCGCCTCGGGCGAGTCCTGGAACGCGCCGAGGCCAACGGTGCACTCGGTGCAGAGTAGGCCGCGCACCCGCCGGGAGTTGTGGCAACGGTCCACGACGAGGCGGAACGGCTCGGAGTTCGGCGTCCCGTCAAGTCGTGGCCGGCCTCGGGACCTGACCCTTAGTTCGCTCTCGTGTTTGCCGCAGATGGCGCACCGATAGTCCTGGGCCTCGCGCCACGCGTCGTACTCCTGCGGCCTGATTCGGTAGAAGGACCAGAGGTTGTCGGCTCGGACCTTGTCCGGATTGGCCCTGCGGTTCTTGTGGTTGTTGGCGCGGGCGTACTCGCGGCACGGGGCGCACGAGAGCAGCTCGCGTCCGGCCTTCATGAAGCTGTCGAGCGGTCGCGTCTTCTCGCATCGGCTGCACACTTTGGACACGTCGCAACAATATCGCGTTCTGTTGTTACCCAAGAACAGTCATTATGATGTGCGTCCGGTTTGTCGGCCTTGTCCGTGCCTGTTTCCGGATTGTCATTACTGATAATCCGATAATCGATGGGCGGCGCAGAGTTGGGCGCTCCCGGGTTGAGGAACATCGCAACGGAAGCCGGCGGTGAGCCCCAGCCGCTGCTGTTCGGTCGGTGGTGCGGTGGATGTGGGCCAGGGCGATGTCCCGTGGACGGTTCTGGCCGACCCGGAGGGCAACGAGTTCTGCGTCCTCACCCCCGGCTGACACGGAGCCTTGCGACCCTCACCGTGGCACCAGCGACGGCTACCGGCCGGGCCTCGACGACACCATCGCCTCTACCACCGAGGGTCTGGAGAGATCGTGTCGCGAGCGCCGGTCTGGTCCTTCGATCCGGCCGAACTCCACGGCTACCGTGTCAACGATCCGGCAAGTCGGCCTGTCTCCGGGCCGGGTCCAGTCGGCAGCCGAGGTAGGCGTCCAGTGCTGCGGCACCGGTGAGCATGGCGCGGCTGCGGGCCGAAAGGCGGGCATGCCAGTCGCGCAGCATCGATCCAAGGGGTGCGACGCCTCCGGCGGAGCGGACTTGGACGATCAGCGGGGCGATCTGCTCCAGCAGGTAGCCGCCTCGTCTGAGCTGGTGGATGAGTAGGGCGTCGCGTACGTCGGCCGCGCTGTAGACCCGGTAGCCCGTCTGCGGGTCGCGGCGCGGCCGGACCAGGCCGGCGCGTTCCCATTTGCGCAGGGTGGCTGGGCGTACGCCGAGCCTCCTCGCCAGGGGGCCGACGAACGTGTCGCCGCGTTCTTGCGGTACGGGACTGAGGTCGCAAAGCGCGGCTTCGACGGCCTGGAGGGTGTGGCGGTCGTCGAGAAGCTGGGCGTGACTTTCGTCGATGAGCCGCAGGGCGTCCTCGGTCGCGTCGCGGTTGATCGCCTGCATGATCGCCGCGGCCGTCTGATGGCCATGCCCGGCCACGAGGGCGAGGAACGCGTGCAGGGCGTGCGCGTGCAGCGGAGTGTAGGTGCGGTAGCCGTGCGGGGTGCGTTCGGCGTCCGGAAGGATGCCAGCCGCCTCGTAGTTCCTGATCGCCTGTGTGGACAGACCGTGCCGGCGCGCCAGGTCAACCGGCCTGAGCTGTCTGTCGTTTTGAAGGTTTCGCCGCACTGTCCTGCCGATGTCGCGCACAACTTTCAACCGTCGGTTCAACGATACCGTTGATGGTATGACCACCGGTATCACAGACACCGCTCATGTCGTTGACGCTGCCTCTGTCATGGGGCTGCTTCCGGCTCGGCCCCGATTGCTCGCCTTGGGCGAGCCCACCCACGGCGAGGACGTTCTGCTCGACGTGCGAAACGAGCTCTTCCGGCAACTCGTCGAGCGGGAGGGCTACCGGACGGTCGCGATCGAGAGCGACTGCCTGATGGGCGTGGTCGTGGACGACTACGTCACCTCGGGCACGGGCACCCTCGACGAGGTCATGGAGCGCGGCTTCAGCCACGGGTTCGGCGCGTCCGCAGCCAACCGCGAGCTGGTGAGCTGGATGCGCGCGTACAACGACGGACGGTCCGCGTCCGAGCGGCTGCGCTTCGCCGGTTTCGATGGCCCGCTGGAGATCACCGGCGCCGCGAGCCCTCGGCAGGCCCTCACCGCACTCCACGCCTACCTCACCGCCTGGGTTGACGCCGACCTGCTTCCCTGCACCCCGGAAACGCTCGACCGCCTGATCGGCGCCGACGACCGGTGGACCAGTCCCGCCGCGATGATGGACCCGTCCCAGTCCGTGGGGCAGACGGCCGAGGCCAAACAGTTGCGGCTGCTCGCCGACGACCTGGTAGCCCTGCTCGACGCGCAGACGCCACACCTGGTCGCGGCGTCCGCGCCAGACGACTGGGACCGGGCACGCATGTACGGCCGTACCGCCACCGGGCTGCTGCGGTACCACTTCTGGATGGCCGACCCGTCACCGAGCCGCATGGCGCGGTTGCTGGGCGCGCGGGCTTCGATGATGGCCGCCAACCTGCTCGCCATCGCCGAGCGCGGTCCGGCGCTGGCGCACGCCCACAACGGACATCTGCAGCGGGACAAGAGCATGATGCAGATGGGCGGCCTGCCGGTGGAATGGTGGAGTGCCGGGGCGATCGTCAGCGCCCGACTGGGCGAGGGGTACGCCTTCATGGCCACGGCCCTCGGCACGATCCGCCACCACGGCGTGGACACCCCACCCCCGGACACCATCGAAGGACTCCTGTACGCGCTCCCGGAGGACCGATACGTCGTCGACGCCCGCCGGCTGGCCGTCGCCCTCGACGACGTGACGCCCGCTCCCCGCGTGTCCCCCTGGTTCGGCTACTCCCCGCTCGACCCGGCCCACCTGGCAAGCAATGACGGGATCGTGTTCGTCAAAGACGCCCCTGCGGGGCGAACGTGGTGGCCGGTGGCGTGAGCATCGACAGGTCGTCAACGGTCCGGGTGGCGACCGGGCATCCGGGACGCCCCGGCGGTTCACCGGGGTCAGCCCGACGTTGCAGCCATCGGCGACCAGCCCGGCGATTACCATGATCGGTTTGTGGATGTTACGGCGCCGTGGGTGCGGACGTCGTGGACCAAGCGGTCCCGGGGCGGGCCAGCGGCGGCGCGTCGGAACGCGGCACCGGTGGGTTTCGTTCTGCCGACGCTCAGGTGCCCCGCCGTCCACGAGGTGTTGATGGACGAGGCGCGCGGATTCGAGCCGCGGGAGTCGTCGCGGGACGGGCAGCCGGACCGGGCCGACGTGCTGATGAAGGAGACCGACGGCCGGCTGCGCGTGGAGCTGGTGGTGACGCCCTGGGCCCTCGATCGTGGCGTCGTACGCCTCCTTGCCCTTCAGATGGAAGGTGCCGAAGACCGTCCACTCGGTGTCGTCGGTGAGACAGGACAGGATCTGCGCGTGGTCAGGACGGGGTACGGCGGGCCCGATGGTTGGCGTGCTTGCGGACCGCGAAGTCGTACGCGTCGGCCAGCAGCGTGCGCACCGTGCCCAGGGTCGCCTCGCCGGGGTTCACCACGCACACCCAGTGCTGCGCCGCGTAGACCGGATGCGGCAGGACGACGTCCGTCGCCGCGTGGTCGACGCGCGCGTCCGTCTCGCCGTGCTCGCCCCGCGTCGACGGGGCCCCGAACAGGGCCGCGTACCCGGCCCGGGTCAACCCGATGTTGAGCCGCCAGAAGCCCTGCCGGCTCAACGCGGAGGCGGTGTCGTAGTGGTCGCCGGTCACGATCGTCGCGAACGGCAACTGCCGCTCGGCCGGCAGGTCCCGTTGCGGGTCGTAGAGAAAGAAGGTATCCCCGTTCGCCTCGGGTGCGGTCACCCCGGCGAAGGTCCGGCAGATGTAGAGCTTCATTTCGTCGACGTCCATGCCTCAAGTTTTTCATTTAAATGCTTATTGAGACCTGCGCGCCATTTGTCCGCATTTGGAAGCACTGAACCCTCAACTCGGGGCGCAACCCGGCCGTGCGCCGCGGCGACCGTGCGCCCCGGCGGCGGGCGAGGCCGCCGGAGCGCACGCACCACGGGCCGCCGCTAGCCGGTCGCGTCGAGAACGGGGATGAGCTGCTCCTCCTCGTACGCCAGATGGGCCTCCAGCTCGGTGATGAGCCGCGCGACCTCCCGGCGGACCTCGACCGGGTCGGCGTCGGGTGCGCCGACGACCTGCTGGAGACGCGCGACGAGCGCCGCGATCCGTTGGTGTTCCTCGCGCAGCCGCGCCAGGGTAGGGGCGAGGTCGGGGCGCTGCCCGTCGAGGGCGGCGAACATGCCCTCGTCCTCGTTGGTGTGGTGGTGGTGCAGGCCCTGGCAGACGGTCAGGCAGTTCACCCGCAGCTGCGCGCCCAGGCCCGCACCGCAGCGGTCGACCTCGTCGCGAATCAGCGCGAGTTCCCGCCGGAACGCGTCGTGGACCAGTTTGAGCGCCGCGCCCCAGGACGGCGCGTTCGGCGGCCCGCCCGCCACCTGGTGTAACGCCAGCACCGGGATCACCCGCGACGTCTTCGCCTGGTACGCGGCCCAGCCCGGGTCGGCCTCCACGGCCCGGGCGAAGACCGCGTCGCGTTCGTTCCCGGTCAGCACCTCCGCGCGCGCCTGGTAGGTGAAGACGCCGTCCTCCACAGTGGCGAGCGGGTCGGCGCGCAGGTTGTGGTACCAGTCCGGGTGCTTCGGGCCGCCTCCGGCGGAGGCGATGACCAGGATGCGGTCCGAGTCGGGCAGGTAGCCGACCGGGGTGGTGTGCGGGGCTCCCGAGCGGGCCCCGGTGGTGGTGAGCAGGATGAGCCGGGCGCCCTCGAAGGGGCCGCCGACGCGGCCGGCGTTGGCGCGGAACTCGTCGATGATCTGCTGGTTGAAGTCGTTGGGCATGCTCTGCTTTCTGCTGGGCAGGAGGAGTGCGGCCACAGTGGATCGCCCGCCCGGCGACCGGTGGCGGCGAAGGTGGAGTCGCGCCGGCGTACGACCGGCGTGGACGGTGGGAAGGGCGCGCGAAGCGGTGGACGCGACGTCGACACCGGAAGATGTGGCGCATCGGCGGGCCGCGGGCCCGCCCCCGGCTCACCGGATGGCCGGGTGCCCTGTCCGCTCGTGGCCCATGGCCGACCCGGCAGTCACGGGTCCGACCCTAGCGGCCCGCGACGGCCGAGGGCAACGATGTCCGGTTGCGCCGTGCGTGGGGTGCTGGCACGGTCGGGGATTGACATCCTCCCCGTCCTAGAGGACGGGGATTCCCTGGGTCGCCCCAGGGGTTCCTGTTTCATCGCCGACCGCCCCGTTCGGGAGGGTTCCCGTTGAGGTCTTACACCGGCTCCACAGGCAGACACCGCCAGCCCGGCGGTCAGGA